>CAIOCT010000101.1 GCA_903856725.1 uncultured Verrucomicrobiota bacterium
ATGATGCCAGGCGCTTAGGAAAGAGAGCCAGGCGGGAGCTGCTAATAATACGAAGCCCACGCCTGCCGCACTGGCGAGAGCGAGCAGGAAGCCGCGACGGCCCACTGTTTCAGGCTGACGAAACAGAAGTACCGTTCCGGCAAAATTGAGGCAAACGATCAGCATATACGCTTCTTTGACCGTGCCGCTAGTCAGGACGAGCCAGTTGGCTCCTACGAGAGCGACTAGCCAAGCCAGGATCCGACGTGGTGATGCGGCTGAAAGAAGGCCAGTCCAAGCCAAAAGGATCAGCGGTGAATAGCAGACGCTAAAATTGGCTGGATGCGTGAGGCGGTAAGTGAAGAAGGCTAGAAAGGCTGCGCTTGTCGTCGTCAGTACCGCGGCGCCCAAGTGGCGCGTAAGCCGCCAAACAATTCCGCCAAGAGCGGCCGCTAAGATAATATGGGCGAGCAAGAAGCGAACATCCCAAGCCCAGGCAGCGCCATCAGCTGCAATGGTGAGAAAATTAAATGGGTCCCCAAACATGGATTGGCCTTGGCCAAGAAGGGGTTCACCGCTGAGTGAGTAACGATTCCAGAGGGGCAACTCGCCTTGGAGGAGCGCATCACGCTGCACCATGGGATAATAGAGATGCTGGAAAAGAAGCGCGCCGGTATCGGAGCTTCCGGTGTTGGAGCACATCCGGTCGGTATCGCCCGGGAGGGTGGGCCACCCTTCATAAAGCATGTGCCCGCCATTGTTCGGAGAAGCAAAGCTACGACCGAGAAACAGCACAGGATAACACTGCAAGGCCACGGCGGCCACCGCCACAGCGATGATTGTGGAAGCTGGCCGGCTGCGGCCAGTAGTGGCCAGCGCACCTGCGATTTGTGAGAGCCGCCGCGCCACCGCCGGTAGACCTAAGAAGCAGCCCGCGAGAAAAACTGGCAGAGCTATCGGCCAACCGAGCTCCCACCATATTTTTGGCGTGCTGCCCAACACGAGTGGTGACTCAAGGCGTAAATTAATAATGGGATCATTGGAGGCAGGATTGGTTTCAACTAGGAGCTCCGGACCTTGTTGATTGGCGTAAAGAATATTAGCGGCGGGGAGTAAATCAGGCGGACCAAAGCGACGCACGACGTGACCCTCTAAATCTACGATTTGGGCGTGGGAAAATGTGAAGCGACCAATGCCATCAATCGGATCAAAACGAAAAGCGCGGAACTCGCCCATCGGCATCATGAAACGATAGACCACCGGGTTGGGTTCTATTTTGATGGGCTGGCGGGACGAATCATACTCGGTGAAGCCGTTGCCAAGATCCCAGAAAAATTGCGTAGTCCCTGGGGAAGTAGAAGTCAGGGTGATATCGAAAAAATAATAATCACGCCGGTTCACGCTGTTGGTGATCCAAGGGAGCGCGGCTGCAACTGAGAGGACTAGAGCCAGCAGAATTGCTCGTGGATCGAGCTGCAGAGCTCTTGGCTCAAAGAGCGATTTCATCAGGCGGAGTGGGTGCGCGTACGCCAAGCAGCCACAATTTGCCGAATAGTTTCTTCGAGCGACTGAGTGATATCCCATTGCGGATAGTGCGCGCGCATCTTGCGGAGATCAGAATAATAGCAGATGTGGTCCCCGGCGCGGTTTTGATCAACGTACGTGTGAATTTGGGCCTTACCCGTAAATTTTTCCGTTATTTTAAAGGCTTCGAGAATGGAGGTGCTGTTCGCCTTGCCGCCGCCTAAATTATAGACTTCGCCCGCGCGCGGATTAGCGACGAACGCGGCCATGAAACGAGCGACATCAAGCGAGTGAATGTTATCGCGCACCTGTTTACCCTGATAACCAAACACGCGATATTCGCGGCCCTCGAGATTGCATTTTACCAGATAAGAAAGAAACCCGTGGAGTTCTACTCCCGTGTGATTGGGCCCGGTGAGGCAGCCGCCGCGCAAAGCGCAAGTGGGCATATTAAAATAGCGCCCGTATTCTTGCACCATCACATCAGCGGCAACCTTGGAAGCGCCAAAGAGGGAGTGCTTCGATTGGTCGATGGTGAACGTTTCCGGAATGCCGTGGGCGTAGGCCGGATCAGCGTAATCCCAGCGCGTCGCTTGCTCGATCAGCGTGATGCGATTGGGGGCATCGCCATAAACTTTATTCGTGCTCATGTGCACAAAGGGCGACTCGGGACAGGCTTGGCGGGCGGCTTCGAGAAAGTTAAGCGTCCCGACGGCATTCGTATCAAAATCGTCAAAAGGAATCGCGGCGGCGCGATCGTGCGAGGGCTGGGCGGCGGTGTGGACGATTACGGCTGGTTGTACCGATTTAACGAGGGCGAGGACGCCAGCTCGGTCCCGAATATCGAGTTCGTGGTGAACAAAACCCTTCAGCTCAGAGGCGAGTCGGCTCTGATTCCAACGCGTATCGCCTTGTGGGCCGAAAAACACGGCGCGTTGGTTGTTATCAACGCCATGAACAGTGTAGCCCTGCTCCGCGAAATAAACGCAAACTTCAGAGCCGATTAAGCCTGAAGAGCCAGTGACGAGGATAGATTTTGCCATGAAGGAAAGAAGAGTGATTCAGACTAATCAAGCAGCAGAGGCCAGTTGATTTTTAGACCTACGAGTGCAGGCGGGCAAAAAAACTTTGGCATCGGGGCATCCTTCTGCGTATTAATTAAGCTGAACCTAAATCTTCAGCTCGAGCGTAAAGCTTTCGCTCAAGCTGGTCATTTTTATTATGAACTCGATATCAACCGCCGCCGGGTTGCGCCCACAGGGGCGGCCCAAGCTTAGAGTTCGGTCTTGGTTGCCGCGAGGGTTATGGCTGGCGCTCTTACTCATCGGGCCAATGTTTCCAGCTCATCGAGAATTGCTCATTGCTGCGCCAGTCTTGTCCGCCGCGGAGGCGAAAATTAAGATTACTATCTTGGCGAGTACGGATGCCCGCGGGGAGCGGGTTGGGTTTTTACACGGAGAATATTCGATTGATGACGGTAAAAACTGGACCGGCTTTTGTTATGAGGAAAACGCTGGATCATCCGCTACGCGCTCCGTCAGCTTCAAAGTAGGCGCGGCAGGCTCAAAGGCGCTGGTGCGAGTGCGCGCGGCCTATCGCGGGGGGGCCGCGGGGGATGTTGATTTTAACGGCGAGGCTATTCGCTGGACGGATACTTGGAGCAAATGGCAAATGCCTCCGGCTAAAATTACGGTCACTTCAATTATAACTCCCTAGCCTAGGGCACGCTAGCCTTGCGCAGCGTTAGGCTAATTTTTCGCCGGCCGCTGATCGTATGAGCCAAATAGCGGTGATGTCCCATAAGACAGCTACGCTAAAAATTTGGAGCAAGGGATAAATGGGCCAGAAAGTGGAGACGGCGATAACTGGAAAGGACGTTACGTGAACAATCGCATTAATTAGACAATAGGCGAAGCTACCTCCGAGGGTGGCTATCGCGAGTATCAGGGGAAAGGTGAGTTCTCGATTTCTGGCGAATGGCGTGAGCCGCACTAAGAATAGTGCTCCAGCGATAAAGAAAAGCCCTTGAATAATACGCCCGAAGGCTAATCCGATTTTTTGTAGCAAATTAAGCTTCCAAGCATCGAGCGCGAATTGATTGGGGAGAATTAAGTTGGTCGCATCAGCCCCGGGGGAGACGCGATCGTGCGAAAGATCGCGAAAAAGACGGAGATCATTGTCGTCGCCAATACTCGGTAGGGTGTGGGCATTGAATGATTGATAGGAGACGACAAAATTAAAAAAAATCCCACTCGTACGTAGTACCTCGGCAGTTTGGCCCGCTTGCCATCTTGGGAGGAAGCCGCTGCGCCTAGGGTAGGCGGGCAAGCGGCCTGCATCACAGGCGCGGTTGATGTCATCGGCTATTTTTTGATAAAAAATCATGGCCTCTTTCGCGTCGTGGCAAAACCCAGCGGCGGCTACGGTGTCACGGAGGGCCCACGTCATCCAGCCGCCGCCGATTTGCCGTTCTGCCGCGGGTTGCTTGGTCATATGGGTGCCGGCGCCCGCCCAGCCGCGACCATAGTCACCCTCGAGGAAAGGCTGTAATTGAGCAAAACTAGGGCTAATTGCATACATGGCCTCGCGGGCCTGGCGAGTGACTGGCACGTAGGGAATCTCGGGTTCCATTTTCACGCGCACCATGGCGCCATAGGCATCGTTAAATTCTGGCGCGCGAAACTCAACGGTTCCAAACCAGCCATAGTGCAGATGATTTTGCCAAGCCACCAAAAAGATCGGCAGGGCGGCGCATGCGATCGCCACCCCGAAGGAGCGTGTCATGGTGCCAACTTGCAATCGTGAGATTCGATATGCTCCCACAATAGCCGCGACGGCGAGTAGCCCGACGCTGGGCACGAGCCACACGCTTTCCTCCCGGGTTAGCCAAAAACAGCCACTGGCTAGCCCGAGCAATAGAGCCCAAGGCAATTGGCGCGATAATTTTTCTGCCCGCCTTCCATAAAGGGCCACGAGTCCAGCGAGAATGACCAGCGCCAGCGGGGTATAAATCTGCTGTCGGATAATACGGCCCAAGGTTGGACCTTCGAAAGACATGGG
>CAIOCT010000102.1 GCA_903856725.1 uncultured Verrucomicrobiota bacterium
CAGCGCTTTCTGATGGGCTTTTTCTGGAGCAGTATTTTTGAGATGGGCCGAAATATCCGCAGCGGCAATTTTGATTTCTACCTAGCGCAACCGGGCAATGTCATGTTCATGGCCACCACGCGCAAACTCGATCCGGATAGTTTGGTTAATTCCTTAGTGGCGCTCAGTGTGGTAATTTATTCCGCCCACCAACTCAATTTGCAGCCCAGTTTTCTCGCAATCGGTTGTTACGCTCTCTTGGTCGTGGCGGGGATCGTGATCCACTATAGTATGCTCGTGCTCTGCATCTCCTTCGCCTTTTGGTTCACGAGCGCTCAGGGCATCGAAGGCAGTTATTTTACGTTGAGCGAATTTTCGCGCCTGCCGCGTCAGGCTTTTAAGGGCTTAGCCAACATCGTCTTTGTCTGGGCGCTGCCCGTGGTGATCGTCAGCAACGCGCCCGCGCAAATTTTATTGCACGGCTTCAAACCCAGCCTGTTGGCCTGGGTCTTGGGGATCGCCACGGGGTGGTTCGCTCTTACCGTTTTTGTTTTTAACCGCGGCCTCCGGCGCTATTCGAGCGCAAGCTCCTAACGCTATGAAAAACCCTGAAGAACTCGCCGATCTGCAAGCTCGTCTTGGTTATCATTTCCGCACCCCCGCCTTACTGCGGGAAGCGCTCACCCACGGCTCCTATCTGCAAGATCAGCCCGAGGCCGGGGCGCATAATCAGCGCCTGGAATTTCTCGGTGACTCCGTCTTACAATTCATCATCACCGACGCGCTCTTTCGCGAATTCACCCTCGAGCGCGAAGGCGTGCTCAGCAAACGCCGCGCGGTTTTATCTAAAGGCGACTTTCTCACCCAAATGGCCCGCGACCTGGGGCTCAACACCTGCCTGCGACTCAGTAAAAGTGAAGATGCCACCGGCGGTCGGACCCGCGCCTCCACGCTCGAGGATGCGTTCGAAGCTCTCGCCGGAGCGATCTACTTAGATAGCGATTTGGCGACGGTGCAAAAATTAGTACTCAAATGGTACGGCCCTTTACTCGATCGGCTCGTCTTGGCGGAGGATGCCGAAAACCCCAAAGGCCGCTTGCAGGAACTGATCCAGCCAGTCCACGGCAACGTCGCGTTACGTTATGAAGTACTCACAACCACTGGCCCGCTGCACGCACGCACTTTTTCGGTCGCAGTGATCTTGCATGATCAAACAATTGGAACGGGCCATGGCTCATCCAAGAAAAGCGCCGAGGAAGAAGCGGCTCGCGCCGGTCTCGGATTTCTCCGCACCCAAACGGCCAGTCCAGAGCTGAAGTAAGTCATTCGCTTCGATGCTAGGACGTCGATTCACTGACAGACACGATTGCCAATAATTTATTGATGGCTGCTCATCTTTCCGCGCTCCGCACGAAGATTACCGGGGTTTGCCCACCGGCGATCGCCTACGCGCTGGCAGGACTCGTCCGACGCCAGCCGGCGTCTGGTTGGCTCGTGATCCACGAAGAGGCAAAACAAGCCGACGCGTTACTGGAAGATCTCGCCCTGTTTATCCGCGCGAGCCAGCCGGCGGTCAGCCCTACTATTCTCAATTTTCCTGAGGCGCAAACTGACCACCGCAAAACTCGCGACGCATTCAACACCGCGAGCGATCGCCTCGCGGTGCTCAGCCAGCTTCGCCGACCGGCGACCGCCGATCATCAACTGATCGTGCTCGCTACCCCTGCGGCCCTGCTACAAGCGGTACCCCCGCTGGCGGATTTTGCAGAACGGGAAACTATCTTGAAACCAGGCAACGATCGGCCGTTCGCCGCTTTGCTCAAAATACTCGACTCATTTGATTATGATGCCGAAGCCATCTGCGAAGCCCCAGGGCAGTACGCCGTGCGCGGCGGCATCGTCGATATCTACCCAATCACGGCCCATCGGCCCTACCGGCTGGATTATTTTGGCGATGATCTGGAAGAAATTCGCGAGCTTGATCCCGTTTCCCAGCGATCAGGCGCCACCGTAGCGTCGATCACACTGACCGCCGCGCCTAAAATCGCGTCTGCTGGTCCGACCGCTTCGCTACTCGATTATCTCGTGCCAACCACTCAGGTCGTTTGCATCGAACCAAAATCACTGGAGGAGCTATTCGATACGTTAGCCCCCGATACCGATCGGCTGGACGAACCGAGTCCACCCCCGGCGCAAGCTGATGAAGCGTTGGCCCTACGGACCTCACTTTTTCTGACCAAGCTCCCCCACGCCTGCGCACACCTTTTCGGACTCAGTGATCTTGATTTAGCGAGCCAGCTTTTTGACCAAGCCACGCAGGAAGAAACCTGGAATACCGAATCATTAGTTCACCATCGATCCTATCCGGAAGAACGTCTCTTGGCGTCGACTCGCTTGCAAGTAGAGGAAGATGGCCGCCGGCAATTTCTCGAACAATTATCCGCGTGGCAAAGCAGTGGCTTTCAAATTGATTTCGTCCTCTCCAAAGAAGGCGAAGAACAGCGCGTGCGCGAGTTGCTCGAGGAACATGCTTCCCTGCAATCGATGAAACCGCGCTACTTGCGCGGGGCATTAAATGAAGGTTTCAGAATTACTTTCCGCCCAGATAAGATAACCCCCACAGAAAAATCGCAAGGGGTGGCGCCCCCAACCGATCATTCACTCGGCAAAATCACCGGCCCCCGGGGAATAGTCGTGGTGAGCGAGACCGAAATTTTCGGCCGACGCCGTCAGCGCCGCAGTGCGCCCCAACGCGTCATCGCGGGGCAATCGGCCGTGGACCAATTACTGGATTTCTCCGAATTGGTGGAAGGCGACTTTGTGGTTCACCTGCAACATGGCATCGCCCTTTACCGCGGGCTAACCAAACTTGATACCCGTGACGGCACGCGCGAAGTTATCTCCTTGGAGTTTGATGACAAAATAACGCTGCATGTCCCCCTCCAAGAATCGCATCTCATCAGCCGTTACGTCGGTCTAACCAAGAGCAAACCCCAGCTGGGCCGCATTGGCTCTGGTCGCTGGGAAAAAGCGCGCCAGGCGGCGGAGCATGCCACACTCGACCTCGCCGCAGAATTGTTGCGAATCCAAGCGCAACGGGAAGCGCAACCCGGCCACGCCTTCGCCGAGGATAACGGGTGGCAAAAAGAATTCGAAGCCGCCTTCCCCTTCACCGAAACCCGCGATCAAGCCAAGGCGATCGTCGCCATGAAAGCTGACATGGAGCAAACACGACCGATGGACCGTTTGGTTTGCGGCGACGTCGGCTTTGGTAAAACAGAAGTAGCGATTCGGGGCGCCTTCAAAGCCGTGATGGGCGGGCGGCAAGTCGCCGTAATGGTACCGACTACCGTGCTAGCGCAGCAGCATCTAAACACCTTTCGCGAACGCATGGCCGGTTATCCCGTGGCCGTGGAAATGATCAGTCGTTTCCGCACACGCCAAGAACAAGTGGGCATTCTGGCGGCGCTCGCTGAAGGGAAAATTGATATTTTAATCGGCACGCATCGCCTGGTGCAAAATGACGTTAAATTTAAAGATCTCGGGTTGGTAATCATCGACGAAGAGCAGCGGTTTGGGGTGAAACACAAAGAAGTATTCAAACGCTGGCGGGCGCATGTGGACATGCTCTCGATGAGCGCGACGCCAATTCCGCGAACCCTGTATCTTGCGCTGACCGGCGCACGCGACTTGAGCACGATTGAGACGGCGCCGTCTAATCGACTGCCCATTCAAACGATCGTGAAGAGCTACGATGAAAAACTGGTGGTCGAAGCAATCCAGCACGAGACCAGACGCGGCGGTCAGGTCTTCTACCTGCACAATCGCGTCATGAGTATTGACCTCGTCGCAGCCCGCCTGCGCGCGCTGCTGCCCGACCTAAGCATCGGCGTCGGTCATGGGAAAATGGGGGCGGCAGGCTTGGAGCGCGTCATGACAGATTTTGTCGCAGGCCGGTATCAAGTCCTCGTCTGCACGACGATTATTGAATCCGGTCTCGATATTCCAAATTGCAATACGCTCATCATCGAAGGCGCCGATCGCTTTGGCCTCTCCCAGCTTTACCAGCTTCGCGGTCGGGTCGGTCGGTTTAAGCATCAAGCCTATGCGTATTTGCTGCTGCACCGCCACGCGCGCCTGCTCGATATTGCGCGGCAGCGACTCAGCGCGATTCGCCAGCACAACCAACTCGGGGCTGGTTTCCGCATTGCGATGCGCGATCTCGAACTACGCGGCGCGGGTAATTTACTCGGAGCTGAACAAAGCGGGCACATCGTCGGCATCGGTTTTGAGCTATATTGCCAACTTCTCCGGCAAAGTGTCGCCCGACTGAAAGGTGAAAAACAAGCCGCGCTGGTCCGTGCGAGTGTCAAATTAGATTTCGTTTTCGTAGGCGAAAGCGCCGAGACCGCCCGGGCCACCGCCACCGACACATTTAGTGCACTAAAACAAGCGGAACGCAGCCAAGGCGAAGTTGATAAAATCCAGGCACGTTTACCTGCTAGCTATATCAGTGAATCACGCCTCCGCATCGACTTTTACCGCCGGCTAGCCCTCGTGGAGAGCCCTAAACAGGTGAAGGAAATCGAGGCGGAATTGCGCGACCGGTTTGGAAAATTCGAGGAACCGGTTCGAGCTTTGCTGCTCGTAACAGAAATTAGGTCCCGCGCGGAACAAAAGGGCATTTTATCCGTCGAAACTGAAGGCAACCGCCTCAAATGTCTCCGCCACTCCGGCCGACACGATGATTATATCCAATTGAGTAACCGCTTTCCCCGCTTGACCGCACCCACCCCCCTTGCAAGGTTGAAAGAAGTCATTATTTTCCTGCAAAATCTCCCTGTTCCATGAGTCTCCGTTGCCTTAGTTTAACCTCGTTCGCCCTCTTCACTGCCGCGCTCGGCTTGTTCGCTCAGGCTCAACCCGACCGCCAGAAAGACAATCTTAACGCCCGCTATGCCAATGGAATAGCAGCGATTGCCGAAGATCGAATTATCACCATTGATGATATTCGTCGGGAGGTAGGACCGCTCATTCCAGAAATTCAACGCCAGAGTCGTTCCGAAAAAGAGTTCAATGAAAAAATTGAAGCCCTCCAAGAAGATGTGATCCAAAATTTGATCGATCGCGTTTTGATTGTGAAAGATTTTTACAAAGACGAGAAACGCCATGTGCCCGACAGCTACATCGATAACCAAGTAGCTGAAACGATTATCAATCAGTTCGACGGTGATCGCAGCAAATTCCTCGCCTACCTCCGCTCCCGCGGAATTTCGCAAAAAGACTACCGCAAGGAACAGGAAGAAGACATGATTTACGGCTACATGCGCCAACAGCAGGCCAAATCCGCCAGCACGGTTAGCCCAGTAAAAATCGAAGCCTACTATAAAGAAAACAAGGATCGCTTCATTCAAGAAGACAGCGTTCATCTCCGCCTCATCCAGATTACCCGCTCGGCCGATGATACCGATGCTACCCTTCGAGTGAAAGGGAGCGACATCGTAAGCCAAATCAAGGCTGGCGCTGATTTTAGCGATCTCGCGCGTAAATACAGCCAGGACTCGCGCAAAGGTAAAGGCGGCGACTGGGGTTGGCAACGTCGGGCCGACCTGCGCAAAGAATTTAGTGATGTGATCTTCACTTTGGAAAAGGGCCAGCACAGCGAGGCCCTCATCATGCCTGAGGGTGCCTTCATTCTTTTTGCTGAAGATCGCAAACACGCTGGGGCACTCAGCCTGGATGAAGTTCGTCCTGAGATTGAAAAAGCTCTCGTGCAACAAGGCTCCCGCCGCGCGACTGAGCGCTGGTTAGAAAAGTTGCGACGCAACGCCTACGTTAAGCACTTCTAGTTTTAATCGCTCGCGGGCCAGCGGGTGATCACCCCGGCCCACGATGAGTAAAGAAAGTTATCCGCCACTCAGGCTAAAAGACCTGGCGGTCCAGGATCGTCCTCAAGAACGATTAGAGAAGCTCGGTCCATCCGTGCTCAGCGACACGGAACTCTTGGCCATGCTCCTGCGTAGCGGCACCAAGGGCCATAATGTACTCGTCATTGCCCAGCGCTTGATGACTGAAGCGGGCTCACTGGCCCAGCTGGTGCAATGGGGTGATGCCGACTTTCGGCGACAAATCGGCATCGGCCGAGTCAAAGCATGGCAACTCGTGACCGTGATGGAAATTGCTCGTCGCGTGCTAAGCCAAGAAGCTGCGCTGACGCCAATTTTCAACCGCGCCGATCTCGTGCTCGCACACTTTCGGTCGCAAATTATTGGCCTTAACGTCGAGAAATTCTGGGTCCTTTGCCTGAACCGCAAGAATCGCTTGATCAAACAAGTCGAAGTCACTTCGGGTACCGCCACGAGTAGCCTAGCCCACCCGCGCGAGGTCTTCAGGGAAGCAATCCGCCAGGGCGCCACCGCCGTACTGTGCGTCCACAATCACCCCAGTGGCGATCCTGCACCGAGCGCGGCGGACATCCAAGTCACGCGACAACTCCGTGAAGCCGCTCAAGCGATCGATATCAGCCTGCTCGATCATGTTATCGTCGGCCAAGCCACTACGGATCCCCTTGGCCGAGGCTATTATAGCTTCCGCGAAGTCGGTCTCCTTTAATATCTTACCATTGATAGTATCGAAAAAATTCCCTCCAAAGCGCGAACGCTGGAGGGAAATTTGACCTCAAACTGAGGTTTATTTTGGTGGTGGAGGCCGGATTCGAACCAGCGAACTGCAGTGCAGAATTGATTTACAGTCAACGCCCTTTAGCCACTTGGATACTCCACCAAACCAAAACGAGCGGTCAAGGTATGGGGGCGTTACGGGCTTTGCCAAGCGGTTTTTTGGCTATTTGAAGGCACCCTAAAAACATCCCGCTAGCGCCCCCAACGCTCCCATGTTGCCGCGACCTCTCACCCGACCACCCCGCTTGCCAATTAACCAATCTTAGCGAGGATCTGTCTATGGGGGAAACTATCCAGCAAGCTTACGAGGCGATGCGCGCCCACCCGTTCATTAACGGTTTGTTCCCTCACTTATTAACCGTCGCCGGCTTCCTGCTCGCCTTCTTCGCTATCGCGCGGCTGATGAGCGAGCGCAAACAACCGGGCAACACTTTCGCTTGGCTGCTGGCAATTGCCTTCATTCCTTATCTTGGCGTGCCGCTCTTTCTCATGCTGGGTGGTCGCAAAGTGCGCAAATTAGCCATCCGCAAAGCGCGCTTGGCACCGTCTCTCCCCAACCACCCCGCTACAACCGCGGCAAACACCTTCGCCGCAAAAGTTCTCATGCTCAACGGCGCAGCCCCTCCGGTGGGAGGGAATCGCGTGCACTTTCTTCCTTCAGGTGAAAAATCCTTTGCCGAACTGGAGCGGGGTATTCGTGAGGCGAAACATACCATTCACCTCATGACATTCATTCTGGGGCGCGACGCTGTCGGGCGGCGCATTATCAAATTGCTCGCAGAGCGAGCGCGGGAGGGGGTCAAAGTTCGCCTACTTCTCGACTCGCTCGGCTGCTTCCTGACGAGTGGCCGATTCTGCGACCCGCTCCGCGCCGCGGGGGGTGAGGTTGTCACGTTCATGCCGGTTATTCCTCTCTCTACGCGCGGTTCCGCTAATCTCCGCAATCACCGAAAAATTGCGATTTTTGATCACCGAGTAGGTGCGCTGGGGGGACGTAATCTTGCAGCTGAATACATGGGGCCCACGCCGCTTAAACGACGCTGGCGTGACTTTGGCGCCGTCATCGAGGGCCCCGCGGTTCAATTGCTAAATGAAATCTTTCTCGCTGATTGGGCATTTGCGAGTGGCCAGCCGATCGAGCGCCTGCAGCAAGAATTACCGACTACCCATTTCACGCCTACAGGGGAGAGTGAAATTCAAATCGTAGCCAGCGGGCCAGATGTAGCTGGGGACCCTCTTTACGAGGGAATACTCTCTCTCGTCCAACAAGCAGAGCGGAGCATCTGGATCGTCACTCCTTATTTTATTCCCGATGAAGTGCTCTTCCGTTCGCTTCAAGTCCAAGCCCGCGCCGGCATCGATGTGCGACTGGTCGTGCCCGCTCGCTCTAACCACCCCATCACCGATCTTGCCCGCCGACATTATCTGCGTGAACTCCACGCCGCTGGCGTAAAAATATCGCTCTACCAACCCGGCATGTGTCACGCAAAAATTCTTCTCGTCGACGAAGAAACCGGACTCTTCGGCTCAGCTAATATGGATCTACGCAGTCTGTTTGTTAATTTTGAAATTGGGGCGATTACCTACTCTCCGACTGAGGCCGCCGCGCTCGCTCATGAAATACAAGGAATTTTAGCCGCCTCTAAACCCATGCCCGAGCCACACCAGGAGCGCCGCCTGATGCCGAAAATCGGTGAGGAGATCGCCCGACTACTAGCGCCGCTTCTCTAAACGGCGCGGGCCGCGATAAAAGCTTTAATCGCGGCTTCGTCCGCCGGCAGTCGGTGTTTCACGACTGGGCGCAACTTCAGATCTTCCAGCGCCGCATGCGTCGGCTCTTGTTTGATTGCCGCACCAATCGCCGCTGGAAATTTTGCAGGATGGGCCGTCGCCAAAATAATACTTAACCGATCAGGATGCAGATCCTGAAAAGCGCAGGCGGTATGCGGATCGATGATGTAGCCGTAAGTCTCATAGACCCGCCGGAGATTACTGGTGATATCCGCGTCAGTCGCCCGTGAAGTGCTCAGGGTCGAATGATCAAAATGAGCGAACTGATACGTGCCCGTCGTCTGCAAGGTGTGCATTACCTGCCGTACCTGCGTTGTGTCACCCCCGAGCTGATAATAAAGAAAGCGCTCAAAATTCGACGCCACCTGAATATCCATCGACGGGGCCAGACTCGGCTGCACCGTCCCGATCCGGTATTCGCCAGTGGTGAAAAGACGATGGAGAATATCATTTTGATTGGTCGCCAATTTGAAACCCAAGATTGGCACCCCCATTTCTGCCAGCAACCAACCCGCAAAAATATTACCAAAATTACCGGTCGGGACCACGAACTCGACCCGCCGGCGGTCCGTTACCGATAATTGCAGCCACGCGTAGAGATAATAAACGCATTGCGCCAGCACGCGCACCAGATTGATCGAATTAACCGCGGATAGCCGATGGCGTTGACTAAAGGTATGATCATTAAAAATTGATTTTATAATTCTCTGCGCATCATCAAAACTGCCGTCGATGGCCAGCGCATGAATATTATCGGCTCCCGTGCAAGTCATCTGCCGTTCCTGCAACGGCGAGATTCTTCCCTCAGGGTAGAGCATGAACACTGCGGAACGAGGCTTACCTAAAAGTCCATGAATCGCCGCCGCCCCAGTATCACCCGAGGTGGCGCCTAAGACATTAATACTCCGCCCGCTTAATCCGCCCTGATACTCATAAAGATTGCCGAGCAATTGCAGGGCAAAATCTTTGAAAGCGAGTGTAGGACCGTGGAAAAGCTCCAGCACAGACGTACGGACATCGAGCGACTGCAACGGGGCAATTTGTGGATGCGTAAAGTGCGCGTAAGATCGATGTACAATGCGATTGAGTACCTCATCGGGAATATCCGTGGCAAAAATCGCAAGAAACTCCGTGCAAAGATCCGCGTAACTTAAATTCCCCCAGCCCCCTAAGCGTGGAGCAATATCGGGTAAGTGTTCGGGCAAAAACAACCCACCGTCTGGCGCGAGCCCCACCGCGAGCGCTTGCGTAAAACTATGCGGTTCCGTCTGACCGCGGGTGCTGATAAATTTCATGCGGCGGTTAATTATTCCCTGCGGTCAAATGCCTCGTTAACCGTTGCACGAAATTGTCGCCACCGCGTCGGGCTTATTTCCCTAAGGCAAACGCATCGTGGGCAGCCCGCTGCGCTTCCTCGGCCCGAGCGCGATCCACCGCCACCGTAATTTTGATCTCAGAGGTCGCGATTAGCTGAATATTAATACCGGCGTTGCCCAGCGCTGTAAAAAGAGTGGCGGCCACACCCGCGTGCGTGCGCATGCCCACACCGACGACCGAAAGCTTAGCGATATTGTCAAAGGCCTTTAACTCGCCGCCCCCAATCTGGGCGAGAATTGCCGGTAAAACTTTGACCGCATTAGCGGCATCATCCCGTTGCACGGTGAAGGTTAAATCAACGCTGCCCGTGTGCCCGACGGTCTGCACAATCATATCCACATTAATGCTAGCATTGGCCAACGCATTAAAAATGGTGGCAGCAGTCGCGGGTTTATCCGGCAAACTGCTGATGACAACTTTGGCCTGATCTTTATCGAGAGCGACTCCGCGCACGACGACTTTTTCCATGTAGGCGACTTCTTCTTTCACGATAGTTCCTGGGTTGTGGTTAAAGCTACTGCGGACTTCGAAAACGACCCCGTATTGTTTAGCAAATTCTACGGAGCGCGATTGCATAACTTTTGAGCCGAGACTCGCGAGTTCGAGCATTTCGTCGTAACTGATCTCATCAATTTTTTTGGCATTTTTTACGATGCGTGGATCAGCTGTATAGACGCCATCTACATCGGTGTAGATTTCGCATTTATCCGCCTGACAAGCCGCGGCCAGCGCAATGGCGGTAAGATCTGAGCCCCCCCGCCCGAGCGTGGTAATTTGCCCCTCTTCGTTGATCCCCTGAAAACCTGCCACGATAACCACCTTGCCGTCCTGCAGGTCTTTAAGAATCGGCTGGGGGTTAATTTTCTTAATCTTGGCTTTGGTGAAGACTTGATCCGTAAAAATACCAGCCTGAGCACCCGTATAGGAAACGGCAGGTATTGAGAGGGCATGAAGTGCCATGGCCGTAAGCGCGATGGTCTCTTGTTCACCAATGGCGAGCAGCATGTCCATTTCCCGAGTATCCGGGTGATCATTGATCGCTTTGGCGCGTGCAATTAACTCGTTCGTAACCCCGGAGCGGGCGGAGACGACAATCACCAGCCGATGGCCTTCCGCACGCGTTTTTTGGATGCGCTGGGCCACATTTTTGATGCGATCGACGTCACCCACTGAGGTGCCGCCATATTTCTGCACGATAAGAGCCATGGTTACAAACAGGTTAAATGGCCTCGCGAGGCACCAGTTGGCAAGGAGGGAGTGCGGGCCTTACGTCATAACCAGTGACTCCCGAGCCGAGGAAAATTAAACTCAAGGCTTCCGGATCCACTTATTCTCCGTGCCACTGAGTAAGCGCTTAATATTTTCGTGATGCCGCAAAATAACAAAACCCGCGATGAGGGAAACAATAACCCTGCTCGCCAAATGATGGGGGAGCAGCCAACTCGCGGTGATCGCCGCTGTTGCCGCCAAAATGGAAGCGAGCGAGACATAGCGGAAAAGATAAAGGACCACCACCCAGGTAGCCGCCGCAATCGCACAGGCTACCGGCGTTAAGACCAAGAGACCACCAGCCGCCGTCGCGACCCCTTTGCCACCGCGAAAGCCGGTAAAAATCGAAAAAGAATGTCCCACGACTGCCGCAACGACGCCGATGAGCGCGAGGGTCGCCGCAGCGGGCGCGGCCACTAGCGGCAGCAACGGCCAGGCGGTAGCGAAGGCCCCCTTAGCCACGTCCAGAGCAAGCACCGTGTTGCCCGCTTTAGCCCCCAGGGTTCGTTTAACATTGGTGGCACCAGGATTGCCACTGCCTACCTTGAAAATATCGACTCCATGCGCCCGTGCTACCCAGTAGCCAAAAGGCAAAGAGCCGAGGAGATAGCCGACAACCGCAGAGCTAATAAACCAAGCATTCATCATCAAAGATTGACCACGACAGCCTGCTTAATCGCCCGATGGTTGGTCAATTCCTTAAGCGCGGCTAAGGAGGGCTGGCTATCCAAATTCAACACGCAGAGCGCCGTGCCCCCGGCATTATTGCGACTCAAGGACATTGCCGCGATGTTCACTTGATCGCGACCCAAGAGCATGCCGACCATGCCGATGATCCCAGGCTCGTCATGATTTTCGTAAATCAACAAGGCGCCCGTGGGGGCGGCCTCAACCTCTCGACCATTCAGAGACACCAGTCGCGGACTGTTTGCTTTGCCCAATAATGTGCCCATCGCTGAAAAAATTTGCCCATCAGCCGTGATTGCTTCGACCTGCATCAGTTCAGTGTAATCAGTCTCCACGTTCGATTTGGTAATATCTACCTGCACCCCCAAGCGCTGCATGATGAGCGGCGCATTAATGTAATTAAGTCCATCACTGCTAATACGACTGAGAAAGCCCCGCTGAATCGAACGTGTAACCGGATTCGCATCCAATTCCACAATCTTTCCCCAGTAAGTAATGCGCAGACGCTCTACCCGATTATTCGCTAGCTGCTGCACCAATGTACCAAGTTTGGCGCCGAGCTCTAAATAGGGTCCGATCAGCTTGAGCGTAGTCGCATCCAAGGATGGCATATTCACGGCGTTACTGATTACGCCTCCGTTGAGCACATCAGCGATCTGCTCCGCAATTTCAATACCGACGGCATCCTGCGCTTCTGCGGTGGAGGCCCCGAGATGCGGGGTGAGCGTGACGCTCGGCAATTGCCGCAATTCACTGTTCGCCGCCAGTGGCTCCTCTTCATAGACATCGAGCCCGGCGGCCGCCACTTGACCTGATTTCAAACCTGCAATCAGGGCCGCTTCTTTAATAATGCCGCCCCGGGCGCAGTTGAAAAGCCGCACCCCTTTTTTGCACTTAGCCAGCGCCGCCTCATCGATCATGTATTTAGTCTGCTCGGTCAGCGGCATGTGCACGGTAATGTAATCCGCCTGCGCAAGTAATTCATCTAACGTAACGGCCTCGATCTGCATCGCTTTGGCCCGACTTGGCGCGAGGTAAGGATCAAAAGCCACAACGCGCATCCCGAAGGCTTGTGCCCGCTTGGCGACCTCGGTCCCGATGCGGCCGAGGCCAACTACGCCTAGGGTTTTTTTAAATAGCTCAATGCCTGAGAAATTCTTCCGATCCCACTGCCCTGCCTTCATCGACGCGGCTGCCTGGGGCACGGGGCGGGCGCCACAAAGAATATGCGTAAACGTCAATTCAGCCGTCGCGATCGTATTACCCAAAGGTGTGTTCATCACAATCACCCCGTGCTCGGTCGCCGCCTCCACATCGACATTGTCCACGCCGACGCCCGCGCGGCCCACCACCTTAAGCAACGGAGCCGCCGCAAATACCTCAGCGGTAATTTTCGTCTCAGAGCGCACCGCAATGGCCTGCACATCACGCACGAGCTCCACTATTTTAGCGGGCGACGAACCATAAGCCTCGATTACTTCGAAGCCCGGTTGTTGCCGCAAAAAAGCGACGCCTTTGGGGGAAATTTTGTCGGCGACGAGGATTTTCATGCAGAGGCCAAGAAGCAGGGAGCGCGCCGAAAAGGCAACCTTGCAGGATTAATTCTGCAGCGACCGAATCAATTTTATGACTCAGGCTGATCCGCGCCAAGGTGCCACGACCCAAATGTTAAAAAATTGCCCTTAGACGCCCCCCTCGCCTCTCGCAGGCTTAAGCACTCAGAGCTGGGTAATCCGTGTAGCCCTCAGCCTGGCCACCATAAAATGTGGCTACATTCGGACTATTAAGGGGTGCCCCAACCTGTAAGCGATGCGGCAAATCAGGATTGGCTATGAAGAGCTGCCCCCAAGCCACGGCATCGGCTTCACCAGCTGCTAACACTTGTTGAGCTGTCTTCACGGTGTACCCTTGATTCGCAATATAGGCCCCGCCAAAAGCGCGCTTGAGCGCTGGCCCGAGCCGCGGCTCATCCAGCGACTCGCGAGCACACAGAAACGCGAGCTTACGTTTACCGAGCTCTGTCGCCAAGTAACTAAATGTCGCCAGCCGATTACTATCCCCCATGCCATGCGCATCGCCGCGTGGCGCGAGATGATAACCAACCCGATCGGCACCCCAGACGCTAATAACCGCATCAGTGACCTCCAACGGTAAGCGCGCCCGATTGGCGATTGAACCACCATACTCATCGGTCCGCACATTAGAACTATCCTGCAAAAATTGATCCAGCAGGTAGCCATTAGCGCCATGAATTTCGACTCCATCAAACCCGGCGCGCAAGGCCTGCTGCGCACCGTGGCGAAAGGCGGCCATAATTGTCGGCAATTCAATTCGTTCCAGCGCGCGGGGCGTGACGAAAGGTTTCGGCGGGCGAATCAAACTCACGTTGCCTCCTGCTGCGATAGCACTTGGGGCAACCGGCAAAGCCCCCTCTAAATAAATGGGATCAGAAATTCGGCCAACATGCCAAAGTTGCAAGATGAGCCGCCCACCGGCGGCACGAACCGCGGTCGTTATTTTCTTCCAGCCGATTACTTGCTCCTCAGACCAAATTCCGGGCGTGTCAGGATACCCCACCCCCATGGGATCCACGGCCGTGGCCTCGGATAAAATCATGCCAGCAGAGGCCCGTTGCACATAATATTTTAGCATGAGCTCAGTCGGCACCCGGCCAGCCCCAGCGCGACAGCGCGTGAGTGGAGCCATAATAATACGGTTCGGTAGCTGCAGAGCACCGAGGCGAAGAGAATCGTGAAGCGAAGGCATGATTAGGGGATATACTTAGGTTGGTCTACTTGGCAAATGCCGTCGTTAAATTTTTAATCAGCTCGCACTTAATCACTCATTTTTTACCCCGCTAGCTTTGGGAAAACCCAGCTAATTCCGCGAGGAACAACCTGGCCCCACTGCGGGCGCGGATCGAAAAGTTTTGCGAGCGGCTGCGATGTGAGTAATATCACACCATGAAAATTACGACGCGCATTTCCCTCCTAGCCTGCCTCCTCCTCGCTTTTGGCGCCAGCGCCCCACTTGCACGCGCCGACACTAAAATCGATACCAGCCGGTCCAAAATCCGTGCAATGCGTGAAGCTGTACTGGCCGATCTGTACCTGCTCCACCCTGAAGCGAAAACAAAAATTAAAAATGCCGCAGGCTGCGCGGTATTTTCGAATGTCGGCATCAATCTTGCCGTTGCAAGTTTTGCGGGTGGACACGGCATAGTTATCAAGCAC
>CAIOCT010000103.1 GCA_903856725.1 uncultured Verrucomicrobiota bacterium
GATCCCGAGCAGGACGAGAATGGTATTGCTGCGGGCCAGCGCGCCGGTGAGGCCGATACAGAATAGTCCCGAAGAAATCAGGAGGCAGAGGTGGAGCGGCGTCATGGAGCATCCTCCGGGTTGCGCTTGGCTTCAGTCGCGGCGAGCAGCGTCGCGCCGATGAGCGCGACGGTGAGAATGACGCCGATAATCAGGAGCGCCGCTCCATGGCGGTACATCAACTCGAGGCCAATTAATTTAACCGTCGTGGCGGGAGCGGTGAGCGCGGCGGCGGGGAATTGTGAAGCTACGACCGCGGCAGACAAGATGCCGGCCAAGCAGGCGCCAACGGTCAGGGCGGTGGTCGCGCGCTGCCGTGAAGCGGGTTCGATGACTACATCGGCGACTTGATTTTGCCGGGTCAAGAGAACCGCAAATAATACGACCATCGAGATCGCGCCAACGTAGACGAGGATTTGCGCGAAGGCGGCGAACTCCGCGCCGGCCCAGAGGTAGAATGCCGCGACGCTGGCCCAGCTTAAAATCAGGAGCAGCGCGCTATGGATCAAATTGCGCAGCAGCATCGCGGCGGCCGCTGAGCCGAGCATAATGATCGCGATGATGATTAAGGCGAAGGTCACGAAGTGATTAAGCAGGTGATGATCGTTGATGCATTCCTGTTCATGGGGCGTAGCGATAGGCGCGCGGGGCGTAACCAGCGGTGAGGGTGCGGCCGAGCAGAATGAAAGGGATGACAATGATCGCTAAAGAAACAGCCCAGCGGATCAGTTGCAGTGGGCCACTCCATGATGACGTGAGAATCCAAAAGGCCGCATTGCCGACATTGAGTAGTGCCAGCGGCACCAGAAATTGCCAAGCGAGCCGGGTCAGTTGATCGATGCGCAGGCGGAGCAAGGTGCCGCGGATCCAGATAAAGAAGACCAGCATGCCGATCAATTTCAGCATGAACCAAGCGTACGAAGGAATAAATTGCAGCGCGGCGATCGGGGCCTGCCAGCCGCCCAGGAAGAGCGTTACACCCAAACCGCTGAGAGCCGTGAGGCCAAAATATTCTGCCATGAAGAACAGGGCGTATTTAAATCCAGAATATTCCGTCAGGTGCCCCGCGATGAGTTCGCTTTCCGCTTCGGGCAAATCAAAGGGTGAACGATTGGATTCCGCTAAGGCGGCGACGAGGAAAATAATAAAACCTGGGAAGCCCCAAGGCGTGAAGACAAACCAGTGCGGGAGAAAACCAAAGGTCCAGCCGCCTTGCGCCAGGACGATACCTTGGGTGGAGAGGGTGCTCGTCACGAGGACAATGGGTACAACCGAGAGGATGAGGGGCAGCTCATAGCTAATGAGCTGAGCCAAGGCCCGCATCGCGGCGAGGAGGGAGTATTTATTCCGGCTCGACCAGCCCGCCATAAAAATGGCGAGCTCCGTGGCGGCGCCGGCGGCGAAGAAATAAAGCAGCGCGGCATCAAGTTCGACGGGGATGAGGTGACGCCCAAAAGGCAGCACGGCAAAAGTCATCAACGAGAAGGCCACCACGATCACTGGCGCTAGAAAGTGCAGACATTTATCGGCGGCGGCGGGCACGATGTCTTCCTTCGTGAGAGTTTTAATGGCATCAGCAAAAGGCTGGCTGAGTCCGAAGAGGGTGAGCCCTTTAATCCACGGCAGGCCGGAGCGATTGGGCCCGAGGCGATTTTGCAGGCGAGCCAAGAGCTTGCGTTCGGCAATCGTCGTGAAGGCAAAGAAGGTCCCGAAGACGGCGAGCACAGCGATGATCGTGATCAGATGATGGCCCAACCATTGCAGCGGGGCGGGCAGAAAATTAACAACCCAGTCGCGCAATGCCAAAGGCGCGCGCTCCAGGAATGAATCAGTGAGTGAGGCGGCGCTCATGGGGTGGCCGGCGGCGGGGTGACTACCGGTTTAGCGGCAGCTGCCGCCGCTTTGGCGGCCGCCGCCACTTTAGCTTTTTCTTCGGCGGCTTTGCGCTCGGCTAGCAGGCGGCCATCGACCTCCGCGGCCTCCACCGGATGGATCTCGTGATAATAGCTATTGGGCTTCGCCAAGCGTTCACGATCGAGGAAGAGATCCTGAAAGCGATCAGTCGTCGCGATCTCGAAGACTTTATCCATCTTGATCGCATCGAACGGACAAACCTCGACGCAGATTTGGCAGCTCATGCAGACGGAAGTATCGATGCCAAAGATGGCGGGGTAGAGCTGGAGTTTGCCGGTGGCGTCAGGTTTCTTGTCCTTGCTCTTCTCGATGATGATGCACTGCGGCGGGCATTCTTTTTCGCAAATTTGGCAAGCGACGCACCGGAGCGTACCCATGGGATCGGTCGCATTCTCGGTGATGAGAAAAGGGAAGTTGCGATAATTTTCTGGGAGGACCGTCTTTTGCTCTGGGTACTCTACCGTCACCATGCGCTCAGGATCGTGGTAGCTCCCGGCGAAGTTTTTCGCCGTGACGATGAGACCATTGATGATGCCGGAGCCGAGCATGGGTAGTTTAGCGGTCTACTTCGCCGAGGACGATGTCGATGCTGCCGAGGATGACGACGGCATCGGCGATGGTGTGGCCGAGGCACATTTCCTCGAGCAAGGTGAGATTAATCAGCGACGGGGGCCGGACGCGGTACCGGTAGGGATTGGGTGAGCCATCGCTGATCAGGAAAAAGCCGAGTTCGCCCTTCGGGCCTTCGAGTCGGCCGTAGGCTTCGCCGGCTTTGGGGCGAAAGCCGCGGAGTTTAGCCTTGGGGTCCATGATCGGGCCGGCGGGGAGTCGCTTGAAAGCTTGTTGCAGAATTTTTACGGACTCACGCATTTCCAGAATCCGCATCATGTAGCGATCATAGGTATCGCCGTGTGCGCCGAGGGGGACGCGGAAATCAAATTGGGCATAAAAACCGTAAGCATCAACTTTGCGCAGGTCGTAATCGACGCCGCTGGCGCGCAGCACGGGGCCGGTGATCCCGGCATTGATGGCATGGGTGGCATCGAGGCGGCCGACGCCTTGCGTGCGGGCCAGCATGATTTCATTGCCGGTGAGCATGCGTTCATACTCATCCAGAAAGCGCGGAAAATTATCCACGAGCTGCTGGGCAGCCGCGAGCCACTCTGGCGTAGGATCGACGCGGCAGCCGCCGAAGCGCTGATAATTGCACATCATGCGCGAACCACTGAGGGCCTCGAACAAATCGATAATTTTTTCGCGCTCGCGGAACGCATAGAGCAGCGGCGTGAACGAAGTGCCGAGATCGTTAAAGAGAAAGCCAACGAGGCACGAGTGATTCACGAGCCGCGTAAGCTCGGCCATAATAATGCGCAGATACTGGGCGCGCTCGGGTACGGCCTGACCGGCAAGTTTTTCCACCGCGAGGGCGTAGGCCCAATTGGTCGACATGGAACACAGGTAGTCGAGGCGATCCGTGTAGGGCATCGACCCGAGGTACGTGGTATTCTCAGCGATCTTCTCGTGATTGCGGTGCAGGTAACCAAACACCGGTTTAAGTTTAACGAGCTGTTCGCCATCCAGCGTCGCCACCATGCGGAAAACGCCGTGGGTCGAAGGATGCTGGGGCCCCATGGAAACCTCGAGGAGGTCGCCGTGAAATTCATCATGAACGGCCCGGACCGTGGGGCCAGGCGCAGAGGCAAACGGCGCGGGCGCGCTCGGCGTGAACGGGTTCATGGTGTTCCTCCCGTTTTTGGCGCAGGGGCGGCGGCCGCCGATTGATGAGGCTTCGCTCGCTCTAACACGGCCCCGTGAGCGGTGGGCTCCCATTCATAATCGTCGGGCTCGACGTAATCTTTGCGCATCGGGTGATCTTTGAATTCATCCCACATCAACAAGCGGCGCAGATCAGGGTGGCCCGTAAAAATAATTCCGTAGAGGTCAAAAATTTCCCGCTCCTGAAAATCGCAGGATCGCCAAATCGGGGTGAGCGAAGGAAGGGTGACCGCATCGGTGCGATTGGCGGTGCGCAGTCGAATCACGACGGGCCCTTGTTTCAAGGCGATGGAGTACAGGTGATAGATGGCCTCAAGGTAACCCGGTTGCAGGCGCGCGGTCTTGGTTTCGACCGTCTTGGCGGGGCCCCCAGCGGGATCGGGCTCGGTGGTCGTGGTGACATCCGTGATGGTTTTATCCGGCCAGTCCACGCCGGTGGCGTTCGAGCAATAATCTAAGCGGAGCGCGGTATCATCGCGCAGCCAGCGGGCGATTTCGACGGCGTGGGTTGCCTCGATGAGCAAGGAATGCTCCGCGGCTGGTCCCGGATTGGTGACGAAGGTGATTTGCGCGGCGGGGTAAGCCAGGAGAAGGCGGGCGCGGATTTGTTCGAGCGTCTCCATGACCTAAGCTTTCGCCTCCGGAGTTGGCGGCGCCCAGACGGCGTCATTTTTTGTCGGCACGAGGTCGTGCGCCCCGTAGGCGGGAATGGGAAATTCGCTGGGCTCCTCCGGCCGAGTGAAGCGGGCGGCGTTTGGTCCGGTAAGTTGCTCCGCCTTGATTTGCTTTTGGAGCTGGATGAGGCCGTTGAGCAGCGCCTCGGGGCGTGGCGGGCAGCCGGGAATGTAGATATCGACGGGAATAAAACGATCGATGCCCTTGAGGACGTTATAACCTTGTTTGAAAGGTCCCCCAGAAATCGCGCAAGCGCCCATCGCGATGCAGTATTTGGGTTCCGGCATCTGGTTCCACAGACGGATCACTTGCGGCGCCATTTTTTTGGTGACCGTGCCAGACACAATCATGAGATCGGCTTGGCGGGGCGAGGGGCGGAAAATCTCTGCGCCAAAACGGGCGATATCAAAACGCGCAGTGGCGGCGGCGATCATCTCGATGGCGCAGCAGGCGAGGCCAAATTGGAGCGGCCAGATCGAATTACTGCGGCCCCAGTTATGGAGTTCCTCAAGACTCGTCATCAAAATCCCATGCCGGCGAAGATCTTCGCGTTCGGCATCAGAGATGTTGCCGGCGGCGGGGAAAGGGGTGGGTGATGCCACGGGATCGCTCATTTCCAGGCGAGGTAACCGCGCTGCCAGGACCACACGAGGCCCTCGGCGAGCAATAGGATAAAGACCAACATCGCAAAGAGGGCGCTCGCCGACAAACTCGTGAACGCGACCGCGAAGGGGAGGAGGAACAGCACCTCGACGTCAAAAATCAGAAAGAGAATAGCGTAGAGGTAATAGTGCGCCTTGAACTGGATCCATGAGTCACCGGTTGCTTCCAGACCGCATTCATAGGTGGCATTTTTTAGCACGCCTGGTTTCGCCGGCTGAAAACATTTAACCCAGAGTCCTGCTACGCCGAGCATGATTAAGGGAAAGGCAATCGCGACCCCAAGAAACAAGGCGAGGAAAGCGTAAGGGTGATCGTGCATGCGTGGATTTACAAAAACTTATACTGCGCGCGGAGTTTTGCGACTCAACGCAGAAACCAAGGATTTTTTTGGTAGAAGCTACGCATGCTTTGTTAAGTGCAGGAGATAATGCTTAGAGTGCTAAGCCAGCGAAGCTACCGTCTCAGGTTTTAAGGACGAGCCTCAGGGCTGCGGGCATCCTTTTACGCCGCGCTTTGTCGAACTTTGTTCGAACCTGAAGCTCCGCTTCAGCCGCCGATGGCGTCCCCACGGGGATTCGAACCCCGGTTCTCTCCGTGAAAGGGAGGCGTCCTAACCGGGCTAGACGATGGGGACCCAGCGCGGAATCGGGGAAGCTACGGACTGAACCTGACCGCGCAAGGATTTTCTAGTCCTCCCCGATTATACAATTATGCCCCAAGGCTTAGGGTCTTTTCGGACCCGTGATAATCGGGCGGGGTGCAGGCTAAACCTTGCTTGAGCCTTGGGGGGTCTCAAATCGCCCTTTCAAGCGCAAAAATCGCTGTTCGATGAGGTAATAGGAAGCAGTCGCGAGGCTCAGACTGATCGCCAGCTTGATTCCAAGTCGTACGGGCAGAGCGGCGGTGGGCATCAGTTTTTCGATGATATAATAGACAGGCAGATGCAGCAGATAGATCCCGTAGGAAATCTTACCGATAAAAACCAATGGCTGCCAGGCTAAGACCCGCGCTAGCCACGAATGCCCACCTACGACGAGATCCATTACGACCAAGACCGCGGCGCCGGCTACCAAGATGTAACCAACCCAGCCCATCCATGGGCTGTACCAGGTCACAAAATGAATAATCCCAAAAATGCCGGCGAGCGCGAGGGGCGCCACGAGGCGACCTAACCACCAACTCACGCCTTCGGATAAGCGGCGCATAGGTAAACTTTGCACAAAATAGGCCAGCGCCGCGCCTGCCATTAAGGTGTCCATGCGGGTATCGAGCCCAAAATTTATCCGCTCATCCGAATAAATTCCCACACGGCTCGCGCGGTAAATCGCCACGAGCAAAGCGCCGCCGAGCAGCATTTTTACCTTCGTCGCTGGCGAGCGTTCTAGTCGCTCCAGCCCCACAATGACCAACGGCCAAAGCAGATAAAACTGCTCCTCAATCGATAAGGACCAGCAGTGGTTCAACCACGTTAAATGAAGCTTATAAAGCGCCTGTGCCCAATTTGAGGTGTAGCTTAAAACGAGGGCGATTTCGGTGCTCGGGAAACGATTTTCCAGCCAGAGCATGCCCGCCGCCACAAAAGCACAGGTCAGCAAGAGGGCAGGCGCGAGGCGCAAAAATCGCCGCGCATAAAAATTCCTAAAATTGATCGTCCCAGTCCGCGCCCACTCGGTGCTGAGAATCGTGGTGATAAGAAATCCGCTCAGCACGAAGAACGTATCTACGCCCACTCCGCCGCTGCGAAAGTAAGGCACGCCGCCGTGGGCGGCCAAGACGATGCCCACGGCAATCGCGCGTAATCCATCTAAGCTAGGATAGTAAGTGTGTTTCATGGCAGCGGCGCGGAAAAAAACTAAAAGTGGTGACGACTGCAACGCCGCGCTCACCGCAAACAAAGAAACCCAAAAAACACCAAAGAGGACCCCCGTGAGCCCTTACGACGACCACCGATCTTTCAGTACTGCGAGTAAAATGAAAATCACCAGCAGGACGGCCATAATGAAGATAAATTTTGGCATAGGGCTAAGAAAGCGTCGGTCGCTCGGTTATTTTAAGGCCCGCAGATAAGCAAAAAGATCGCTGACTTGGGCTGGGGACATCGCTTCCAACAATCCTTCGGGCATGAGCGAGCGATTCAAATAACTGGTCTGGCGAATATCCGCGCGGGCGATCCGGCTATCCTCAGCCCCTGGTACCCGCAGAATGATCGCATCGGCCGTTTCTTCGGCGAGGAAGCCGTCACGCACGCTGCCATCTTTGAGCATAACTCGAAACGTGCGATACGCGCTTTGCATAGCGGCGCTGGGCGTAAGAATATTTCTGAGGAGCGCTTCAACGTTGGTGTTGCCGAGACCGTCGAGTGGCGGCGCGATTTGGCCGCCTTGGCCGCCTTGTTGATGACACGCGAGACAGAGCGTGGTGAAAGTTTGTCGGCCGCGTTCCGCTTGGCCGTTGGCGTTGGCGAGCGTGCGGAAGTGCGCAAATTTCTCGGTCTGGGCGGCCGCTTGGGCCGCGGTCAGCAAGACGGGAGCGTCATCGGTGACTTCGACTCGCACCGCGCCTTTCAGCGGTCCCCAGCCTGCACCGGCGAAAACCTCGACTAAGCCAGCGGGGCGCGGACCGGCGTCACTGCCGGCCAAGCTGCGATCAAAATGATCACGAATCTCCTGCGCGGTGCGGGCGACACTCCACACGCGATATTCGGCAAGCCAACCGGCTGTGGTACCGATCGTCGGATTCAGCCGGCTCCGGCCGAGATTAACGCCGGTGAAAGCGGTCGGGCTGGTGCCAGCGCTGGTGGCTTCAAGCTCTCCATTTATAAAGAGGCGAAAAAATCCACCGGCATCACGCGTGATGGCATAATGCGTCCACACATTGGGGACGGCTTTTTTCTGCGCTATGACGACGTCATTGGCTTCGGCCAGCCAAACGCGGAAACGGCCTTCATAAAAATTAAAATCAATCGTGCCGGAGAGCCCGAGCAGACCGTCGCGGTGATCGATCTCTGGATCTAGCTTCGCCCAACATTCGATCGTGAAAGGGCCGATGAGGGCAATTTGGGTGTCAGCGTAATTACCGGGACCGCCGGGCAGGCGAAGCGCCCGTTGGGCATCGCCGCCCAGTTCTTGCCAGCGCGCTGCGACTGTGGGGTCAGCGGGGAAAAGGAGCCGTAATTTTTCGGCCGCGCTTACGCTAATATCCGTGCGCGCCACGGTGCCAGTATGCAGACCAGTGATGATCGCCCTGGCGCCAATTGGGCGGCCGGCGAGTCGATCGAGGGCGGCGCTCCGCTGCGCTGGCATCAAAGCGGGCAGTAAAGCCACGAGCTGGGCTGGGGCGCCGGCGGTTTCAGAAACAGCTAACGCGGTTAAAGCTTCATCGCGAATCGTCGGCTCCAACGATTCCCGTACCAGTTGGGCAAACACGGCGCTCGGGCCAACCCGATTTTCCCGCAAGGCCCGCAGTGCCGCCAGCGCCGTGGGCAGGTTAGCCTCAGTCGCGGGGCGTTTTAATACGACAGTTAGCTCGGGTTCGTTGCCGGTGAGTTTGAAGGCTCCGGCCACTTGTGCACCCAGTAACACGTCAGTTGCGAGAGGACTCGCAATAAGCAGGCGAGCCGCCGTTGTGAGTTCAGACGTGAGCGAGCTCACATCAAGACTCGTGCGCAGTGCGAGCAAGGCTCTTAAGACCGCCGCGCGTGAACCGGGCTGAGCGAGCGCGGTGGTGAGCGCTGCACGCACACTGGGGTCAGCCAAATCTGCCGCTAGCGTGCGGACTTCTTCATCGCTGAGTAGCCGATTAAGTTGCGGGGCAAGTTGCGCTAGACCAAGCGCGGCTGTTTTACCTCCAAGCGCGAGGGTGGCGAGGAGGCGATTTTCCAAAGGCAGTGCTTGGCCTAAAGGTGAGGCGAGCAAGGCTACCGTGGCGGCGGGATTTAATTCCATGGCCCAACGGGCTAAGTAACGTTCGAACTCGCGGTCATAGCGTGCCCAGTCGCCACCGCTGGTGAGGGAGGCCCCGCCAAGTTGCGCTGCGAGGGCCAACACCCGGGGGCTCGGAGCTAGCAGGCGGCGCAGCGCGTCACCCATCGCGGCGCGCACGGCCGGACTCGGATCGGTGATGAGCGGCGAGGCAAGCGCGAGAAATTCTGCCTCCGAGCGCGTCCCCGTCGCCGTTAAGCGCGCTGCTTGGTGACGAAGGGTGGGGGCCGGGTCGGCAGCGAGCTGCTGTAAGAGGTGATTTGAAATGGGGGCAAAACTTTCAAGCACCCAAAGAGCCGCGAGGCGACGGTCGCGCGCGGCCGTGCGATCGCTGACAATTTTTTCTAAATCAGGAATGAGACCGATCGCATGGCGGTCGACCAGTTCGAGCCAGGCGAGATGCGCGATGCGCGCATTCGCATCGCCGAGATGAGCGAGCAGGTCTCGATCCTTGAGCGCAGTGAGGTCGGGAGGGGTCGTTCGCGGTTGCGCGACATGGCGCACGCGCCAGATGCGGCCCCGTGATTTATCGCGATCGGGATGTGAGCGCGGCACTTCGTTGTGCGAAATAATTTTATTATACCAATCGACGATGTAGAGCGCGCCATCGGGGCCAAAGTGAATGGAAACGGGGCGAAACCACTTATCTTCGGTGGTGAGAAAGTCGGGCAGTTTTTCGTAACGGTAGCGCGGGCCCTCAGGCGTCGCCTTAACCGTGTTGATCGTGTTGGTGATTGGGTTGGCCAAGAAGAAAATCTTAGAGCCATCAGCCGCCGTGGCGCCAAAGCTGCGGAAAAGTCCGTCCGCATCCTCGGCAAGCGCGAGTCCGCTCAGCCCCGTGCCGCCCATCTGCGCGGGCGCGAGCGGCGGTGGCATCAGCGGTTGATAAGGGCGCAGACGATCTTTCGATCCCGTGGACACCCAGATGCCCGGTTCAAAAGGAATGACGGGATAGCCGAGATCGTTGGCTTCCTGCATAAAGATTTCGCCTTCACGCGAGCTGACCAGACCCCAAATATTATTGGGTCCGGCGGTCAGACTTTCAAAATTTGCGCCATCGGGAGTGAAGCGGCCAAGCTTACATTGGTTGAAAGGAATTTCCGTGGCGCCATTCGCGAAGGCGCGGTTCCCGGGGCGGCGTACCTTTGAATAATTAAAGAGCCCTTGCGCCGCAAAAATCTGGCCGCCGGGTTGGCGCAGAAATTGGTGAGGAAATAAGTGCGAGTCTTCGGTGCCAAAGCCCGTCAGGATCACCTCATGATGGTCGGCGCGACCATCGCCATTGGTGTCGTGGTAGAAACGAATATCGGGGCCGTATTGAATTAAGGCGCCATCCTGATAAGGCAAAATGCCCAATGGCATCACGAGATTGTCGGCAAAAATTCGCGCCGGCACCGTGACCGCAGCACGGCCGGGGGCGGGGGTGGCGTAGGGAGCATCGAAGACGACTACTTTATCACGACCGCCGGCGGCAAAGAGGGCATCGGAGGCTACTTTCTGTTCGTTGCCGTCGACCGGATATTCGAGGGCGGTCATGGACCAGAGCCGCATGCGCGCATCCCAATCCACGGTGATAAATTTACCCAAGCCCGGTGATTCCGCGGCGACGAGTTCAATTTCAAACCCCGGGGGTAATTTGAAAGTGAGGCGTTCTTCCTCGGGTAAGCGTGGGCCGGTGCCGACCGTATTGTAGCTCAGATCGCGGCCCGTGGCGGGAATCGGGGTGGCTGGCGCGGCGCGCGGCGCACGCGGTTGGGGGTGCCCCACTTTATCCCAGGTCGGGGCGCCGGGGGTGGGTGGAAGTTCTTCAATTATGATCGCCCTGAATTGCGCGAGGGCGGGGCCGCCGCTGTGAATTTGCAGACCGATGTGACCATCGAGCGCGACCGTTGGATCAGTTTCGGTGTAATCGAGGGCGGCGACGCCATTGATCCAGGAGCGCAAACGTGGACCCTCGACGCGGATGCGGTAGTCATTCCAATCATTAACCTGCACGGCTGCCGCGACGGCGGCGAGGTTAGCAGATTCGGCGATGACTTTATTGCGCCGGGATTCGTCGTAAAGTTTTCCCCACCACGGATCGCCCGCATCAACTTGGTAGCCGGACATCTCAGTGGATTGCGGCACGCGCAAGCTCCGCAACTGCACGCCGCTGTTAATAAAGCCAACTTTCGCATCACCCGTTAGTTTAAGTTGTAAGCGTAATTCAAAATTCTGAAACGAACGTGTGGTCGCGAGAAATTGATTCTCCGGAATTTTTTTCGTCGTCGAGCCACCAGTGATAACACCGTCTTGGACGCGCCACCATTGCTGGTCACCTTCCCAGCCGGCGAGAGTTTTGCCGTCGAAGAGTTCGGTCGCACCCTGCGTGAGCGGAGCAAGACTAATGACGAGCAAGATGGCGAGGAGGCGGGGGAGGGTAGACATAAGCGAGGGAAGGGAAAATAAAAATGCTACGGGTGCGGTTAAGCCAAGATCAGGGAAATTCTCAATACACCACTGACCTAGGCCTTAGCGAGAGGGAGCCGAGGCGGCGAGATGAGCGAGGAGAGTTTCCGCGCAGGCGCGGGCAAAGAGCGGATCGTTGATCACGACATCGTATTCGCGCACCGGTAAATCTGGGCGAAGGTGGGCGCGCAATGAGGTGAAGAGGGCCGTGTCTGCTGCCGGATCGTGAAATGGCTGGCCGGGCGCGCTAATGATACTGATGGCGCGACGGGGCAGCAGCACCGTAACGGGCGCGGGGTAGCGGTTAATTTTTTCGGCGATGATGCGGCCGAGTTCGGTACATTCAGCGGGCGTAGTCCGCATCAGCGTGACTTGCGGATTGTGTTGATAAAAAGTGCGGGCGGAAAACTTGGCGGGCACGCTGGCCCGTTCGCCAAAATTAACCATATCGAGACAACCCGGCGCGATGACTGCGGGAATTTTAGCGCGGGCAGTAGCATCGAGTCGTTCTGGTCCAGCCGTCAGGACTCCGCCGACGAGTTCATCGGCCCATTCGGTGGTGGTGAGGTCGAGCACGCCCGCAACCAGCCCGCTGGCGATGAGAGCTTCCATCGCGCGACCACCGTTGCCGGTAGCAGCAAAGACGAGGACCTCATAGCCGGCGGCTTCCATGATGCGTTGGGCTTCGGTGACGCAAGCGGTCGTGTTGCCAAACATACTGGCGACAACAAGTGGTTTTTCGCCGGCGGCTACAGGGGCGGCTTGGCGGGCAACCGCGGCGTTGACCATGCCGCAGATTGCGGCCGCGGCGTTGGTAAAAATTACGCGTGAGACGCGATTGATCCCCGCGACATCCACGATGGCAGGCATCATGGTGATATCGCTAGTGCCGACGTAAGGCGCGGTCTGACCGCTCGCGAGGGTTGATACCATCAACTTAGGAAAGCCGATGGGCAGCGCGCGCATGGCGGCCGTGGCGATGGCCGTGCCGCCGCCGCCGCCGAGAGAAATAATCCCATGAATTTTACCGGCTGCGGCGAGTTGACTAACCAGTTTCGCGGCTGCGCGCCCCATAAAAGTGACGGCTTCACCCCGATCGCGTCGCGCGAGGAGGGCGAGATAATCAGGTTCACCGGCCGCGCGGGCGACCGTGTCGCTGGAGAGGTCGGGGGTGATGCTCGGGTTGGCGCCAGTGCCGACATTGATCAAAAGCGGCGTTAAGCCTGCCGCGCGGATCGCCGCCGCAATAAAGGCATGTTCGGGGCCCTTGGTGTCAAAGGTACCGAGAACGGCGATCGTAGTCATGGGGTAAAATAGAAGCGAAGAGCGGGCCGGCGTGGGTAATTATTTCCGGCTCGCCCATTGCACGGCGTTCGTGAGGAGAGTTTTAAAAGCAGGAAGGTCGTGGACGCGGTTATCATGACCAATAGTTAAGCCAACGATGCGCGCTGTTGGGTGCGCGGTAATCCACACGACGGGGTGCGCGGCTTTAAATTTTATGGAAGGCGATGATTCTGCGAGAACTTGAATCGCGGCGGTGCCGGCCGGAATTTTCGCGGCCTCGGCATTAAAGTGATAGAGTTCATCTTCGACGAGGAAGCTCGCGGGTACGCCTCTCATGATGGGATGGGTGGGTTGACGCACGTTCACTGAGTAGGGCGCAATTTTATCATGGCCGCGGGCACCGCCGCCGACGATTTGTGCGTTGAGTTCCGGCCAATCGACGTAGCCGTACCAAGTGCCAGGATGGTGCATGATGATGCCCTTACCGGCAGCCGCGAAGGCAAAGAGGGCTTGGCGATAAGCAGGGGAGTCAAAAAATTTCCGATTTACGCTGATGATGACGACATCGGCTTCGGCGAGGGCGGTGGTGGCTTGGTCGCGATCTTCGGTATAATTAACGCTGTAGCCTGCCGCTTGGAGGGTGGCGCGATCGGTTAAACCGAAGTAATCAGAAAATTTATGGGAACTGCCGCCACCAATCAGGAGGACTTTGGTTTTACCGGCGACCCATGTGATTGGGGTAAGCGGAGGGAGGGGCGCGTCGCCTTTGCCGCCCGACTTGGGGGAGACGTCGATGGGGGGCGCTATGGGCGTACCCACCGCCTTGATCGGAGCCGCGGAGGCGACGAGGTAGGCAATGAGATCGCGGAGGCCTTCCGCGCCGATCCCTTCGAAGCCTTCGGGCATGAGTGAGCGTCGAGTATTTTCGCGGGTGGCAATATCTGTTAATTTAATTTCGGTATCATTAACTTGATTTCTAATCGTGAGGCTCGCGGCATTTTCATTGGTGATTACGCCGGCGGCGATGTCGCCTTTTTTAGTCGTAACATTCCATTGCCAATAATTGGGTTCCACTTGCCGATTGGGATCAACGATGTGCGTCAGCAACTCAGTCGGACCTTGAGCGCCAATGCCCGATAGCGGGGGGCCGACATCGCGGAGGCCGACCGCTCCCAATTTATGGCAGATTGCGCAAGCGCCCGCAAAGAGGACGCGGCCGGCTTCGGGGTTTCCAGGCTTTTGAATTTCGGGAAGGAGTGCCGCAATAATAGCAGACTTTTCTTTGCTCGAAAGATTAGCGGCACCCAAGGCGGTGGCGGCTTCCATTGAAACCACGTTAGCGGGATGCTTCCGGAGACGATCGATGTTAGCTGAGCCGAGTGCTGAGGGTGAGATTCGGTTGGCGCTGATGGCGCGGAGGAGCGCGACCGCGAATTCTTTGCGTCGGAATAATTGTTCGAAAATCAGGGGCGACTTCGATTGGACGTAAGCTCCGACCAGCGTCTCGATGGCTTCCGGGCTGGTGGTGAGTTCACCAATTGTGGCGAGGAGAGGAATTTTGATGGCGTCGGCCGTGGCGGGATCGCTGAGCAAGGCCCCAATTTTACTGAGAGCCGCGGTCCGGTAAGGCGGCAGGGCCACGAGCGCCGTGGCAATTTCTGCGCGACGGTCGTCAGAGATTTGCGGGGCAGCTAATTCGGTCAGCAGGCGTTCCGCGGTAGCGGCAACGGTGGCCGCGAGCTGGCCGGCGGGATCCCATTTGAGCACCACGACGAGAGCAGCCGGAGCGGTTTCATTGATGGCTAAAGCTTTTTGCAATGCGGCCGCGGTGGTCGCATCAAGTGGCGGTGGTGGATTGGTCGATTGACTGAGGCCGCGCAGGAGATTTGCCGCAAGTAAGTGAGTTGATTGAATGCTCGCTTGGATAAGTTGCGGAGCTTGCGCCAAAGCTACCGCAGGGGTCAGTGCTTGAACGAAGGAACCAAAGGCGGGGTTTTTACTGGCGAGGGCATCAGCGATATACGCCAAGGCCTGTTGGTTGGCGGCGGCAATCAAAGCGGACTTAGTCCAATCATCCGTTGCGGCGACAAATTCCGCGAGTACGGCCGCGCGTTCGGCGGGCGTTGTTGCGGCCCGGGCGGCCTCATATCGTAGAAAGGCTCGGCTACCTAACGGTTGGGATAAGGCCACGAGTTCGGGCGCGTTCGGAAAGTTTTCTTGCGCGAGGCGGAGCGCGGTTAGCTTTACGTGGGCATTGGGACTAGTCGCGATTGTCCGGAGAAGACCGGGGAGGTCATTCGGGTTGAGGGCGACGGCCGGAAGCACCCTAGCGGCTTTATGTTGTACGCGCCAGATGCGCGAAAAGTAGTGGTCGCGATCGGGCCGGAAGGCCGAATTAGCTTTGCTGTGAATGGGGCCGCGGGTGTCGTTGTGGATGACTGCTTGGTTATAGAAATCGACGATGTACAACGCGCCATCGGGCCCGACGCGATTCTCGATCGGGCGAAACCAGAGATCGGTGCTGCGGATAAACTCGGTTTCCTCGCGACCCTTTTCTTTGGCCACGGCATAACTGACGCCATCGGGAGTTACAAACTCATGATGGACGATGTTGAGCGTGGGCTCAGTCGTGAAGTAACTGTAATTCCATTGGGCTGGCCAGGCGCCTCCTTCATAGATGGCGCAGCCCGCGGCCGCGGTGAAGCGACCCACTTGGTCAATCTGCGCGTACGCCTGCTCAGGCCAGGTCATCGCGGGAAAGGTAGGCTGATTGATGATCATCCCCTTGGCGGATGTCGTGCCGGGGATTTTGCCGAGGGCGAGAATTTTTTCAGAGAGCAACGTGTGGAAAAAAACCGTGCCGCTCGTCGGCTGCGTCCAGAAAACTTGCCCATCCCACGTGAGCGTCAGGCCCCAGGTGTTGGCGGTGCGGCTGCTATATTGTTCGAAGGCCGAGCCATCGGCCTTGAAGCGAACTACCCCCGACCCATCAGGGCCAAATTTTTTGGTGCCGTCACCCGAGGTAACATTGCCCTGAGAATAGCCATGCGTGGCGTAAATCCAGCCATCGCGCCCCCAGCGCAGATTATTGATGACGGCATGGGTATCATTAATGCCAAGGCCCGTGTAAAGTTTGGTGCGGCGATCAGCGACGCCATCGCCATTCGTGTCCTCGAGATACCAAATATCTGGGGCGGCCGCCGCAATCACTCCATGTCGGTAGAGGACAAAGCTGGTGACGAGTTCAAGTTGATCGGCAAAAACCTTTTTATGATCCATGACGCCGTCGCCGTCAGTATCGGTTAACACGGAGATGCTATCGGCCGCCGGACGGTCTGCTCCCGTGGGGGTGAGGGCACCGGAATCTTGCCAGCGAGCGTTCGTGTTGAGCGGACGGCGGCCATTGGGATATTCTGGGGTCTCGCAAACCCACAGGCGGCCACGTTCATCCCAGTCGATTCCCATGACTTTATTAATGAGGGGTTCGGCAGCGACGAGGCTCAGATTAAAATCAGGATGAAGTTCGATTTTAGCGGCGGCTTTGGCAGGAGCCGTCGGTCCACCCTCGGGATAGCGAAGAGTATCGCCGAGTTCACTGGGCAGGCAAAATTCATTAACATTGGTCCGCTGGCCGGCCCAAGCGATGCCGCGGAGGAGGATGGCGCGGTAATTCGCGCGGTTAAAATTTTCTGAGAAATGTCCGGGAATCGAAACGAACGCGCGGTAGGGTTTACTTCCGCCGGCGAGCTGGCGCTCATAGGTCCAGAGCTGCGGTTGGTGGTCGTAGACATTGACGCCCTTGTGTTTGGCGACGGCTTCCGCCGCGCGCGCTTGAGCCGCCTTGTCGCCTTTGCCGCCGGTATCGCGGGACTTAGGGGTGTAGGCGGTAGCGAGCACTTGAGCCTCAGGCAGGAGGTCCATGTCGTAATAAATTTCATCATCCATTTGCCAATTAGAGACGCCATGAGTGATCGGGTGCGTGTGATCGGCAAAATACAGATGCATCGGCGCTTCGAGCCATTTGGTAGTGCCGTAGCGCCATGAGCCCCCGATAATTGATTTATACCAATCGGGATCATGGGAGACGGCCGCAGCATGGATGACGACGAGGCCGCCGCCCCGAGCGAGGAACGGTTCGAGGGCCGCACGCTCGGCCGTTGAAATGTCGCCGGCGTTCGGGGCGTTAAGCACGAGGACATCGGTGGCTGCGAGCTGGGCAGCGGTAGGAAAATAATCGCCCCCGGTCGTGACGGCTCCGCGAGCGTTGAGGAGGCTGGTCCACTCGGCGAGAAAGCGCGGGTGGTCGTGGGCGCCGGGACCGTGGGTTTTGGGGCCAGAGCGAATAAAGATGCGCAACGGAGCCTCGCCGGCAGCTAGCGAAGACGTGAAGGCCAGGGCGCAGAGAGTAAAGAGAGCGAGTAGGCGGGACATGCGAGGTAAGTTAAAGGGAGGTAGCGGTAAATTTATTCGCGGGTGCCACAGGGCAGCAGATTTTTCCGGAGTCCAGACCACGGGGCTTGTGTCGAGACATCGCAAGGATCAGGCGCAGCGGCGAGATCGGCGGGGAGTTGCGCTGGCGAGAGAATGGCCAGAAAGACGAGCGGCTCAGGATGGGGATTGTAGGTCGCGTGCACCATGCCGGTGGGGATGTGCGCGGTATCGCCGGCGCCGAGGATCCGATACTCGGTGCCGACCCATTGTTCAGCGCGTCCAGAGATAATATAAATAATTTCTTCGCGATGAGGGTGTTGGTGAAACGGGTGCGAGTGAAACGGATCCATTGTCGCGCGAACCATTAGGAGCTTATCGGCGGCCACCAGATCGGGGCGACAGAGCCATTCGCTCTTCGTCCAAGCGCTGGTTTCGCGGATGGCATCGGCGGTAGGGACAAAGCGACGTTCGGCAGGATTCATAGGGGAAATGAGTCGAGGGGAGCAGTAGTCAGCAGCAGGCGTTACTGATTTGGGCTAGGCTTAGTTTTGGGCTCAAGGCTGCTCAGATCATGAATGATAATTTCTGCGCAAAAATGTTTCGGCAGATTGCGACTCGGGGAGTAAGCGGCGCCGCGCTTACTTTTTAGCGCCCCGCTTCAGGGTTTTAAATTTACGGGTCAGGTTGGTCAGTGATTGTTCAACCCCCATGCGCTCCAAGCTGCTCGCGCCGACGAACCCATCGGCCGAGGTGCCGGCGAGGACCCGGGCCGCATCTTCTGGGGTATTGATCGGGCCACCATGACAGAGGAAGAAAATATCTTTCCGAATAGTGGAGGCGGCATCGATAATCGCTTGGGTCGTTTTGATGGTATGGTCCCAACTCACGAGGGCGTTTTTTACACCGATGCTTCCGCCGACAGTGGTGCCGACATGCGCGATGATGGCGTCAGCGCCTGCCTTGGCCATCTCGATGGCTTCTTCTGGTGTCCCAACGTAGACGATAGAAAAAAGATCCATGCGCCGAGCGAGCGCGACCATTTCGTATTCTTTTTTCACAGACATGCCGGTTTCTTCGAGGACGTGGCGAAAATGGCCATCGACGATGGTATGGGTGGGAAAATTATTTACACCGGAGAAGCCCATTTCTTTTACTTGGCCCAGCCAGTGCCACATCCGGCGCCGCGGATCAGTCGCATGGACGCCGCAGATTACTGGGCATTCTTCGACCACGGGGAGCACTTCGTATTCGCCGATCTCCATAGCGATGGCATTGGCATCGCCGTAAGCCATCATCCCTGCGGTTGAGCCATGGCCCATCATGCGGAAGCGACCGCTATTATAGATAATGATGAGATCAGCGCCGCCCTGTTCGATGAACTTAGCGCTGATACCGGTACCGGCGCCGGCGGCGATAATGGCATCGCCCTTGGCGAGAGTGGTGCGGAGACGTTCGCGGACTTCTTCACGCGTGTAGGGATTTCCTTTTCCAGTCCAAGGGTTAGGCATAAAATAAGAGGGCGGGCCGTTAGGGTTATGAGCTCCCTAACATTGGACAGCTTGAGCTAGAACGTAAAGCGTGGCGTGCGTCCTAGTCGGTAGATTAATCGAGCCTTTCAATGCTGGCGCCATCCGCACTCTGTAAATGCAGCCCCTCCGCCGGAGTCCCGTGGGTGGCGGCATAAGGCGCCAGAATTTTAGCCGCCTGCGTGGCGGTGAAATCAGCTCGTGTGAGCGCGAGCACGGCGCCGCCGAAACCACCTCCGGTTAAGCGTGCGCCGTAGATTGCCGGATGCGCCGTGAGCAAATCGACCAGTTGGTCTAAGCGGGCGGTGCTATTTTCGAAGAGTAGCTGTGAGCTGCGGTGGGAGGCGGTTAATAAACGACCGACGGCCGCGAGATCATTTTGTTGCAAAGCAACGACCGTGGCGTGGACCCGCGCGTGTTCAGCGACAATATGCTCGGCCCGTCGCGCAAGCACGGGGAAAAGTTTTGGTTTGAGCGGTGCCAATTGCTCAGGGGTGAGATCAGCTAGCCATTTAACTCCGAGAGCGTTTGCGGCGGAGAGGCATTCCTGATGGCGCGTGGCGTACAGGCCATCGATCAGCGCGTGTTTTTCTCGAGTGTTAAAAACCCACAGGTGGGCGGCGGTGGGCAGCGGGACGAGCGAGAAAGCAGGGGTCCTACAGTCAATTTGCACGAGTTGACCCGCGCGGCCCAACGCGCTGGTGCCCTGATCGAGGATGCCGCAGGGCACGCCGACATATTTGTTTTCCGCGTGGCGCGCCAGCGCGGCCAGTTGCTCGGGGGCGAGGGCCGTGGGGCGAGCTAGATTAAGTAAGGCGAGGGCGGTGGCGAGTTCGAGGGCTGCACTGCTGCTGAGTCCAGCGCCGGCGGGAAGATCAGCCTCCACCAGCAAATCAAAGCCTGTGGGCTGAGGGAGATTAAAATCGCGCAAACTTTGCCAGACCCCGAGGGGATAATTGGCCCAGGCATCAGTTCCTGTTAAGCGCGTCGTCGGGATTGCCATCAGTTCCAGTGCCGTTGTTCCGCGAGTGCTCCGCAGCCGGAAACGTCCGACCGAATTGGGCGCCGCGGCCACCCAGACAAAGCGGTTGATCGCGGCGCCTAATACGGCGCCACCATTATAGTCGGTGTGGTTGCCGATAAATTCCACCCGGCCTGGCGCTCGGGCGACGATCGACGGGGCGGATCCGTAGGCTTGTTCGAAGAGAGCTCGCATATCAGGCGAACCAGCGGACGGAGAGGATGCGGCCATATAGAAAGGGGAGTCGGGATCAGGAAAGTTCAACCAGCCCGCTCC
>CAIOCT010000104.1 GCA_903856725.1 uncultured Verrucomicrobiota bacterium
ATCACGCCGACGCCGGCGGGTGAGGGTAAGACGACTGTTTCGATTGGGCTCGCCCAAGGTTTAAAAAAAATTGGTCGCTCCGTCGCACTGGCGTTGCGCGAACCATCCATGGGGCCCGTCTTTGGTCGCAAGGGTGGGGCGACGGGTGGCGGTCGGAGTAGCCTGACCCCTGCGCAGGATATAAATCTGCATTTCACGGGGGATTTTCACGCGATCACCGCAGCCAATAACTTGCTGGCCGCGGTGTTGGACAATCATCTGCATTTTAAAACAGCTCGGTTGGCCCCAGCGGACGTCCTCTGGAAGCGCGTACTTGACGTCAATGATCGGGCGCTGCGGAGCATTACCACGAGTCGGGCTGGCGCCACGGAGCGGCTATCCGGATTTAATATTACGGCGGCCTCCGAGATTATGGCGATCATCTGCCTCGCAGAATCGTTGGCTGATCTCAGGGTGCGCCTCGATCGTATCGTGATCGGTTTTACCGCGGAGGGCGCAGCCGTATTTGCGAAGGAATTGAAAATTACGGGCGCGCTTCTCGCCGTCTTGCGTGACGCACTCATGCCTAATCTGGTGCAATCGGTGGAAGGCGTCCCGGCTTTCGTCCACGGTGGTCCTTTTGCGAATATCGCCCATGGCTGTAATTCTGTTCTGGCGACGCGTTTGGCGCTAGCCCATGCCGATTTTGCCGTCACCGAGGCCGGCTTTGCTTTTGATCTGGGAGGCGAAAAATTTATTCATATTAAATGTCGGCAGAGTGGCTTAACCCCAGCCGCGATCGTCTTGGTCGCTACCGTCCGCGCCTTGAAACATCATGGCGGCACGGCGGCGATTGATCTCACCCGGCCCGATGTGGCTGCGGTGGAACGCGGCTTAGACAATCTCGAGGCACATCTCACGAGTGCCGGCCGATTTGGTCGGCCCGTAATTGTGGCAATTAATCGCTTTGCGAGTGATTCACCCGAGGAATTGGCTGCGGTTCAAGATTTCTGTCGAGCTCGCGCGGTGCCGTGTGCAGTGGCTGATGTATTCGGACAAGGCGGTGATGGCGCGACGGATTTGGCGCAGACCTTGGTGGCAGCTCTACCAGCGGTGACGCCCGCTTTGCCGTTTCTTTATGGTGCAGATGAGCCGGTAGAGCAGAAATTACAAAAAATTGCTCGTGGCATGTACGGTGCAGAGGGAGTCGTGCTAACTGACGAGGCGAAGGCGAAGCTCGCGCTCTTTACCCAAGGTGGTTTTCACCACCTGCCAATTTGTATGGCGAAAACTCAGGACTCCCTGAGTGACAATCCCAAGCTTTCTGGTCGGCCACGTGGATTTACTATTACCGTGCGTGACTTTGAAATCGCAAACGGGGCCGGTTATTTGGTCGCGCTCACCGGCCAAATGATGCGGATGCCAGCGCTCCCTCGTCTGCCGGCGGCGGAACGGATCGACGTTGCGGAGGATGGGACGATTACTGGTATATAAATCCGACGGCACTGATCGCCACTACTTCCGATCGGATTCACGGCCCCTGCGAGTAAGTTTTAGAATGTAACGTCCCGGCCGTTGACTTAGTCCCTATTCGGAGCATGGGTTAATCATCCTTCAACCCCATTCGCGATGCCTACAAAATCTTCCGCGGTAAAATCGCTAGCGCGTGCTAAATTAATTTCGCGCGTAGCTGTCAGCCAGAAATTGCTCGAAGCAGCCAAGAAAACGGTCAAAGGCGCTAAAATTCAGTTCAAGCACGCCAAACAGAAGTTTAAAGCGGCCAAGCGCGCGGCGAAGGTGGCCAAGAAAATAGTGAAAGCGTTGAAAGCTGAGCTTGCGGCACTAGCCACTAAAAAATCACCAGCGCGGCCAAAATCTAAGGCTAAAAAATTAACGAGTAAACGCGTGCGGATCTTAGCTCCAGCTATCCTCGCTTCGACGCCGGAATCTCCTGAAGGGGAATCTGTCGTGAGTAATCCTCCAGTGGTTACGCCGGGTATTTGATTCGTAGTAATCTTGATCAGGGCGGGGTCAGATTTATGGGACAGCCCGTGGCAGCGTCCTGTGACCACGTTTATTGGTCCTAATCGGCAAATCGTACCCCGCTCCGAGCGGCTGGTTCTATTTTTTCGCTTTAGCTGAATTGGCACCGAAAATTAACTGCTTTGGCACAATTGTGACATGCGGTGACGCTATGGTAAGGCTATGGTTCGGTTAAAATCTGCATCGCCTAGATTGCTGTGGCTCGTGGGGGTTCTTCTTTTTCTCGGACACATTTCGAGTCACGCGACAGAAACCGCGGTGACGAAGGCGCAGAGTCTCTACGCCAGCGGACGCTATGCGGAAGCTGAATTGGTATTGGCTAATCATGACAGTTCACCCACTGCCCCAGCCGCAGATCTTTACCTTTTAGGAAAAATTAAAGTACACTGCGGCGATTACGCCGCAGCGATTAAACTATTATCGCGGGCAGTGGCCTTAGCCCCGGCGGAGTCGGATTATCAACTCTGGCTGGGCAATAGTTATGCTTGGGCGGCGAGCACCGCTGATCTCAAAGAGAGAGCCCTGTGGGGGCGAAAGTCTCTGCGGGCTTACCAAGCTGCCATTCAGCTCCAGCCTGGCAACCTGAGCGCCCGACTCAGCCTGCTTAATTTTTATCGTCATGTCCCTCGACTGTTAGGTGGGGGGATGGCCCGAGCTTACCACGAAGCAGAGGAAATTCGCCGGCGTGATCCCATCCAAGGAACTTATGCCTTAGCGGTACTCTATGCCCATGAGCAGCACGCCGCGCAGGCCGCCGCCGCTTTGGCTATCGTGCTAGCGAATAACCCCCGCCATTATGGTGCTAATGTGGCCTTGGGCCGACTAGCCACCGCGTCGGGGGTGGGCCGGCCCCAAGGTGAACGCGCGCTGCGCCTTTGCCTAACTCTGCAACCTTCCGAAAACGATGTCAGTCACGAGCAAGTAGCGGCAGATTTGCGTCAATTAGTGGAGCAATCTCCGGGGTTAGCTGGGAGCGAGCTAACCAGTCGTACTGGTAATCAATAAATCTCCGGAATCACCATTTCTGGAGCAATTGGCTCGCGGCGATAATTGGGGTGCCGTACACGCGGGGGCAGCTTGACGGTGGCATGCGCGACTTCGGTGTATTTCACCTGAGAAAGTAAATGATGGATGCAATTGAGGCGGCCCTTTTTTTTGTCACCGCCTTGCACCACCCACCACGGCGCCTCCGGAATATGAGTCCGCTCAAACATCTTCTCTTTGGCTTTCGTGTAATCCTCCCAGTGCTTGCGGGACTCGAGGTCCATGGGGCTCAATTTCCATTGCTTTAAGGGATCATTAATTCGGCAGCGAAACCTGAATTCCTGCTCTTCATCAGGAATGGAAAACCAATATTTGATCACTTGAATGCCAGAGCGAACCAGCATTTTTTCGAATTCAGGTACTGAACGGAAAAATTCCTCATACTCAGCGTCTGAGCAGAAGCCCATGACCCGCTCGACGCCGGCGCGATTATACCAACTGCGATCAAATAAAACCATTTCCCCAGCCGCTGGCAGATGCGCAATGAAAGATCGG
>CAIOCT010000105.1 GCA_903856725.1 uncultured Verrucomicrobiota bacterium
AAAATGCTGATCCGCCGGCAAGCCGAGTCCCTGCCGCGCCGCCGCCGCAAATTTCGCCCCACCCTCTCCGTGACCTTTTGAGGTCCCCGCAACTTCCGGAATCCCCTGCCCAATCACGGTCTTCGCAATAATCAACTGCGGTTGGCCGCTCTTCGCTTTCTTGGCTTTAGTAATTGCTTTAAGAATTGCGCTAAGATCGTGGCCATTGGGGAGCGTCTGAACATCCCAGCCAATCGCTTTAAAGCGGGCGACGGTGCTTTCGCTCTGCGACTTATTCGCCATCGCATCGAGGGTGACGTCATTAGAATCGTAAATCAGAATCAAGTTATCGAGCCCTTGGTGACCGGCGAAAGCGCACGCCTCCATCGCCACCCCTTCCTGCATGCAGCCGTCTCCCGCCAAACACAGAACGTGATGATCAAAAATCTTCTGAGTGGGTGTATTAAAATGTGCGGCGGCCATTTGGCCAGACAGCGCAAGGCCAACGGCATTGCCGATGCCTTGACCAAGCGGGCCGGTCGTCGCCTCGACTCCTGGTGTCTCGTGAAATTCCGGATGGCCCGGCGTCTTGCTGTGGAGCACGCGGAAGTTCTTCAATTCCTCGAGGGATAAATCGTAGCCGCTCAGGTGCAGCCATGTGTAGAGAAACATCGAACCGTGCCCAGCCGAGAGCACGAAGCGATCGCGGTTGAGCCAGCGGGGTTCATCAGGATTATGCACCAAAGCATGGCCGTAGAGCACGGCGCCGATTTCAGCACACCCGAGTGGTAGGCCAAGGTGTCCCGAAGAACATTTATGAATAGCGTCGATGGCAAGGCCACGAGCTTGTGCAGAGGCTTGGGAGAGAATCTCAGTCTGAAGTTTCATAATAAAAAAAGACGCAGGCGTTAGCTTGAATTACGGTGAGATTCCCCAGCCTGCAAATCTCAATTATTGGCATAAATAGTAACCAGCACGAACCACCGATGCCGAGAGCGGCAACAGCGATTGAAGCCAAGAGATCGCTTCGCATGAACCAAAGAAAAAGGCGGGATCAATGATCCCGCCCGACGCTGACATTAAACTAAGGACGTAAGCTTAGGCTTTGGCCGCGGCTTTAGCCGTTGGGTCATAGCGCTTTTCCTTAACGGCCATAGCCGCCTTACCGGTGCGATCACGCAGGTAATAAAGCCGGGCCTTGCCGGGCTTGGAGTCTTTCTCGACCTCGATCTTCTCGAGATTTGGTGAGTTGACAGGAAACACGCGCTCGACGCCCTCGCCGTAGCTGATGCGGCGGACCGTAAAGGTCTCGTGAATACCGCTGCCTTTGTGGGCAATGACAACGCCGGTGAAAATCTGCACGCGCTCCTTGTCTCCCTCGCGGACTTTGGTGTGCACGCGGACACCGTCGCCGACTTTAAACGGCGCAACTTTATGTTTCACCTGAGCGGCGGTGATTTCTTGGATGATAGGATTCATAGCTGGTTATGTGAGTAAATCGGGACGAACTTGCTGGGTTTTCTTCAATTGCTGCGCGTGCCGCCACTTTTCTATTTCGCCATGATTCCCCGAGAGGAGAACTTCTGGCACGGACATGTCGCGATAAACGGCAGGACGCGTGAATTGAGGAAAGTCGAGCAACTTGCTGGTGAAACTTTCGGTCGTCAACGACTTTTCTTCACCGAGTACACCGGGGATAAAACGAGCCAAAGCATCGATCACCACGGCCGCTGCAAGTGTGCCGTTGGTAAGTACATAATCCCCGATACTGATCTCCTGATCGATGACTTTTTCCCGAATCCGCTGATCAATTCCTTCATAATGACCACTCAGCATGACGAGATGCTGCTGCTGGGATAGCTCCAAAGCCAAGGCTGGAGAGAGTGGCGTGCCGTCCGGGGTTAAATAGATGCGCCGACAGCCTGGGGTCTGCAATTGCTCGATGGCTGCAAAGACCGGTTCGCACCTCAAAACCATGCCCGCACCTCCGCCGAATGGACGGTCATCGGTCGTATGATGCTTATCGGTAGACCAGTCCCGCAAATTGTGCACCTTGACCTCCAAGAGCTTAGCCTCTTGTGCGCGACCAAGCATACTCTCGGACAAAAATCCGTCGAGCATAGGTGGAAATAGCGTCAGTACGTCGATGCGCATGGGGCGATTATCCAATAAAAAAGGTTCGGCGCGAGCCGAACCTTAAAGGTTACGAACGATAAAAGCGCTAACTTAAGCAGCTGGCACGGCGCGACGGGCGCGCTTGATCATCGCGTGCATCGTCGACGTGGGCTTAGCACCCTTCGAAACCCAGTAATCAACGCGGTCGAGCTTGATAATCATTGGGTTGCCCTTGGCGCGAGGATTGTATGAGCCAATCTGTTCGACGGCGTCACCATCGCGACGGGAACGCTCTTCAGCTACGACCACGCGATAGTGCGGTTCGTTTTTGGTGCCAACGCGGGAAAGACGAATTTTGAGTGCCATTTGATGTGTCTGGTTGCTTAAAAGAGTACAGGTGTCGTTAGGAAAAGGGTGAGAATGCACGGCACAAGTTTGCTCTTGTCAAGCCCCCAGTGCCCCCGCTGATTCGACCCTTACACCCACCTATTTTATGCTAAAAGCAGGCATCGTCGGACTCCCCAATGTGGGTAAATCCACTCTCTTCAACGCCCTCACCCGTTCCCGTAAGGCGGAGGCAGCAAACTACCCGTTCTGCACGATCGATCCCAATGTGGGTGTCGTGATCGTACCGGATGAGCGCGCTTACGTACTCAAGAGCATCGCCAAAACAAATATCGTGGTGCCGGCCGCCATCGAATTTGTGGACATCGCCGGCTTGGTCGCCGGTGCCAGCAAGGGCGAAGGTCTCGGCAATCAATTCCTCGCCACCATTCGCGAGGTCGATGCCATTCTGCAAGTTGTCCGCTGCTTTGAGGATCCTGATATTATCCACACCATGGGCAGTGTTGATCCCGTGCGAGATATCGAAGTCATTACAACGGAGCTCGTCCTCTCTGATCTCGAAGCCGTGGCAAAGCGCATTACCAAAACTCAAAAAAATGCGAAATCCGGAGACAAGGAAGCGATCATTGAACTCGCCCTCCTCGAAAAACTTACGCCTCACCTGAATTCCGGTAAGACGGCCAACACTCTCGTGGCCACGCCCGAAGAAGTGGCGTTGATGAAGCTTTTTCAACTTCTCACAGCCAAGCCCGTGCTCTTCGCCTGCAATGTTGCCGAGTCTGATCTCGCGACTGCCGAACAAAATCCATTCGTCCAAAAAGTGGCCGAATATGTGCGAACCCACCACGACGCCGCTTACGTGCCAATCAGTGCGCGCATTGAAGCCGAGCTGATTGATTTAGCCCCCGAAGACGCTAAAGCCTTTCTGAAGGATTTCGGTGTCGATGATTCTGGCGTCTCTGCGCTCATCAAGGGCACCTACAATTTGCTTGGATTAATGACCTACTTCACCGCCGGCGAAAAAGAAGTGCGCTGCTGGACGATCAAGCAGGGCTGGAAAGCGCCGCAAGCCGCCGGCGTCATTCACACGGACTTCGAAAAAGGTTTTATCAAAGCAGAAATCGTCAGCTACGAAGACCTCACGCGCTTGGGCAGTGTGGCCGCCGCCCGTGAAGCCGGTAAATATCGACTCGAGGGCAAGGAATACGTCTTCAAAGACGGCGACGTCGCCCTCTTCCGCTTTAACAATTAAGGACCGCTCGACTGGAGGCTATGTCCCAGCTGCTCATGCGACCTAGCTGAGTAGCCTTAATGCGTCGCCCCGCCCGGCAGGCGCACATCGCGGCGAACATTGACCGCGGTCTCCAGAGCCATGGCGATGGCGGAGGTCATGACCGCCAATGGCAGGCTCGGCTGCCCCGCGGGGGCTTGTTCCGGCAACCACGGCACATGAATAAAGCCCCCGCGGATTTTTTTCTGTCCACGAAGTTCGTGCATCAAGCTGTAAAAAATATGATTACAGACAAAGGTTCCCGCGGTGTGAGACACACTGGCCGGCAAGCCGCGTTGTTGCAGCGCACGCACGATAGCCTTCACTGGCAGCGTGGACCAATAAGCGATTGGGCCCGCGCGATTGATCACCGCATCAACCGGCTGCTGCCCTGCGTTATCCGGAATCCGTGCGTCATCGAGATTAAGCGCCACGCGCTCGGGCGTGATGTCGGCGCGCCCACCCGCTTGGCCCAGACAAATAATTAACGCGGGGCGAGTCGTCCGAATTTGTTTTTTAAGTTCCGTCCGAGCTGCGCCAAATACGCACGGGAGGAGCGCACTTACAACCACATGCCCCGCAATCATCGTGCCATGGAGTTGGCGGGCAATTTCCGCCGAAGGGTTAGTCGTTTCGCCACCGAAGGGCTCAAATCCGGTCAGTAAAATAGTTTTCATGCTGAGAGCAGGTTACGTGGGGCGGGGTCGATGAGAGAAATGCGGGGTCCGTAAAAAATCAGAAGCGATAAACACAAAAATACATAATGATTATATTCGCCGCCAAGATTCCGAGCGCGAGGGGGACTTGCGCTTTGATCACGGCATTCTTGTCTTTCAGTTCGAGCAACATCGCTGGCACGAGATTAAAATTAGCCGCCATCGGCGTGAGGAGCGTGCCGCAATAACCCGACAACATCCCTATCGCTGCCATAATCGCGGGATTGCCGTGATGCAGTTGCACAATAAATGGCAGACCGATGCCCAGCGTGATCACCGGAAATGCCGCGAAGGCATTGCCCATGCAAATTGTGAACAGCGCCATGCCGCCGCAATAAGCCACCACCGCGCCCAGCGGATCCTGGGTCGGCAGCGCCCGCGCCGCCAGTTCTGCCACTACGGGGCCAACCCCGGCTTGCGAAAATACCCCACCGAGAGCGGCCAATAATTGCGGCAAGATAATCGCCCAGCCCACCGCCTGAACTAAGCGACTTCCCTCCACTACCGGCGTGACCAACGGTGCTCGCGTCAACCGCAACGCCACTGCGACCGCCACCACCGCACCCAAGCACACCGAAGTCACTGTAAGATTTGCGGAGTCCAATAACCACCAAGCGCCCACATGTAACTTGCTCAAAAATAGCGTACCGACCACCGCCGTGGCCGGAATCAATAACGCCGGCACAAAAATCCAATTCTGCAATTTCGCCGCCGCAGCCCCGCGCATCGCCGCCGTCACCTCCCAACGCCGCGCTCCCGTGAGTTGTTTGGTCGCAGCTAAAATGACCATCAATAATACCATATAACCAACCACCATCGGCGGCAGTGCTTTCCCCGCCAAAAAAATCACCGCCAGCAAACCCCAAAACAAGGCTGAGCCCACGCGTTTCCCTGCGGTCGGTTCAAACGCAATGCGCCCCGCCACCAGCAGCAAGAATCCCCCCGCGATGATGTAAAATAAATCTAGGTTTAACAATTTCATCGCTCCGCCTCCGTGGTTGAGGGCGGCTTACTTTCCCGAGCAATCCGCTGATCGAGCACGCGCGTTCGCCAAATCATTAACCCGAAGGCGACCAGTGCCGTCGGAATTCCCCAAAATGAAAGCGACCAGACACTCACGGGGTGCCCTTGCGCCTCGAGGACCCCTTTGATCAAATAAACAGCTCCTACGGCAAAGACAGTATCTTCACCAAAAAAATTTCCGGTATTTTCTGCAGCTGCCGCGTGCGCCCGAATTGCTTCCGTAGTTTTTTCCGATAAAATGCCGTGCCGCGCCTGCGCCGCGCCTTCCGCCATCGGGGCCACTAAAGGACGGACCATCGCCGCGTGTCCGCCTATATTAACCCCCAAGGCGACTGAAATTTGTCGTACCGCGGTGTAAAATAATAAAACGCGTCCCGCCGTCGCGGCTTTCGCCCGCTGGATCAGCGTCTCCGCGCGTTCGCGCAGGCCATAGCGTTCCAGTAACCCCACCACGGGCAACATCAGCAGGACGGTTAGCGTCACATAACGATTTTCGACAAAGTATTTTCCGAACCAGGTCATGATCTCGTTAAAAGACATGCCGGCGGCCAGGCCTGTGCTAATCCCCGCAGTCAACACCACGAGCAGCGTGTTTCCGCGCAAAGCGAAACCGACGGCTACAACCAAAATTCCGATTAATTTAATCATGCGAGAGCGCTTGGAGCTCAAGCGGGATCTCGTGCAGAGCGGCGCGGAGCTGCAACGCAAATTCTACGGCATGCGATCCATCCCCGTGCAGGCAAATGGTGTCAGCCGTGATCGGCACAATGGTCCCATCCACGGCAGTTACGGTCCCGACGCTCACCATCTGCCTCACCTGCGCCACCGCGTCACACGTTACTTGGTGCAAAGCGCCCGGCACGTTCCGTGGCGTGAGCGTCCCATCGGCTTGATAAGTGCGATCGGCGAAAACTTCTTGGGCCACGCGCAACCCCGCGGCTTGCCCAGCTGTAATCAGGTGACTTCGCGCGAGCCCTACTAAAATCAGGCGACGATCCGCCGTGCAGACTGCGGCCGCCACCGCCTGCGCGACGGCGCCATCTCTCGCCGCTAAATTATAGAGAGCACCATGCGGCTTTACATGTCTGACCGTGGCCCCATTTTGCGCCGCTAATATTTGCAGCAACTGCGTCTGCGTCAGTACCAGCGAATAAATTTCATTTAAACTCAGCGCTATTTCGCGCCGGCCAAAATTAACTCGATCAGCAAAACCTGGGTGGGCTCCGATGGCGACGCCCTGCTTTTGAGCCAGCGCGATGGTGGCGCGCATGGAAGCTTCGTCACCGGCGTGAGCCCCGCATGCAATATTTACCGAAGTAATGAGCGGCATCAGCACGGTGTCCTGACCCACGCCTTCCCCGAGATCACAATTTAAATCAATGAGTCGCATACTAAATTAAGCCAGCAATCGACTCAGACCTAGGCGGACGCGCGTGAGGTCACGCGCTTGTGTCAGGATTAAATCCTGCGCGCCCACGACCGAGATTTCTTCAAAGCGAATGCTATCACCCAGGCGCAGTTGTGTAAAATGACGCAGATCTACGGCGGCAACGGCCGCTAAGCGCGGATAACCGCCAACGGATTGCCGACTCGGCAGCAAGACAATGGGTTGGCCCGCTGGTGGTATCTGAACGACCCCCGCATTCACCGCTGAGGAAATCATTTCTCGCGGTTGTGCGAGGGCCAAGCCGGGGCCCTTAAGCCGAACCCCCATCCGATCCGCTTCTTTGGTTGCCACCCACGTTGCTTGAAAAAACGCCTGCTGCGCTGGTTCCGTAAACCACTCCCACTCGGGCCCCCGCATCGCTCGGACCACGCCAACCCGCGCGGGGCGGCCGATGGTATCAGGCCTGACGCTCCAAGCCGTTGCCCGTTGGCCGTTGGCGAGCAATTTCTCTAAAATCTGCTGGGACCACTCGGAGGCGTCGCCGCAGGATAATTGATCAGTGCCTTGCAAGGCTCGTCCCGCCAAGCCACCCAGCCCTGCCCGTCGATAAGTGCTGCGACTGCCCATAACCAATGGCACATCGATCCCGCCAGCGATTGCCAGCCAAGCCCTGAGGCCACGGCGCGCCAAACCAAAGCGGAGAACATCTCCCGCGGCTACCCGCACGGGGCGATCACGCGGGCAAGGTTCGCCATTAATTTGCGCATCAAAATCAGCCCCACACCACGCGACCAAGGTGCTTTGTGAAAAGCACAACGCTGGACCGGTCTGCGCCATCTCTAAGACCGCGGCATTTTCCTCATTGCCAACGAGCAAATTGGCCGTGCGCGCAGCCAGAGCATCCAAGGCGCCGCCGACCACCACTCCATATTGCTGATAACCGGGACGGCCCAAATCTTGCACCGTCGTCAACAAGCCCGGTTGTTGCACGGTGATCATGCGCCGGCCTCCTGCCGCAAAAATTCTTCGCGCGTGATGGCGCGAAATTTCACCCGATCGCCAGCACTGAGCAACGTGGGCGGATGCAGTGCAGGACGAAATAACGCCAGCGGAGTTCGCCCGATTAAATTCCAACCACCCGGCGTCGCGCAGGGATATATTCCCGTTTGCTGACCGCCAATCCCCACCGAACCGGCCGGCACCACCATCCGCGGCTTAGCATGACGTGGGGTCGCCAATATTTTTGGCAATCCGCCGAGATACGGAAAACCGGGCGCGAAACCAACCAAGTAAACGAGGTACTCTGTCTTGGTATGCAGTTTGATAACCTCCGCGGGAGTAAGTTTGGCCTGTTTAGCCACAACCCCAAGATCGGGCGCAAACTCTCCTTCATAGCAGACCGGAATTTCGACCATGCGGCCTTTCGTTTTCGCTGTTTTCGGAGGATTCTTCAGTCGCTCCCGTAATCGATCGCTCAGCCAATCCACGATTTGGCCTGCTGGCGCGCCCGCTTGCACTGCTTGGACCGGATCATAGTAAGCGGTAACCGTAGTGTAGGCGGGCACCAACTCCGTCACCCCAGGCAGCGGCTCAGCGGCTAGCGATCGCCAAGCCGATTGCACTTTTCGGTGTGTCGATTCGTCAATGGTCTGACCTAATTCGACCAGCAAGGCCTGATCGCCGAGCGGGGTAATTTGCATACCCGTTAAGTAATCCAACGGCCTGATTTGGCACGAAAAAAACCCCTCTGCGCATATTTTGTCATTTGCTGGCTTGGCCTTGGTGGATTATCGAGTTCGAGTTGCACTTACTCGTTTAGCGCATTCAACCGTATCTTATAACATGAAGCTTCACCTCATTTCCCTTTTGCTGGTTCTTGCGGCTCTTCCGTTCACTGGTTGCCGGGATCAGAAAATCACGGCCTACCGCGCAGCAAAAGACCCCGCGCCAGTCATGGCTGCGGCGGCAACCGCCCAGATGGCTCCCGGTGCCACCCTTCCCGATGGACACCCAGCCATTGGAGGCGAAGCAACCCCAGCCAGCGCACCCGGAGCGATGACGGGGAGCGTGCCAACCGCTGAAGGGATGGCTTTGCTTTGGACTGCCCCGGCTCATTGGACGGCTAAAAGCCTCGGTTCAATGCGTAAGGGTAGCTACGCTGTTGCCGGTGAGGCCGGAGCGGTCGGCGATTTAGCCATCACGGCCTTCCCCGGCGACACCGGAGGACTTTTCGCTAACGTCAACCGCTGGCGTGGCCAAGTAGGGCTAGGGCCAATTGAGGCCGCCCAGCTTGAAGCTTCCGTCAAAAATATTGAGGCAAATGGTCTGAAGATGACGATCGTCGAAGCGACCGGCCAAGCCAATGGAGTGTCCACGACTTTGCTGGGAGCCATCGTGCCACACGAAGGCCAAACATGGTTTTTTAAACTCATTGGTCCCGCCGCCTTAGTCACCCACGAACAAACGGCATTTCGCGACTTCCTCTCCACCATCAAGCCCCGCTAAGCCATGTCCGACTTCATTCGCCAGTCTCGCGATTTCTTTGTTTCCATCCGCCTGACGGTGGTACTGCTGATCATGTCGATGATCTTGGTCTTCGCCGCGACGCTGGCCCAAGTCGAACTAGGCGTTTGGGGGGTGCAGCAAAAATACTTTCACTCGTTTTTCGTGATGCAGGAAATTCCGCATACTGGAATTACCGTCCCCGCCTTTCCGGGTGGTTACCTAATCGGCGGTCTGCTTCTGATCAACCTACTTGCGGCTCATATTTATCGCTTCAAGCTCGAGTGGCGGAAATCAGGCATCCAACTCACCCATGCCGGTTTGATTTTGTTGCTCGTGGGGGAGTTGCTAACGGGGTTACTGGCTGAGGAAAGCCTCATGCGCATCGATGAAGGTCAGACCAAACATTACTCAGAAAGCTACCGGCAATATGAATTGGCCCTGCTCGATCTGACGAATCCATCCTATAATGAAGTCGTCGCGATCCCCGAGACGGTGCTGGCCGAAACTGGTACGATCCAACACCCCCAATTACCTTTTAAGGTAAAAATTAAAGATTACTTCCCGAACGCCTCCTTGCAACGGCGCTCGCAGGCACCCGGCACCCCGGCCGCGCGGGCGACCGCCGGAATTGGACCGAGCATTGCCGTGATTCCCCTCCCCTTAAACCCCAAAGAAAGTGAAGGCAACCTGCCCGCAACTTTTGTGGAGCTCGCCGGCACGGAAGGCTCGCTGGGAACTTGGTTGGTTTCACCCGCGCTCGGCCAACCGCAAACGGTAGTCTATCAAGGCCATACTTGGGAGATAACTCTACGCCTCCGTCGCTATTATCAAACCCACACCGTCAAGCTGCTCAACTTCACGCATGAGAAATACGCCGGTACCGATATTCCAAAAAACTTTGCGAGCCGCATCCAGCTCACCACAGACAATCAGAGCGAGGATCGGGAAGTGCTCATCTACATGAACAATCCACTGCGCTACGCCGGTCTCACTTACTATCAGGCTGGTTTTGAAAATAATGACCGCACTTCGATTCTGCAAGTCGTGCGCAACCCCAACTGGATTCTTCCCTACATTGCCTGCCTCATGATGGGCCTCGGCCTCCTGATTCAATTCGGAATCCACCTCGTCAATTTTTCCCGCCAACGCTCCGCCGCCTAAATTAAATCCACGAACGCTTCCGGTGTTCTTAGAGATTCAATCACGAATTCAACTCATCCGACCTTCTTTTTGTTAGCGGCCTCCGTGTCATGATCATGAAAAAATATTTCCCTTTTATCGTTCTGTTGCTCGGCGCGGCTTTTGTCTTCAATACCCTGCGCGTACCCGAGCAACCCACGGGGTCCTTTAACCTCACCGGGTTCGGACGCCTCCCCGTACTCGTCAATGGGCGCATCAAGCCGCTCGATACAGTTGCCCGCACTTCGCTCTTGGCCATGCAAGGGCGGCAACGCGTCAGCACGCCGGAGATCAGCCAAGCCTTCGTGCAATCACCCATCGAGTGGCTAGCGGATATTTTATTCGCTCCGAATAAAGCCGACACTTATCCGGTTTTCAAAATTGAATCGAGTGAGGTCCTCGACCTTGTGGGCCTGAGCGCCGCTGATACGAAAATCCAGTACGATAGTAGTGCCAAACGATTCATGGCCGTCCTCGGCTTTTTACCATCTACCAAGTCGCGCTTTTCCTTCAATCAGCTCCAGCCCAAGCTCGCGGAGATCGAACGCCAAGCGCAGCTCGCCGAATCAGTTGAGCCAGCGGTCCGCACCCCTTTTCAAAAGCAAATCGCCCATCTGCGCGAAGTAATGGTGTTATATCAACGCCTCAAGCACAGCCTACAATTACCGGATAGCCCTAGCTTCCTTACAGAAGTAACCACTTTTCAAAACGCCCTCCCCGCTGGGGTCGCGGCTGTGCGCGCTCGCCAGAAAGGGGAAGCGCATGATGAGCCGGCTTTCAAGGCCATGCTCGAAATGGCGCGCCGCTACGAGATCATGGAAAAATTCGCCTACCTTCTCGCGATTCCTCCGGCAGATAATGAGCCGAGCCTCACCGCGTGGTCCAACACCGGCCAAGCTTTGCTCGAAACTTTTGCCACCGGCAGCGTCAACCCCACCGTCATGGCGTACGCCACGCTCGGTCATACCTGGCGGTCCGGCCAGCCCGCACAGTTCAATGAAATCGTGCAGCTCTACCGCACTCAATTAACCAAGCGCTTCACGGTTCCCCTAGAGAAAAGCGACCTCGAGACGCGCTTCAATGCGGCCGAACCTTTTTATAGCTCAATGACGCTTTACGCCTACGCCTTCCTGCTCGCCATTTTCTCTTGGCTCAAATGGCCCGAAGCCCTGGGACGCAGCGCTTATTATCTCGTACTCATTGCCTTCACCTTGACCACCGCTGGCATCCTAACCCGAATGTGGCTTGAGGGCCGTCCGCCCGTGACCAATCTTTATTCTTCGGCCCTCTTTGTGGGCTGGGGCTCGGTCGGCCTCTGCCTCATTTTAGAAAAAATCTACCGCAATGCCATCGGCTCCGTGGCTGCAGGTATGATCGGTTTCGCCACCCTGCTCATTGCACATCATCTTTCTCTCACTGGGGATACCCTCGAAATGATGCGCGCCGTGCTCGACTCTAATTTCTGGCTCGCGACGCATGTCGTGGTCGTGACCGCTGGTTATGCCGCCACTTTTCTCGCTGGTTTTCTCGCGATTATTTATGTCGTGCGCGGCTTACTGACGAAGTCACTCGATACAGTGACAGCTGATGCCCTCACTCGGATGGTCTATGGCATTGTCTGCTTCGCAACACTCTTCAGCCTCATCGGCACGGTGCTCGGCGGAATCTGGGCCGACCAATCCTGGGGCCGCTTCTGGGGCTGGGATCCCAAAGAAAATGGTGCGCTTATTATTGTACTCTGGAATGCCATCATTCTTCACTGTCGCTGGGGTGGTCTCGTGAAACAACGTGGGCTTATGTCCCTCGCCATTTTTGGCAACATCGTCACGAGCTGGAGCTGGTTTGGCGTCAATATGCTCGGTGTCGGTCTCCATTCTTATGGTTTCATGGACTCCGCCTTCGTCTGGCTCGTTGCCTTTGTCAGCAGTCAACTCGTCATCATTGGCCTCGCCTCCCTGCCGCTCAATCTTTGGCGCAGCTTCCGAACTCAAAATACTGCAAGCTAACCAGCTCGGCTATTTAGCAGGGTTGGTGACCCCAGTCATTTTCTTGCAGCTCCTTGGCAAAGCGCGCCATTTGCTCCTCGGGCGTGAGCTCACTCGCGGGTGGGACTAAACCAATTTCGGGCGACCCTTTAGCCGCGGCCACAGGGGGCACCACCGTCGCCGACTGAGGGGACGTCATCGCTAAGGCGTGCGCTTGGGCGGATGGTTGATCAGGCGGCTCACTCATAACTCCGCTGTAAATTTCAAAAATCCGCGTGGAGGGCAAGCTCGCCAATGACCTCACCCTGACGAATGCCGCCATGGACCCAGTCGTAAATAATCAAAATGACGCAACGCTGCGATTTGAACAAGGCCCGCCGGATCGCAGAGCGCGGGGAGCAAAAATTAAAAGAAACCTAATTTTTGCTCACTATAACTCACCAAAAGATTTTTGGTCTGCTGATAATGGTCGAGCATGGCCTTGTGGGTCTCGCGGCCGATGCCAGATTCTTTGTAGCCACCGAAGGCCGCATGCGCTGGGTAGGCGTGATAGCAATTCGTCCATACTCGTCCGGCTTTGATCGCGCGCCCCATCCGGTAGGCTCGGTTGCCGTTGCGCGTCCACACGCCGGCCCCCAAACCATAAATGGTATCGTTGGCGAGAGCCAAGGCCTCCGCCTCGTCCTTGAATGTCGTGATCGCGAGGACCGGGCCAAATATTTCCTCCTGAAAAATGCGCATTTTATTATGGCCCTTGAAAAGCGTCGGCTGCACGTAATAACCGCCCGCTAAATCGCTGCTCACTTTGGCTTGCTGCCCACCCGCGAGTACTTGCGCACCTTCTTTTTTACCTAACTCGAGGTAAGCCAAAATTTTATTCAGCTGCAACTCGGAGGCCTGCGCGCCGAGCATGGTCTCAGTATCAAGCGGATTCCCCTGCTTGATTGCCGCTACCCGTGCGAGCACGCGGACCATAAATTTATCATAAATCGATTCCTGGATCAGCGCGCGAGACGGACAGGTGCAGACTTCTCCTTGATTAAAAGCAAACAAGACCAGCCCTTCGATCGCCTTATCCAAGTAGCCGTCATCACAGTCCATAATATCTGCAAAGAAAATATTGGGAGACTTCCCCCCTAGTTCCAAGGTGGCCGGAATCAAATTACTAGCGGCAGCCTGGGCAATCACTCGTCCCGTGGCCGTCGAACCGGTGAAAGCTATTTTAGCGATGCGCTTACTAGTCGCCAAGGGGAGGCCCGCTTCTCGGCCTAAGCCGTTCACAATATTCAGGACACCCGCGGGCAAAAGATCCGCAATCAACTCGGCCATAATCAGGATACTAATTGGCGTAGACTCAGCGGGCTTTAAGACCACACAGTTACCGGCGCCGAGTGCGGGGGCAATTTTCCAAGCAGCCATAAGAATAGGAAAATTCCAGGGGATAATTTGTCCCACTACCCCGAGCGGTTCCTGAATATGGTAGGCCACTGTGTGCTCATCAATATTGCTCAAGGCACCTTCCTGTGCACGCACGCAGCCTGCGAAATAACGAAAATGGTCAATCGTGAGCGGCAGGTCAGCATTGAGCGTTTCGCGAACGGGTTTTCCGTTATCTACCGTTTCCGCATAGGCCAGCAGTTCGAGATTCGCCTCCAGTCGGTCCGCGATTTTTAACAACACCTGTGCGCGCTCTGCGGCTGGCGTCCGGCCCCAAGCCCCAGCGGCCGCATGGGCCGCGGCAAGGGCGAGGTCAATATCCTCAGCTGTCGAGCGCGCAGCTTGAGTGTAGCGCTGCCCGTTAATGGGCGTCAGCACATCGAAATAGTCGCCCTTCAGCGGCGGAACAAATTTGCCGCCAATAAAATTATCGTAACGGGATTTGAATACCACTTTGGCGCCAACGGCACCGGGAGCTGGATAGATCATGAAGTTACAGGTGTTGAGGTTAAAAAAATAGCAGATTAAGCTCAGTCCAAGCGCGGTCCCCTGGCTGCTTTTAAAAAATGACGAACGGACTTACGGTCCCGACGCTAGCGGTCGCCGCCAAAAGATCCTTCAGCCCAAAGTCGTGGGCACCCAACCCACGCGGAAGTTCACCAACGAATTCAGGCTGAAGGAAAAATGAGATTAGCATAATAGCACTGTAGCTGCGCACTGGTCGCACTTTGCAATACCGCCACCGGCGACTCTCATTTCAATTATAGGCAAGCGAGGTAACGGGTCATCGATAAATGCAGAGGAGATATAACCAAGCCTAGACATGTGCCGAGTAAAGCGTGCCATGACCAGCACCCGAGCCTCAAAAATACGCAGTTAATATCTATTTTTACGCATATCTTGCACCTGCCGATAGCAGAAAACTTGCCGATCAATCTTGATAAGGTTACCGCGAATAGAGTGCGCCGAAAAAACTATTCGCGGACGAATGATGGCTTCAGGAATATCGCTAAACCAAGACACCATTTAATTAATCAACGGTTGTCGGCAAAGCTCGCCGGTCAGTGCAGGACAGAAATGATTATAACTCTCTAGTTCGGTGTGCACGTGCGCGCGCATCGCATCACGGTAGGTATTCACGGATTCAAAAAATTCTGACATCATTAACATCAGCCAAAACATTCCTCGTCCGGTCAAACGCCAGCCTTGCGCATCGCGCCGCGCCGCGCCCAGCACTTCCATCGTCCGCAACTCGCCCCAGAGCTTTCGGAAAAACCTATCCCCATACCGCGCCCGAGCCCACTCGCGGTCTAAGCCCAGCCCAAACATTTTCACCAACAAGGTATAGCGCATCCGATCCGTTACACTGAGTTGATGTTGCGTTGTGATGCCCGTGAGCCCAGCGCGAATTCGTTCATTATAAGCCTGCAAAGAAAACGTCGTCGCGAAGAGCGTGCCATCCAAATAACTGAAGGCCCCACTCCCCACCCCTACATAATTTTCACTGGCCACAATATATTCATCACTGCCGACACCCGCTTTGGTAAAACACCACGCCGAGGAAGGCGTGAATTCTGGCCCGAGGGTTTCCACGATCGTCTGGTAAAAGCTCCGCAAGCGTCGCTGATCGGGCTGGCCCATATTTTTCTCCATTCGACGAAGCACCGTCGGCGAGGTCATTAACGGATACAGCGAAACCTGATTAGCCCCCAGCTTTCGAAAAATTGCGAGGTCACGCTGCAAGGAAGCTAGGGTCTGATGCGGCTGGTTAAAAATGAGGTCAACATTCAGCGTTGGAAAATAAGGTGCCGCCAAACGGATTCGTTCCGCGGTCTCCGCGCCATTGCCGTACTTGGTATGACGCTCCATCTCGCGGAGTAATTGATCGTCGAAACTCTGCACCCCCACAGAGAGTCGCGTTACCCCCGCCGCCTGGAGTGCAGCCAGCAACGGTGGTTGTAAGTCTTTGGGATTCGTCTCGACCGACACTTCGCGGACCGCGAAAAGTGCACGCACCAGCCCGATGGTCGTGATCAGCTCGGTTGGTTCGCACGTTGGGGTCCCGCCGCCAAAATAAACCCCCGTGAAACGATGCCCCGCTGCGTGGTAACGCTTAATTTCTTCGCGCAAGGATTGGAAATAAAATTGCGCGGTGGCCGCGTGATGTTGCACGCGATGAAAAGAGCAAAATGGGCATAATACTTCGCAGAAGGGGATATGCACATAGAGATACGCTTCACCCTGCGGCACAGGGGGAACTGGCCCCGCCGATTCCGTCATCTGCATAAATCCGCGTGTCCGATATCGGAAGAGTCGAATCAACAACGTATCGATAAGCGTGGAGTCAAACATAGTAAGTATGGGCGGCGGCTTAATGCCCAAGACGAGAAATCATCGCGTACACAATCAGGGCGAGTAGACCAAGACCGGCCCCTAAGAGCAGGAAGCCAACCGCCTGCGCGACCTTCTTACGCCCCTGCCATTCATCCTTGATCGCATAATCAGCTAAGCGCCCCGCCGCGACCAAGCGGTCGTACCAGCGCTTCCGCTCATGGAGCATTTCGGTGTGAGAGATCCGGCCCGAAAAAATCACCGTATCCATCGGGAATTTCTCGATGCGGAAATGCGTATTAAAGAAATGGAACGTAAAAATAAATCCCGCCGCCAGCAGGGCTTCATCCGAGTGGATTACCCCAGCGATATTGATCGCCCAGCCCGGTAAAAACAGGGTGAAGAATTTCGGGAACCAAAGAATCATGCCCGACACCCCGATCATAAAGACACCCCAGAACACCGCAAAATAATCAAAGCGTTCCCAGTACGTCCAACGATCAAACTGCGGCCGTGGACCTTTGCCAAAAAACCATTTTTGATGCGCCACAAAATCACGCCAGTCCTGGAGCGAAGGAACCATGGAATCAGGCCCAAATAATATCGCCCAACAACGGCTTAATTGCATCCGGCCGGTAATGGGATCACGCACCGCTTGACGCCGCGACCAAAGCGAGGTGGCGAGTTCACCCAGATGCAGGACAAAATAGGCAAAAGTGATAATCGCTCCGAAATGATGCAGCGAACGCGCTACCCCCACTCCGCCAAAGAGGCTAAAGATAAATCTCGCCCAATCTGTGTAGTAAAACTTCAGCGGCATTCCAGTAATCACTAGCAAGAGAAAGCTCGTTACTACGAGCATGTGCAGGAAGCGCTCAAAGGGATTAAAACGAGTATATTGCACGTCGTCCGCCTGCGATTTAATCACGGCCTCCCGGAAAGTTTTGGAATCTGTGAGGTAGAGATAGATTGAGCGGAAAAGCCAAAAGGCTGTGTGTAGGCCGAAGAAACCAAACGTGCCGATCAACAACGCCGTCATGAATAAGAAAACTTTGTTCAGCACAGGATAGTTGATCTTGTCCAACGGATCCGCATGCGGCTGATACGTGGTAAATTGCTGATTAACCCCCGCATGACATTGCGCACAGGTACCGACAATTTTAGCTTTGGACAAACGGGAGCGTGGGTCTGTCACCGGAAATACATCATGGTGACCGTGGCAGTCGTAACAGGCAGCGACGTCCGCGGCCTTATTAGGCTGCCCCAAAGCCATGGCTTTGCCGTGATAAGTTTCGCGGTAATGCTCGAGCCGATCTTGGTGACATTTCCCGCAGCTTTGATCACTCAGTTCTTTGAAATGAGCCGTAGCCGGTTTTTCGATATCATGGGCACTATGGCAATCCGTGCAGACCGGGCCCAATTTATCACCTTTGACGAGGAGCTGCCCATGGACACTCGCGTTATAGGTTTCCTCGATGCCCAGATGACATTTACCGCAAGACTTCGCAATATTCGCATGATTGGAATGCGAATCCTTATCAATGCTGCGTTTGATATCATGGACGCCATGGCAATCATTGCAGGAAGGCGCCACGACGAGCCCCATTTTAACCAGCGCGCGACCATGAATACTATCGAGGTAATGGCTCGCGGCATCCGTTTTTCCCATACGATAAGCTTGGGTCAGCTTGGCGTTATCATGACAAGTTGAACACGTCTTTGTTAAATTGAGTTTAAATACCGGCGAGTCCGCCTGCTTCACTGGCACCATGGCGTGCGTGCCATGACAACTGGCACAGGAGGCCGCATCGGAGGCCCCCATTTGATGACTTATACCGTGAATGCTTTTCGCATATTGCCCCGCTGCTTTTTCGTGGCAACTTGCGCACTGCGCGGGAGGCAATTTCGAGGCATGCGGGGTCTCCGAGATTCCCTGGTGACAATCGACGCAATTCAGTTTGCCGTGCACGGAAGCGGCATACGGCGCGAGTGGGATGCCAATCCACTCTGCCGGTTGGCCTTTTTTGCGTGGTTTAAATTCGGCCTCGTGACAATCGAGACATTCGCTGTTGGGGAGTAGCTTCGCGATTACGGGTGATGCTATTAATTCAGCCCCACTCGCTAAACTTGGAAAAAATAAGACGAGACTCAACCACCAGCGCGCGAAGTGCATTTTTTCGGTAGCGGCAAGTCTCATGGCCGCGAGTATACGTGATTAAGACTGCCCGACTCCGCAGCCCTTGTCGACTGGTAGGCGTTTATTGTTTTTCAAAGCAAGATATGCGCAGTGTTCGCCAATGCGGCGGTAGTGAGCTTTGCGAATTTTTGTAATACTACGGTCTCAGTTAAAAACCTCGAAACCTTTCACCCTTTTTTATGAAAAACCCCACGCTACTCACCACGATGCTCATTCTCGCGTTAGCGACGGCCGCGACGGCCGCGACGCCACAAGCCAACTGGGATGAGCACTGCGCCAAGTGTCACGGTACAGATGGCAAAGGCCAAACTAAGATGGGTAAAAAATTAGGTATCCGCGATCTGACTGATGCCAAAGGCCAAGCCGAGTTCACCGATGCCCAAGCACTGGATGCCATGAAAAAAGGCATCACCGATAAAAAAGGTAAGACCAGCATGAAAGCCATTGAAGGCGTCCCCCCTGATGAACTGGCCGCCCTGGTTCCCTTTGTTCGCGCCTTAAAGCAATAATCTCCCACCACCGACAACTCGCGACTGGGCCAGATTCCCATGAGCTACCCATCAACTCGCACGGGCTACGCGCTCGGCGCGATCACGCTTTTGTTTTTTGGCCTCACGGCCTTACTTTTGAGTAACTCGTGGGGCCACCCTCCCGCTCGCCAGCAAATCGCATTAGTCGATAAAGCGTTCCTAGAAAAAACCCCTTGGCGCCAAACGTATGCCGACTTGGTGCAAGCCAAGGAAGATATGTCCGATTTCGATTGTTACGGCTGCCACGACAAAAAGAAACCGCCCGTGCTGCGATTTGATGCCCACAGCATCCTGATCGTGCCAGAAGAGCATAAAAATATCGTGATGGGCCACGGCTCCCATAATCGAAACAACCTCTGTTATAATTGTCACAACGAGGGAAATCTCGAAACCTTCCAAGTGCGGGATGGTCATGAATTAAAATTTGCCGACAGCACGCAGCTTTGTGGCAGTTGCCACGGCCCGAACTATCGCGATTGGGAAGCTGGTGCGCATGGCCGCATCAACGGCTACTGGAATACTACTCTTGGCGAAGCCAAAAAGCTCGCCTGCGCGAACTGCCATAACCCCCATGCCCCGCGTATTCCAACTCGGAATCCAGCACCTGGTCCCCATGCGCTGCGCACCCCGATAACGGCCGCGCATTCGCCCGCAACCACTCACTGACATGTCTTCGCCTGAACCTACGCTTCATTCAGACCAACCAGCCACTGGCTCAACTGATCGGCGGAGCTTCCTGCGCTCCACCGCCGCTTTTGCCGGTCTCTCCGCGCTCGCCGCCAGTCTCGCGCCTCTCCGCGAACTTAAAGATTTCTCCTCGTCGGAAGAGTTTTTGCAAAAATACTATAAGGAGCTTTCGCCCGAGGAGATGAAAAAAGTTCTCCTACGCATTACCGATGAAGTTGAACACCAATATGGCATCCGGCCCCACGTGCGGGATCTTAAGCCCATGGATGGCGTCGAATTTGTTTACGCCTTAAACCTTACGCGCTGCATCGGTTGCCGTAAATGCGTGCACGCTTGCGTTGCCGAGAACAACCAGTCGCGTAGCCCTGAGATTCAATATATCCGGGTGCTCAAAATGCCGCACGGCTCCATGGATGTTGAGAAAGGCAATCATCTCTACGACGATAAAGAAGTTCCCGACAAAGGCTTCTTTTATATGCCGGTGCAATGCCAGCAGTGCAAAAATCCGCCTTGCGTCAAAGTGTGCCCCGTCAATGCAACCTGGCAGGAAAAAGACGGCATCACAGTGATTGATTACGATTGGTGCATCGGTTGCCGCTACTGCGAAGCGGCCTGCCCCTACTGGGCACGGAGATTTAATTTCACTAAACCAGAAATTCCCGCAGATCGACTGAATCCAGAAATGGCTTACCTCGGCAACCGCCCGCGCAAACAAGGCGTGATGGAGAAGTGCCATTTCTGCATCCAACGCACCCGCGTCGGTAAATACCCAGCGTGCTTGGAGGTCTGCCCGGTCGGTGCGCGAAAATTCGGCAACATTCTCGATCCGGAAAGTGAAATTTCCTACATCCTGCGCACCAAGCGAGTCTTCATTCAATTAAAGGAAGAAATGGGGACTTCCCCACGCTTCTTTTACTACTTCGACAAATGACCTTCTTTAGCTGGAACGCTCTCCGGTCAGGTTCCCCTCGTCCATGATCACCGCCGCCCGTCAGTACCTCGTCTTTCTTCAGCGCAGTGCCCGCATCGCCTTCGTCGGCGATTGGCGTTACTATACGTGGATGGCCGTCCTGACGGTGATCACCCTCCTCGGACTCAATGCCTACGCTAAACAGTTAGTCCACGGCCTCGTCGTCACCGGCATGAGCGATGAAGTTTCTTGGGGCGTCTATATCGCAAACTTCACCTTCCTCGTCGGCGTCGCCGCCGCGGCCGTAATGATGGTTATTCCGGTGTACATTTATGATAATGAAGAGCTCCACGATCTCGTCATTTTCGGCGAACTGTTAGCAGTTGCGGCGATCATCATGTGCTTGTTGTTCGTCACCGTCGACCTCGGTCGCCCCGATCGTTTCTGGCACTTGATCCCGGGGATCGGGCAAATGAATTTCCCCAAATCAATGCTCAGCTGGGACGTCATCGTCCTGAATGGGTACCTGCTCCTCAACGTTCATATTTGCGGCTACCTCCTTTATTGCCGCTACCAAAATCGAAAACCAACGAAGTGGTTCTACATCCCTTTTGTTTTCGGCGCCATTATCTGGGCCGTCTCGATTCACACCGTCACCGCTTTCCTTTATGTAGGCCTCGGCGGTCGTCCTTTCTGGAATGCCTCAATCGTGGGCCCCCGCTTTCTCGCATCTGCCTTCACTGCTGGCCCAGCCATCATCATCCTCGCGCTCCAAATTATCCGGAGTGTCACACAATACCGCATCACGGATAAAGCCCTCCTGACGCTGCGAAGTATCGTTCAAGTTTCGATGATCATTAACGTCTTTCTGCTCGTCTGCGAAATTTTCAAAGAATTTTATTCTGGGACCACGCATGGCGCCTCGGCTAAATATCTGTTCTTTGGCTTGCACGGCCATTACGCCCTCGTGCCGTGGATCTGGACAGCTATCACTTTTAATTTGATTGCGATGGTAATCTTAGTGCTGCCAGTCAGTCGCAGTCTCCGCTGGCTGGATGTCGCCTGCGTCTTGAGCATCGTCGGCATCTGGATTGAAAAAGGCATGGGCCTCGTCATCCCAGGTTTTATTCCCACTCCGCTTGGTGCCGTCGTCGATTATATACCGTCGCTCAATGAAACCCTCGTGTGCCTCGGGATTTGGGCGTTTGGTCTCTTGTGCTACACCCTCTTTCTACGCATGTCGGTCCCCATTCTGCAAGGAAGGCTCTCCCAAGCCAATGAAGGACTGCCGGAAATTAATGACATTGCGCCCACTAACGCAGCGTTGTCCCGTCCCGCTGCTCATTAACCGCTTTTGGTCCTACGCCCCATGGCCACTCAACTTACTGCCACCGACGCCAAACAGTCGCTTAACGCTCACGTCGCCACCAAGGGCACCGAAATCTTTGAAAAATATGGCCCACAAATTGGCTGGTCTCAATTGCAGGCGATTCTCCTCGATCGCTCCTGCGTGCGCTATCCCTGCAATTTAGTTTTTGATAGCGCCCGCCTAAATCCGGGTGAATTTGCCTTTCCCGAGCCGAAAGGAGATATGCCTGAGGAGGGCTTCACCCTTTATGTGCATCCCGTCTACATGACGCAGCTTAGTCTCGTGCCGTACCTGGCGCTCTATCAGCTCGTCACGGTAAATTATGGTGAGTTCGCATCAGCCGATGACGCCGAGACCTTTGCGGCAACCGCTCTTGGGCTGCCTCGTGAAGAATATTACGAGACGATCTGCGGCTTAGCCGATGAACTGGGCGCGGGGATTGATCCCGGTTCTGGGCTCGCGGCTAGGAGTGGTGGTTGCCAGAGCCGGCACTGCGGGTGCTCTGCATAATCAGCCGCGCCGCGCGCGCCTCCTCTTTAGTCTAGCCCACCTCAACGTATTCGCCAAAATAACTTGAGTGAAATTCCTTTAAACACTTCGGAGCCGAACCTCCCGACGACTCTTCGGGTCCTGGAGCAGCGACTCGCGCGCATCGAGCAACATTTGCAGCTCCCGCCCGCAGCGGCATCAAGCGCGACGCCGAACGTATCCGTCGCCCCCAATGCGGCACCTCTTTTAGCCCCAGTCGTTGAAGCCCAGACCGAAGAAGAATTGGAGTTTGTCGTAGGTCAAAAATGGTTTGCGGGCTTCGGCGTGTTAGCACTCACCCTCGGTGTCGGTTTTGCCCTCTCGTTGCCGTGGCTCGTTTTACCGCCCGCCGCCCCCGCGCTGATCGGCTTTATTTTAGCGGCCAGCTTACTCCTCGTCGCCCGGGGCTGGCAAAAATCATTTGAGTCGGTGGCCAACCATCTCCGCGGCGCCGGCCTCGCCCTGGGTTTTTTCTCCACGCTTCGATTGTTTTTTTTCGGCGCCACCCCCGTGCTCGCCGTCAACGCACTCAGTGGACAGATCGTCCTGGCAGTAGTCGTGAGCCTCAATCTCGCGTTCGCGTTGCGTCAACAATCTCCGTGGCTTCTCGGCTTAGCGCTCCTGACTGGCTTAATGAGCGCCACCGTTGTCGGCGCGACTCCCAGCACGTTTATCATCATTGCTGGGCTGGCCGCAATCGCCAGCAGCGCGTCAAGTCATCATCGCTGGCCGGGCCTGCTGCTGGCAGCTATCCCCGCTACTTACCTCACTCACTTAATTTGGGCGATCAATCGACCCTGGTCCGGGCGGTCATTCAAGGTGCTGTTCGAGCCCACGAGTGGAATTTATTTTCTACTCGGTTATGCGGTGATCATCGCCGCCGGTTCGTACCGACGAGCTGATCGTAGCCACGAAGATCCGGGCACGATTCTCGTCGTTATTTTTAATTGCAGCATGAGTTATGCGTTAATTCTTCTGCAAACACTGGCCCTCGCGACACCCGTATTCGCCACCCTTCATGGGGTCGCTGCTTTGGTTTATCTTGGTTTAGCCGTGACCTTCTGGCGACGCGAAGCGAGCCGCATCGCAACGTTCTTCTACGCGATGACGGGCTACCTCGCCCTGAGTTCAGCTATTATCAAAACCTTTCCAGCGCCCGAGGTCTTTATCTGGCTTTCATGGCAAAGCTTGCTGGTCGTAGCCACTGCTCTCTGGTTTCGCTCTCGCCTGATCGTCGTCGCGAATTTTTTTATCTATGTCCTGATGGTAATCGCTTATATGACCGTCGCCCAATCCGAATCTGGAATCAGTATTGGCTTGGGTATCGTGGCGCTGCTGACCGCGCGCATTCTCAACTGGAAAAAAGCTCGACTGGAACTCACCACCGAGCTCATGCGCAACGCCTACCTCGGATGCGCTTTTATTGTTTTCCCTTACGCCCTCTACCACCTTGTACCGACTGCTTACGTAAGTCTCTCGTGGATCGGTATCGCGATCACCTATTACGTAATGAATCTGATGGTCCAAAATTCAAAATATCGCTGGATGGGGCACCTCACGCTCTTGCTGACCGTGCTCTACGTGATTGTCATCGGCCTCACGCACCTTGCCGCCACCTATCGGATAATATCGTTTCTTGTTTTGGGCACAGTGCTGCTTGCTGTTTCCCTTATCTTCACCCGGGTGCGCGCACGCCGAAATAGAATTTTAGGCTAAGCAAACGCGCTTTCGCGGATTTTAAGCGGGTGGCGACTTGCCGCTGCGAAACCCTCAGAAGGCTTCTCCGCGGAGCAATTGCTGTTTGCGGAGCATGTAATGCTCAAAATTTGCGAGAGAAACGTCCGGCGGCACTAAATGATCAACCGTGGGAATAAACCCGCCATCTGCGATGAGCGGTTGCAGCGAGCGCAAGTGCGTATCGATTGCGACAAAATCTTTCGCGAGCTCCCGTTTATCAATACCTCCCAGCAGCCGCAAATCGCGGCCAAATTTTTTACGAATCGCCAGCGGGTCCATATCTGACGCGCGTTCCAAAGGCCAAATAGCATCTACCCCAGCTTCCATAAAAGGCGGAATCACGAGCTCACAGTTGCCATCCGTATCCACGATCACCCAACGCACGCCAGCTGACTTAAACCACGCCACCAAGCGCTTCATCTGCGGAAAAATAAAAGTGCGATAGGTTGCCGGACTTAATAGCGGACCATTTTTCATACTGAGGTCTTCATTAATAAAAATATAATCAGGACGCACGCCACTCGCGAGAATTGGGCGGGCGGTCTCAATCGTGAAGTCGGTAATGAACTCCATCATTTCATGCATCAAAGCCGGCTCATCATACCACGCATAACTAAGATTTTCCGTCCCCATCCACTCCCGGGCTCGCCAATAATAACCAAGCGTACTGCAATTGCGTCCAAGCACGAGGGGATGCGTGCGCTGCCCCCAGCCGGGCAGTTGGAATTGATCCCAATACGCCGGGTAACGACTGGCTGTCGACGGACGATAGCGGTGCTTGATGGCTTGAAAATCCGCCGGCGTTTTGACCGGAAAATCAATATATTCATCCATACTAGCGCGCATGCCTTCCGCGGTACCGGTAATTAAGGCTTTCGAAATAACCCCGTTAGGTCGCTGAATAATCTCCGTCTCCCCTTCTCGACTAATCACTTTTTCTTCGTAAGGCGGAATCATATCAAAACGGACATCAATGTATTCGCGTGGATCGAGATCCCAACGCGCTTCGCCGGTAAACCAGTCCCAATGGAGGTCAGCTGTGGCCAGACCTTCCGCCTGCCAGCGTTGCTTAGTCTGCACCCACACACCGACCTCGTGGTTGGGCACCCGATCAACGGGTTGATAATTCATGCAGGCGTTAAAACGGTCGAGTGGGGTCATGGTATAAAATTCAATCTTTACTAAAATTTAATAGGTGCAGCGGCGGGCTTCATCCGCAAACGCATGGAGGAGCTCCGGCTGCGCTTCAAAAAAATGATCGGACGGGCTGAGAATAAATCCCCCACCTGCGCCGGCCTCCGCAAAGCAGCGTCGCACTTCCGCCCGCGTTTCGGCCGGGGTCGCCGTGGTAAAAAAACGGTTCTGATCAAAGCCGCCAATAAAGCAGACCTTGTCGCCAATGCGCCGCTTGGCTTCGGCTAAATTCATATCTCCCCCCATGGCGGGCGGGGTAAAGGTTTCCAAGGCATTAGCCCCCAGGTCGACCAACCGCTCGAGGATCGGCATCATCCCACCGCAGGTATGGTAAGCCACTCGTTGCCCCGCCGCGCGCGCATGAGCAATGACAGCCCG
>CAIOCT010000106.1 GCA_903856725.1 uncultured Verrucomicrobiota bacterium
CGCCCACCGCCCTTTTCATGGCCACCTCGATGAACCCGCTCAGCCGGTCGGGCTGAATTATGGACAGGCTGAAATATTTGGCTGGCTGCTCCACGAATCTGCCTCGCTGCAAACCGTGCTAGCTAGCACCGATCTACTCGTTTTCAACCACCTCCAGCACAGCTTACCCGACCCCACCCTCGCCACCAAAGTCGCGCTACCAAAAATTGATTATGCCCGCTTGCAAGGGACGGTGGATGTACCGCTGGGCCTCGCAAATCCAGCTTGCTTGCGAATTTATGCCCAATTGCAGGACGGCTCGGTGCAACTTTGTTTTGCGCAGCGACTCATTTTGCCGGAGATGGCCACCGAGGTAAATAGCGTGGCTTCGCCGACAACCGACGAACCAACGACGAATCATCAAAGCTTGGCGGACTTACCTTCAGGACGACCGCGGCGACTGCTGCTCAGCACGCTCAATCTTCAACCTGATGATGCTACGTGGCGCGCCCTTGATGTTGGCCGCCATCTTGTGGCGACCCAGCGCTGGGTGGTACGACTGATAACCACCGTGGATGGACCGTTACGCGGCGATTTTGAAGCAGCCGGGATTGCCGTGCAGATCGTCGACCCCTTGATGCTTTTTTCTGCGCCAGATCCTGCCGCCGTAGCGCAGGCGATCAGTGATCTTGATCGACGCATTTGGTGGCCGCACCTCGATGCGGTCGCTGTTTTTGATCCCCTTTGTTTTTGGGCCATCACGCTTGGCCGACAACACTCTCTCCCGGTCTTGTTTGATTGCTCTGTTGATCAAGTTTTAACCCCGCCCCTAGATGTCTCTCCGGCACTGGCAGCCGCCATTGTGGCCGGATGGCAATCAGCCAGTCAGGTGTGCTATCCAGCAACAATCAGTGCTCGCCTGCAAAATTCCCTCTTGGGCTCGCTACCGGCAATTTTTGTGCCGCATTGGTGCGACCAACATCGCGTGAATACGCCCACCCTCCCAAAATACGTCATCGCGCCGATTGGCGGACGAGCGCATCAAGGCGGCGCCGTATTATTGCGGACGGTTGCTTGGCTCTCGCGTCAAACCCAGCCTTTTCCCTGGCGCATCGCCGTCAACGACCTGCGTGGGGCCAAGGAAGAAAACGCCTTAATTCAAGATATCGTGCTCAATCAGCCGGCGATGATGACCACCGATACTCAGTCGATCAATGCAGCAGCAGCGTTGGTGTGCCCAACCTGGGCCCAACCGCCGGTGCGCGCTTTGCTCAATGCCGCCGCGGCGGGTGTACCGATTATTACGACGCCCTCCCCGATTGTTTCCGCCATTTTTAGCCCGCAACAGGTTATCCTCGTCCCCCAGGGAGACTCACGTGCGCTCGCGCGAGCCCTGAGAGAACTGGCTACCGATCCAGCCGCGGCGGCACCGCGAGCCCAGCAAGCGCAGGCGCAGGTGCTCTCCCATCATTCGGCGGCGAGCGCCTTGCCTCAATGGCAAGCGGCCCTCGAATCAATGGTCGCGCAACCCGAGCTTAAGTAGGTCGAGCTAACAGCAGCCCTGGGCTTGCGCTGCGGCCCCCGCTACACCTTAGTTGGCTTGTCCATAAATGAACGAAAACGACGCCTACAAATTTGACATCGAGGAGCCCACTCAATGGGTATTCACCGGCGAACCCGTCTGGATTAGCGGCTGGTTTTTATCGAAAACGGGGGCCGTGTTCTCGGATGTTCGGGCGGTCATCGATGATGTTATTTTCCTGGGTATTTTTGGCCTACCCCGCGAACACATTGAGCGGGAACATCGCGGGTATTTCGGTCTACCTCACGCTGGTTTCTGTCTACAAGTCCGCCCACCCCGCGGCGCCCAGCACCTGCGGCTGGAATTACTCGATGCCGGTGGTCGCTGGGTAGAAATTTGGCGGACCAATATAAGTGTCACGCACGGCCCAGCTGCTGGGGCCCGCCTGAACTTGGAAATTGTACCGGATCAGTTGCGTAAACTTTTACAGGCCCGACGCGCTAATCCCACCGCGGACCTTCGGCCACTCGCCCGAAAATTGGCGATCGAAGCCGCCGTTGTACCGCTCAATACCCTGCCCAATCCTCCTTTTTTTGGCGCCCTCGAAAATCCCGTCCTCACCGGCGGATCGCAATTCGGCAAGCTCGGCGTCGAGGGCTGGATCATTCACCAAGAACAACGCATCCGACGGCTAATCGCCACCACACACCCCTTGGTTGAAAATGAAATGGATTACGGCGATCGCGAACGCGCCGATGCCGGCCAGCTGTTCCCGGGCCATCCCTACGCCGCCCGTTCGCAATTTTTTGGCATGATTGATATCGATGAAGCCGGTGCAGATCCGCTGGCTTTAAAGATTTTTGCCGAACTCGAAGATGGCACTCGTCACCTCGTTTTTGTCCGCCGTTTCTATCAGCGCGGGTGCAATCAACTCGAACAACTGCTGCCGGCTTTCAGTCGCGCCACTTTTTTTGAAATCGCGAATGCCTTCTGGACCGGCTGCCGCGCGGAGAATATCGCCCTGGGCTCACTCGGTCAGTGCTGGCGCGTAGGGAAGCAAGCTTACAAAACTTTTCGCCGTTTCGCTCCAGCCTCACTGGCCCATTTAAATCCAGCAGGTAAAAACCTTTCGGCCGACGCCAGCCCGTCGCAGGGATTAACCCGGCGACCGCCATTAGTCCGCCCGGCGACCAACCGCGAACTGCCGACACCAGGGCCGCGCTTGGTCCTCTTAATTGACACCCGCCAGTGCACGTCAACCCAACTGCACGAGCTCGCAGACTCACTTACTCAGCAAGTTTACCCGCACTGGCAGGCCTGCTTTGTTGGAGCTGGCTCCCACCACCCTACCGGCGATGAGCGCTTCCAGTCGGCTCCCTTATCCACGCCGAGTGATTTCGTCCGCGTTCTAAATACCACGGCGCATCAGGCCCAAGGCACGCACCTGACCTTACTGCCTGGTCACGCCCGCCTCTCGACGGAAGCCCTTTTCGAAATCGCTCACCACCTAGCAACTCACCCGCAGCTCGAACTGATTTACACCGACGAGGACCAGCAAGATGACCACGGCGGGTGCACCGCCGCCATTTTAAAACCAGACTGGAGCCCTGCGCTCGCCGACTCCGGCTTATTCCCTGGTCAATTAAGCTTCGTGCGCAGCGATCGCTTCGTGGAGCTTGGCTCCTTTCGCGAAGAATATGATCAAGTGCTGTGGTACGATCTCTTGCTGCGGATCGGTGATCAGCTTCGCCCCGAGCAAGTCGCGCACCTACCGCTGATCGGCCATCACGCCCGCGCGACTCTGGCCCAAAAAATAAATCTCGCTGATCCCGCCGTTGAACAGGCGCGCCAAGCACTCGCTGCCGCCGCGCAACGCCGTGGCTGGGCCGCCGCGCCCTTCTTGCCGGAGACCGCTCATCAGCGCCAAATTGGTTATCATCAGCTGCGCTGGGACCCAACCATTCTCTCTCGCCTGCAAGTGACCATTGTCATCCCCACTCGCGATAAGCTGCACTTGCTGCAAGAATGCATTGAATTGCTGGATGAGACCGTGGACTGGCGTTATGTGAAACTGATCATCGTGGATGATCATTCCCGCGACGCGGATGCGGTGCGTTATCTTCAAGCCATTCAGCAGCGCAATGACCTCATGTGCACCGTCGTGCGCACGACTGATGCTCAAGCTCCTTTCAATTATTCAAAGCTCGTCAATGCGGCTATCCCGCACTTGGACACCCCGCTCGTGCTGCACCTGAACAACGACGTCAATGCGCTGGAGCGCGGCTGGCTCGAGGAGATGGTCGGTTGGTTTACGCAACCGGATGTCGGGGTGGTCGGCGCTAAATTAATTTATCCTGACCGCACCCTCAATCACACCGGCATAATTATCGGCCCACACGGCGGACTCGCCGATACACCCTACGCCAAAGCGGCTGAAGCCACGGTGGACGTGACCTGGCAGGCGGCGGCCCGCGAAGTTTCCGCGGTCACCGGGGCCTGCTTGATGACGCGCACCGCCATTTACCGCACGCTCGGGGGGTTTGATGAAAAAGATTTTGGCGTCTCCTATAACGACGTCGATTATTGTCTCAGGGTCCGGACCGCCGGCCACCGCATCATCTATACCCCTCAAGCCAAATTGATGCACTGGGGTAGCGCGACTCGCGGAGTGACGTTTGATGAGGCTGAGCACATTGCCTTTGTGCGACGCTATCCGCTGTATCGGGATCCCTACTGCAATCCGCACCTCCGACTCGTCGATGGTAAATTAGTAGGCGATGGGGCGATCGCCTTAGGCCAACGCGGCACCGGGAAATTACGTCTGCTGTTATTGACGCATAACCTCAACCTCGAGGGTGCGCCGCTCTTTATTTTAGAATACGCCACCTATCTCGCCCGCGTGGCCGGCTTCGGGCTAGAAATTTTAACGGGCCAAGAAGGTCCCTTGCGGCCGGCGTTTGAAGCTTTGGGCGCACACATTACGGTGCTGAAACTCGGGGACATTTTTGGCTCCGAGAACGAGGCCATGTTTCACCAACGAGTAAGTGCAATCGGCCAAAAAATCGATTGGCAGAAAATCGATTTAGTCGTCTGCAATACCTTAGTGAGCTTTTGGGGCGTCCATCTCGCCACGCAAGCGGGCAAGCCCTCGCTTCTGTATATTCACGAAAGCAATTCTATCTTCCGCTTCTTTGAGCGCAGCCTGCCACTCGCCCTGCACCCGCTCGTGGGCCAAGCATTCGAACAAACAACCCGCGCGCTGTTTCTTTGTCAGGCCACCCGCGCATACTACGAAGATCATAATCGATCGAACAATTTCCAAATCGTCACTAGCTGGATCCGGCTGGATGATATTGAGGCCTTTCGCCGCACTCATGATCGCGCGGCGCTGCGGCGCAAACATGGCATCGCTGCGGATGAGATTGTCATCGCGAACATCGGCACGGTCTGTGAACGCAAGGGTCAGCATATCTTCTTACGCGCCATTGATCACTTCAACCACCACCACGGCCGAGCGGGGAAATTTCGCTTTATTATGGTCGGGGCACGCGCGGGAATTTATCTCGATTTGCTCCAACGCGATCTCGCCCGGCTCGGCCTGCCGAATGTTACGCTCATACCTGAAACGAGTGACGTTTTTGACTTCTTTGTCGCCGCCGATCTTTTCGTCTGCACCAGCTTTGAAGAATCCTTCCCACGCGTCGTGATGGAGGCGATGGCCTTTCGCACGCCCATCGTGAGCACCAACGTCCATGGCATCGCTGACCTCATTGGGCAAAGGCAGGACGGTTATCTCGTGCCTCCTGGTGATCCGGTCGCCTTATCGAAAATGATGTGGACCTGCCTGACGAAGGAGCGCAGCGGCAAATCCCTCACCCCGACGGCCTATTCCAAGATTCTCCGCTATTACGACTACGCGAAAGTCCTACCCCAACACGTCGCCTTAGCCCACGAAGCGGTCTTGCTACAGTCGTAAGCTCATTCGCCCCCCTGCCAGCATGCGCTTATCCTCTCGTACTACCACTGCTCTACTCGTCGCGCTCCTGTTGGGCCTGTGGGTATTTTGGCTGCGCTGGCCTTCATTTGAGCGCCCGACGTGGAATCTGGATGAAGGCATTCACGCCACTATTGCCCGAAGTATTCTTGATGGCGGCGTGATGTATCGCGACGCCATCGATCAGCGAACCCCGCTCACTTATTATCTCGTAGCAGGCTGTTTTTGGTTATGCGGTGAAAATAATATGTGGGCCGTGCATGCGCTGCTGGCCGGCATGATTACCGCCACGGCGTTGGGTATTTTTCTCATCGGTCGGCGCTGGCGAGGCCCGGCGACGGGCGGCTGGGCCGCGCTCATTTTCTGCGCCTGCACGACCAATCTATTTTATATTGGTGATAGTTATTCGCTGAGCACCGAGTGGTTTGTCATTTTCTTTACCACGTGGTCTACTTGGTGGCTTTGGCGCACTTGGGCGCAAAATTCCCTCGGGCTGGCCGCTCTCGGCGGAGCGGGTTTTGCGGCCGCTTTTCTCTCAAAACAACCCGGCCTACTCGATTTTGGAGCCCCCCTGGCCACCGTCATCTACGCGCTAGCAACCGGTCAGCTTCGCGGCGCCGAAACCTCACGGCGACTCATCGGACTCTGCGCGGGTTTTACCGGGTTTACCGCGCTGGTGTTTAGTTATTTCTGGGCGCACGGCGCGCTCGATGATCTTTATTTTTACGCCTGGAGCTACAACCTTACTTATTATGGACCGGAGACGACCGCGGGTGATCGCCTAACGGCAGCCGTCGAATTGATCGTTATTATCTGGCGGCAATATCCCGTCATCTGCGCCGCCTTGCTCATCACGGGACCGATGCTTCTTCGCCAACTGGTGCAAAAGCAACCCACGGCGGAAGAACGCCAGCGTAATGTGGTGATATTCTATCTTTTGATCTGGGCGCTCCTCGCGGGGAGCGGTGCCTCATCAGCTGGTCGCATCTACGGACATTATTATCTCCAATGCTTACCGGCATTGTCTTTGCTCGTGGGGTGGTTGCTCGCGGACAGCCAGGCGTGCTGCTTCGGGCGAGCGGGAAAAATCAAAAAAAGTGTGACCGGATTGGTGCTCGCCGCCGCCGCGTGGACAGTCGTGGCGGGACCGCTCCGAGGGCCTTGGCCCAGCACGCTAGGCTTAGAATCCAGTATCGAACCGGCTAATTACGTCCGCGCCCATAGCCAGCCCAATGACAAAATTTTTATTTGGGGCTACAATCCGGATTTCTATCTCTACGCCGACCGGCGACCGGCCTCACGCTATATCTACTGCTCATTCCTGACCGGAATGATTCCTTGGACTAATACCGCCCCCGATCGCGATACGCGTTACGCCATCGTCCCAGGTACGCTGGAAATTCTCCTCCAAGATTTAACGGCTAACCGGCCGGAGTTCTTTATCGATAGCAGCTTGGGTGATGGCCGGCTCTTTCGTAAATATCCGCTGGCCAAATTTCCTCCACTCGCCGCTTTCGTCAGCACTCATTATGTCGAGGTGGAATCTTGGCGCTTTCGACCACACGGCTTCCGCATGCTTGTGCTCAAAGACGCTGCGCATCGTGGACTGCGCCCACTGGCAGGAGGCGCACCCACGGGGCAATTAGCGGATCCCATCGTCGTCGGCCCGCTGACGACCGAACCCGTCCCCGTTGAATTTGAAGTACGCGGGGAGCATTCGACCGGACGTTTGCAGCGACTCGAGTTACTGATCGATGAAAAGATTACGGAGACCTACACCTTCGATGCGGTCCCAGCGATGACGGTTACCTTCACCGCCCATTTTGAAAAAATGGGTCGCGGGCGCCACACCACTGCGGCCCGGGCCACCACCACCACCGGGGAAATTCGCACAGGGCCCACGTGGGTTGTGAGCTGTTCGCCCGAATCATTGCCGACTGAGCAGCGCGCCGCGTTTGCCCTGACCGTAGCCACCGCGGGGCTGCCGCCCGAAAAAATTATTTCTTCATTTGGCGCGAGCGCGCAGCAAGAAGGTGACGCGATGATTTATTTCGCCCACGCCCCATCTATGCTGAGTTACGCGGTGCCCCCGAAAGCCGTTCGGCTATCTGGCCGCTTCGGTTTTCGCGCCGGGGCTTACGCAAATGCCAACAGTGGCCATACCGATGGCGCTGAATTCAGCATCACGCTCATTAACCCTCATGGCCAAAGAACTGAATTATTGCGCCGACTGCTGAAACCGTGGACGGTCGCCGAGGACCGTGGCGAGCAACCCTTTAGTCTAGCGCTGCCACGCCATGCCGCCGGCGGAACACTGGAGCTCAATATCACCAGCGGCCCGGCTAATAATCCAGCCAGTGATTGGACTTATTGGGCTGATCTGCAGCTCAAAATTTCTCCCTAGACGCGCTCCTTCACTTTTTGATATTGTTGATCAATGCAATCGTCGTCTGAGACTACTTTTTTACCCAAAGCGCGCGGGCCCATGGGCTGGGGTATTTTGTTTCTGCTCCTCATCGCGGGAATTTTCAATTACCCCAATTATCCAGAAGCAAGCCTGGATGGTTCGTGGCGCATGGCCTTGGGTTATTTCTTTCAGCACGGCTTTCAATTCGGGAAAGAGGTTATTTTTACTTACGGGCCACTCGGCTTCTCCATGGGGAAAACTTACTCCGGCCTGCAATTTCAGGCCATTGTAGTGGTGCAACTCGCCATCGCGATCCTTGGGGCCTACGTCATCATCCACGAAGGCCGCCGACTGCAGGGCCTCTCGCGCTGGGGCTTTTTTATCGGATTCTTTCTTTTCGGCATCACCTACGAAGACGCCCTGCACATGCTGCTGATTGCTTTGATGGGATTTCAGCTCTTGCGCGGAGATGGCGGGCGGCGGGGTCGACTCGTCCTGCTTTTAGCCCTGACGATGCTGGGCTCGATCAAATTCACCAACCTGATGCTCGCCGCGTTTGTCGTTGCTGTGAGCGTAACCTACGCCCTTTGGGCCGGCCGGCGCCGCGATGCCCTATTTATGGCCGGGGTTTTTGGCGGGGGATTTATCGCGGCGTGGTTTTTGTGCGGTCAAAATCCGTTGAACCTCCCGGCTTACCTCCGCAGCTCATGGGCAATCAGCCAGGGCTACACCGAAGCCATGGGCTTCCCTACACCCTGGTCGCCACTCTGGAAGGCTTTTATTGTGCTCGGGGTTATCAGCAGTTATTTGCTCCTGCATCTCGGCCTAAACCCCAATAAGCCCCGCGCGCTGGCCAACGTTATTATGCTGGCCGGTTTTATTTTCATGAATTGGAAGCATGGCTTTGTGCGCGCCGATGGCCATATGATCGGCTTTTTCTTCTGCGCCCTCTTGCCGCTAACGGCCTACCCCGCGCTTTTAGAAGACCCTCCGCGCTTTCGCCGCCTCCACTATGCGGCCTTTCTGTTGACTGGCATCATGGTGCTGTGGGGCACTGAATCAGCTTTATATTTAACTGCCCGCAGCAGTATCGCGATCATCGAGTCCAAAATTTGGACTAACTTAGGGAAAACTTTTTACCCCGCGGCCACTCAGCAGGTCTACCACGACCGACTTTTGCTGACAAAATCTTCGGTGGATCTTCCGGAGACGAAGAAACTCGTTGGCCACGCCTCGCTCGACCAGCTGGGGCACGAACAAGCGACGGCCATTTTTAATGATTTTAATTACCAACCGCGGCCCATCATTCAAAGTTACTCCGTCTATTCACCCTATCTCGCCAAACTCAATGGTGATTTTTATGCCTCGGATCATGCCCCGGATTACGTACTCTTGAAGGTGCAAACCATCGATGGTCGCATGCCCATGATGGATGATCCTGAAGTGTGGCGCTTGCTTCCACATCGCTATGATTTTGTGCAGATGGAGCGAGGTTACCAACTGTGGCGACGCCTGCCTGGGCGATTCGATCCTGCGGCCGCCGCGCGCCAACTGCTGCTTTCCACCGAGCTTAGCGTTGGACAAAAACTCCCCCTCGACACCCATAAAGGGCAACACCTCTGGGCACGCATCAACCTTCCGCAAACGCTCCTCGGGCGACTCCATACTTTTCTCTATAAACCACCCCACGTCACTCTCCTGCTCACAGATTATGAGGGCAATGAGGTGCCGTTTTATCTCCCGCTCTCGCAGGGTCGTGCCGGGTTTATCCTCAGCCCCATAATTGAGGATGCCGTGGCCTACGCTTCGTTTGCTAATAATCGCGAGGGTCGTGAGGTGCGCAGCCTTGCTCTCAAAATCGAGCCGAGTGATCGCTTGTTTTTTGCCGATACCGCGCAGATTGAAATCGAGGCACTCCCCGCCACTCACCAAGCGGAGAAATTCTTTGACCAGCTGAATAACCAATTATTTTCAATGTTCAAAAACCTACCGGTCCAACACTATGCGCATACTCCAGTGTCTACCGGGGTGATCGATGGGAAGCCCGTGGCGGTGCTACACGCACCGAGCGAAATGACATTCAATTTGCCGAAGGGAGCCCAACAAGCGACAGGAAGCTTCGGGTTTTTACCTGGCACTTATACCAATGGGGGCACCACCAACGGGGCTGAATTTATCATCGTTTGGTCCAACGGCAGCCAGAACATAGAACTTTTTCGGCGCTTCCTCAACCCGGTGCAACAAGTCGAAGATCGCGGATTACAGGCATTCAAGATCCCACTTAGCCACCTAGCTGGCGGCCGACTCTATCTGCGGATTGATCCAGGCCCGTTCGGCAATTTCTCTTGGGATTGGACTGGTTGGTCTAATATCGAGATCAAATAAAATGTCCCTCCCGCTTCACGGTGTTCAAAAACTGGAGTTAAGCGTGGTGCTGCCCTGCTTAAATGAAGCTCGGACTGTAGGAGCTTGCGTGCAGGAAGCCCAAGCCGCTCTAGCTCAGGCCGGCATCATCGGGGAAGTAATTATCGCCGATAATGGGAGCACCGATGGCTCCCAAGCGCTCGCGGTGCAACACGGGGCGCGAGTCGTGCCGATCATCAATAAAGGCTACGGCTATGCTTTGCGCGGCGGCATCGCAGCCGCCCAAGGTCGCTTCATTCTGATGGGTGATGCGGATGGTAGCTATGATTTCAGTCATCTCCCTCGCTTTGTCGCGGCCTTGCGCGAGGGCCATGATCTCGTCATGGGCAATCGTTTTAGCGGCGGCATTTTACCCGGAGCCATGCCATGGAAAAATCGCTATATAGGGAATCCCGTTCTCTCTTTTCTCGGCCGACTATTATTCCCCACCCCGCTCCGCGACTTTCATTGCGGCTTACGCGGTTTCAGGGCCACGGCTTATCGCCAGATGGATTTACGAACCACCGGCATGGAGTTTGCCTCGGAGATGGTTATTAAAGCGACCCTGCTCAAACTCAAAGTAACCGAGGTGCCTACCACGTTAAGACCTGACGGCCGTGGCCGCCCCCCGCACCTGCGTCCTTGGCGCGATGGCTGGAGGCACCTGCGCTTCATGTTTCTCTTTAGCCCGCGCTGGCTATTTTTTTATCCCGGCACTTTTCTCATGCTTGCAGGAATTGTGCTCGGCGCTGCCGTCCTTCCTGGCCCTTTGCAGCTAGGCCGCGTTCAACTGGACGTGCACACCCTCCTCTTCGCCGCCGGGTGTATTCTCATCGGCTTTCAAGCGGTCTCCTTCGCCGTATTGAGTAAATATTTCACCCTCCGCGCTGGACTGCGCCACCCAGAAGCCAAATTTGATTCTTGGCTTGGCAAAGTGACCCTCGAAGCTGGCCTAATCTTCGGCTGTGGGCTCATCGCAACCGGTGCTCTCATCTGGACTGGGGCGATATGGTTCTGGCGTGAACAAGGCTTTGGCCCATTGCAACCCGCCCAAACCCTCCGTTGGGTGATCCCCGGCTCGCTGTTCCTCGCTCTTGGCTGCCAGATGATTTTAACCAGTTTTCTCCTCGGCGTTCTGCGGCTCGATACTCGCGAGGCGACTCCATGAGTGAAGCTAGACTCAGAAATTCTGCCTACTGGCTCTGGGCTGGATTGATCATCACCACATTCAAGCTTTGGCTCACCCGCGCACAACCTGTGTACGCCATTGGTGGGGCGGCCCATGATGATCGTCTTTTTTTACTGCTCGCAGAATCGTTGATCAAAGGAGAGTGGCTCGGCGCATATAATCAAATGACCTTGGCCAAGGGCCCATTCTACTCGATCTGGATTGCAGGACTTTATTGGTTCGGCGTTCCGCTCGGACTAGGGGTGCAATTAGCCTATGCGGGAGCCTGCGCCCTATTAACCCGCGCCTGCCGCCCAGCGATTCGCTCCGCCGGACTGCTTTTTGCGATTTATGCTTTTCTCCTTTGGAATCCCATGTCTTTCGAAGGTCCAACCTTGGGCCGTATTATCCGACAGCAGATTTATACCCCGCTGGCGCTGGTCATTCTCGCGGGACTCGTGGCCCTTTATGCACGGCGGGCAGAAACATTATCGCGCCAATTGCCATGGGCTATCTTGGTGGGTCTAGCCAGTGGCTGTTTTTGGCTAACCCGTGAGGAAAGCGTATGGCTCGTCCCCAGCGTCGGGCTACTCGCCGTCGCGGCTATTGTGGGA
>CAIOCT010000107.1 GCA_903856725.1 uncultured Verrucomicrobiota bacterium
CCCCCCCCCCCCCCCCCCCCCCCCTTTTCAAGCAGAAGACGGCATACGAGATGCGCATTAGTGACTGGAGTTCAGACGTGTGCTCTTCCGATCTATGGTTTCTTCATCGAAGTGGCCGAAGCCGGAGCGTTTGGTATGGTGCCCGTCTCCTCGCTAAAAGATGATTTTTACGTTCTGAATGGGGCTGGCACGGCGTTCATCGGCCGCAAGAGCAAACGAAAATTTGAACTCGGCCACAAAATCCAAGTCGTCGTCGACAAAGTAGATCGGCAGAAGCGCTTAATCGATTTTACAGTTCCCTAATGAACTAAACGCGCCACCACCATCTTGGGATCTATCTTTTTTAATGTATGCAGCACTATAATTTCACCGAGCAATTACACCGCCTTTACAGCCAAGCGATCAAACTCTGTAGTGCTGGCCAGCGAGGCCCAGACACTTATTTCACCGCTGATGAAACGGCGTTCCTGACGGCCAATGGCTTAACTGCCCAAAATCTCTATGACTATGCAGAAGATGAATTGAACGGCGGTGAACCCGGCTGGGAAATCGCCCTCAGCATCGAGCTGATACGTCGTGACTATTTTCTTAACATCCAAGGTGGTAAATCAACCGGCCACTTTATTAACGAAAATGAGTTACCAGGAAAGTCTACTCTCCTCGCTGGGCTCCCTTGGTTAGCACGACTTATTCCGAAAGCCCAAGCTAAGTTACGCGGCGAATTACCTCCCTCCATGATGTATGCCTGTGGAGGGGATCGAGCCTTTTTCCAGCAACACGATATTCAACCCGCAGAATTTCTGAGTATCATTTGGCGCCATGAGAGCAATCATGCCGCCATCAGTGACTGGGTGCACCAACGTAGCCGGTCGCGCTGACCATTTACCTCCTTCTTAAAAATTAAAGTATATTACCGTTATGCCTACTTATAATCTTAAAGTTAACGGTGCGTTACATAAAATAGAGGCTGCTGCCGACACCCCGCTGCTGTGGGTTCTGCGGGATCAACTGGCGTTAACGGGAACAAAATTCGGTTGCGGAATCGGTCAATGCGGAGCCTGCACGATTCAGATCAATGGTGTACCCGCGCGATCCTGCCAAACCCCCATTTCGACGGTGGGCGCCATGCGCATCACTACCATCGAAGGACTATCTCCAGATGGCTCTCATCCCCTGCAGAAAGCTTGGTGCCACCACGATGTCCCTCAATGCGGTTACTGTCAGGCTGGCCAAATCATGACAGCCGCTGCCTTCCTGCAAAGCAATCCCACGCCAACCGAAAATGAGATCGACAGCGCCATGGCCGGCAATCTCTGCCGCTGTGGCACCTATCTGCGAATTCGTGCTGCGGTCAACGAAGCGGCTAAATTGATGCAAAATGGAGGCCGCCCATGAACGCATCGCACTCCCCGTTCTCACGACGCGAATTCCTCCGAGTAACAGCCTTAGCCGGCGGGGGCTTTGCCCTCAGTTCAGCATTTCCCCACGAAGGCTGGGCAGAGGTTGGCCAAGCGCTTGATGACACCGCTAAAATTTTCACCCCTGGACCGTTCATCAAAATCACACCCGAGGGCATCATCACCATTCTCGCGAAAAATCCGGAGACAGGCCAAGGCATCAAAACTTCGCTCCCGATGATTATCGCGGAAGAGCTGGATGTGGATTTTTCAACCATCGTGATTGAACAAGCCGCGCTCCGCAAAGACGTGGGGCCGCAATTTGCTGGCGGCAGTCGATCCACACCTGATAATTATCTGCGGATGCGCCAAGCTGGGGCCACTGCGCGGGCGATGCTAATCGAGGCCGCCGCTCAAATCTGGCAAGTCCGCAGTACCGAGCTTTCGACCAACCAAGGGAAAGTAATCCACGAGGCCAGCGGCCGTTCGCTCACGTACGGCCAGCTCGCGACCAAAGCTGCGACGCTGCCGTTACCCGCTGAAAATACGGTCAAGCTTAAGCGCGACGATAGTTTTCGGCTCCTGGGTTCGCGCGTCGGCGGAGTCGATAATCCGCTCATTGTGACTGGGCGGGCTGAATTTGGCATCGATCAAAAACTACCCGGACTCGTTTACGCGGCCTTGGAAAAATGTCCCGTATTCGGCGGCAAAGTGGTTAGCGCCAACCTCGCTAGAATTAAAGCACTGCCGGGCGTTCTCGACGCCTTTGTGCTCGAAGGTACGGCGAATATCAACGGGCTCTTACCGGGCGTAGCTATTATTGCTCGTTCCACCTGGGCAGCTTTTTCGGCTAAGCGCCAGCTACAGATTGTGTGGGATGAAAGTGCGGCCACCGGCCACTCGACCGAGGCTTATGCTGGCCAAGCAGTCGCGCTCGCAGCGGGAAACGGGACTAAAATCCGCCAGGAAGGCGATGTCACTGCGGCCTTGGCCACAGCGAGTAAAGTGGTCACGGGGGCCTATTTTTACCCATTCCTAAACCACGCCACGCTCGAACCCCAAGGCTGCACCGCTTGGGCGCGCGAGGACGGGATTGAATTTTGGACGACCTCACAGACCCCGGGCTCGGGCCAAGAACTCGTCGCTAGCACGCTTAAAATCCCCAAAGATAAATTAAAATTAAATTTAGTCCGCGCCGGGGGCGGCTTTGGTCGTCGCTTGGCCAATGACTACCTGGTAGAAGCGGCCGCCATCGCGCTGCGCACGCAGGGAGCCCCCGTCAAACTTACCTGGACGAGGGAAGATGATATGCGCCACTGCTTTTATCGGCCGGCGGGCTTTCATTTCCTCAAAGGCGCGATCGATGCCCACGGTCGAGTCAGCGCTTGGCATAATCATTTTGTCACTTTTGGCTACAAAAACACCGAGCGTCCCGCCTCCTCAGCGAGTCTGAGTCCAGATGAACTACCCGCCCGATTCATACCGAATTTCGAGCTGGAACAATCGATCATCTCTACGATCGTCCCGACCGGTCCCATGCGAGCCCCAGGAAGCAATGGCCTCGCCTTCGTTATGCAGAGCTTCATCGATGAACTCGCTCACGCAGCCGGTCGCGATCCCGTTGCATTTCGCCTCGAGCTATTAGGAACTGACCGCGTCATCCCCCCCGCCCAAGGCCAACGCGGCAATCCTTACGATGTCGCCCGCATGAAAGCGGTCATAGCCTTAGCCGCAGAAAAATCCGGTTGGGGCCAAGCGCTCCCGCGTGGCCAAGGCCGTGGGGTGGCATTTCATTTCAGCCACGCCGGTTATGTAGCGCTGGTCGCTGAAGTTATCGTCACCCCCGATGGCACGCTCACGGTGCGCCAAGTAACTGCCGCTGTTGATGTGGGACCTATTATAAATCTAAGCGGCGCGGAAAACCAAGTGCAGGGCTCCATCATTGATGGGATCAGCATGGCTTGGTTGCAGGAAATAACTCACGACCGCGGTCGGACCGTGCAGAGCAATTTTAATGATTATCCACTACTGAGGTCGACGGAAACCCCCGCGGTGTCGGTGAATTTTATCCAAAGTAAAAATCCACCGACGGGGCTCGGTGAGCCTGTTTACCCCGTCGTGCCCCCCGCCATTTGTAATGCCATCTTTGCCGCCACCGGTCACCGGATTCGGAAATTACCAATCAGCAAAACTGATTTGGGCTGGAGTTAAGCCATCAGCTAACGCGCTGATGGCTACGTGCTATCCTTAAAACGGGCGGCAATAAACCATCACGACTGCAACCAAAAGGAGAAGCAGCGCAACGAGACTGAGGATTCCCCGCAAATGAGCTTTCCGGTAGACAACGCCGCCCAAGGAAGCGAGGCCCAGCCAGCAAACAAATTTCACCAGCACCCAACCAGTCGCAAATGGGATTTTCTGGAGGGTGAGCATACCGAAACCGCTGACAAACATAAGTAAAGCGGCGATGCCCGTAACCATTAACGTACGCTTGCGATTGGCAGGATCAGGATTTCCAAATGCCATGAAAGTGTGCGCCGTCAGCACGAGCAGGGAGAAAATGTGTAACAGTTGGTAGTAGGGTAATCTTTCCATAGTGGGTGGGTTTTAAAAAATAACACTCCATTCGTGCCGTATACTCCGGAGCTCATGTCCTTTTTAAGTTAAAGGTGGGCACCACCCGACGGACCTTCTGCCTTCCGATTTACGGCCTGACATCAGCCCGCCTGTCAGCGGTTCCCAAATTATAGCAAAGGCAAAGAGCGTTGTTGGAGCACCTCGAACACAACAGGGTGTCGGGGGAAACCTACGCGACTCGCTCCAGTCGTCAAATGAGAACCCCCTTAAGCTTGAATATTCATCAACCACCGCCGCCGTATGGTGACGCAGAAGAACGCGCAGTCAGGTTGACACGGATCCAGCAAAACATCTACGTTCAGAAATACATGACATCGCTGCAGGGACTATTTCAGATGACCGCGCCCCTCGCCTTGAGTTGTTTTGCCGCTAACTCATTAGCCTGAAAATGACGACTTTAACCAAATCGACCGATGATGGCAGCAGCGAGTTCGTCAAACAATCGAGCCTCTACCAAGAATTTCTCGCTGAGCGGGAAGAAATTTTAAAGCACAAGTGGATCGAGTCCGAACGACTGGGTTACGATATTGGCTTCGAACGAGCTCTGCTCGATTGGATCCGCAAGCATCGTGATAGCTGGCGCGCGGCGCGGCGGGCACGCATAGCGGATCATACACCACCGCACGCTTAAAGCCCGACCCTTGGCACCTAGGTGCAGGGAAATAAGTGAGCCCAAAAAACAGTAGGCATCACCTTCGACAACTTTAGGGATGCACCGCTCACAAAAAAGGCCGGTCCGCGAGGAACCGGCCATAAAATTTAAGCGATAAACGCTTTACTTGATTTCTTTATGGAGCGTGTGGCGCTTGAGGAAGGGATTGTACTTCTTCTTCTCAATACGCTCGGTCACAGTCTTCTTATTACGCTTCGTGAGATAGCGAGAAGGTGGCTTACCTTCTTTGCGGGCTTCAGTGCATTCCAGGGTGACGGTTTCTTGCATGGCTTTAAATGAGTTGTAAGGGCCGAGAGCAAAGCCGCGCATTCGGGGCGTGCAACCTAAATCTGAAGCACCCCTAGACGTTCCGCCAGACTCCCCCCAGATAGCGCTGAAGGTTTTAGCTAAAAATCTACTGGATAAAAGTTTACGAAAACCCTGCCACCTTTCTTAGTCGTAAAGTTGACGAATAAAACGGACCGCGGTGTTCAGCGCTAGGCGCTGACTCGCTTTTCGGTCAACGACATCATAACGCCACGGCGAAATAAAGTAACTTGCCCTGAACTGGATGAAACCACGAGGGCAATGCAATCGGTAGCTACCGAGATAGCCGCGGCGGCGGCATGACGCGAACCCAGCCCGCTCGGCAAGTTGTGATTGTAATCAGCAGCTTGAATAAGTGAACCAGCGGATTCCACCACGCCATCACCCCTGATCACGAAGGCTCCATCGATCGAAGAAAATTCTTTGATCGTTTCGTCCATGAAAGGATTTAAAATATTTCGATCCTCTTCTTTGTAACCATAAAACGGATTAAGCACGAGCGGCTTAGTCAATTTATCAACTTTTTCACTATCCCCCACGACAAACAGACAACCAACTGGCCGGCCCTCGCGGCCTTCGACCGCTAATTCTGTGGCGACAGCAATAACGCGCTCCAGAACTTCTGGCTTCACGTCCGTCGGCAACAAATCAGCCTGCCCCGTCAGCAAAGTTTGAAACTCCTTCTCTACGTCGACGACCACAATGGTATCAAACTGATTACTGCCGGCCATGCCGCCCACGCAGCAAATTCGATCATTAAAAACAATCAGGCCACGCGTGAGACCGACGAGCACGGCGCTACGCAATTGGGCCATGCGCTGATTCGAAAAGGAGCGTACCTGAATGGTCTCGCTAAATTTAGCAGGATGGTCCTCGGCATCAGTCAGACTGCGGGTAACCAAGATCGTTTTCAGCGAAGTTTTCCATGCCGGTGATTCAAAATTCCCGGTAAAGGTATCGCCGAACACCATCAAACCAGTGCAACCGCTGCCACGCGCTATTTTTTCGGCTTCGCGTAGGACAACTCGGTTTACGCGACTTTGCGGGGCGGCCACGGATTTAGCCGCAATGCCGCCAAAGCCAACAAAAAGCCGATCATAGAGGGTTTCGAGATCCGGGGCCTGCACCAGACTATCGACAAAAGCCTGCTCCTTGAGCAACCGCGCCAACGCTGCCAGCACTTGCAAATAATCACGGGCTTTCTCATCCGCAATCAACATGAAGACGAGCCGCACCGGCTCATTCTCCATCGCCCCATCGTAGCGGATACCATAATGGCTACGCCCAACCGCGAGCACGTAGCGCCGGCCCATCTTAACCCGAACGTGAGGCATTGCCACCCCAAGACCGAGGTAAGTGGTCATTGTGCTCTCCCGCCGCAGCAAGCCCTTCAGCAAGCTGTCCCGATGGAGATCAGGAAAACGCTCCACCGTAAGATTGAGCAATTCCGCCAGCGCTCCCTCCATATCGGCGCTGCCAAGGTCAAGAATCCGACCGCGCGAAATATATCGATCTAGCCGCATGAGTTAATTTTGCCGCACTCAGTTATTTCTCCCAATTGAGCGCGCCCTTCTTGAACTCATAAAATAAGCCCAGCACAAGGACGCCCAAAAAGAAAAGCATGGGGGAGAGAATCGCAATATGGTTAGCGAGAAAATCCCGATAGACGAAAGTCCAAGGAATCAGAAAAACTACCTCGATATCAAACAAGAGAAAGAGCATGGCGGTGACGTAAAATTTAACCGCAAAACGTGTATGCGTGCTGCCGTCACTCGGAACCCCGCACTCATAAGGGGTATCCTTGATGACATTCGGCCGAAAACGTTGACCGAGTAATTGGCTAGCCATGATGACCCCCACTGTAATGACAGCGGCGAGGACCACTTGGACAAGCAAAGGGAGATAAGCAGCAGAATCCATGGCTAGAACATGCGCGCATCGCAGGCTCAGCTTCAAGGGGATTTTTTCAAAGATGCAGTCAGTTGCTTTTGAACCAAAGTTGTTTTTTATGCAGTATGCTTAAGCTCCGCCTAATTTTTAGCCTCTGCATTCTACCCTTCACAATGTCAGCCAAAGAAGCCTTCCCCCCGACTCCGCCCGACTCCTGTGAACTGAAAACGCTGCCCGCGGGAACCCTGCTGCAATCAGCCGGCCACGGCAATTATTTCGATGGAGCGGATAATCTTTTCAGCCCACTATTCCGCTATATCTCTCGGCACAAAATTGCCATGACCACGCCGGTTGAAGCCCGCATAGAAAATGCGGCGATGTTGTTCTGGGTCGCCCCAGCCGAACAAAATAAATTAGCCGGCAACGAAGCTGGCGTCGAAGTAATCACGGTACCCGCACGGCGGGTCGCAAGTCGTGGCGAACGCGGGGGCTATTCCCGCGAAAACTTTAACGCTGCGCGCACAAAATTGCTCGAGTGGCTGGCCACCCAACCGGACCTGATAGCAGCGGGCGAACCTTACGCGGTCTACTGGAACGCCCCGTTTGTGCCATTTTTCATGAAACGCTTTGAGGTCCACGTGCCCGTGCGCTCGCGCGCCTCGGGAGGGTAACAACCAGGCCAGTTACGGGGTACCGCTGCCGCCGTGCTGCCAGGCAACGTGAGCAGGATCGTTCGAGCCGACCCCGAGTTGTTGCGCAAAATCAAGCATGCGGGCATCGTCATCAGAAATGGGCTCAAAGCCCGCCTTCTTTCTCGCCGCATTAAGTTTCTGCAACATCAGTGCATCCAAGATAACCGGATCCGCACTCATCAAAAGCCGCGGCTCAGAATTAGTATAGAGTGAATTAAAATAAGGTCCGCCGATAAATTGATAGAGCTGCAGACTAGCAATGTTGAGCGCCCAACCCTCCCGCAGCTCGGGAATAGCGGCCATTTCGGCCACCGCCGCCGGGGCCGTAGCTGGGCTTTTGAAGAAGCGGAACGTATTACTCGCATTCCACAGAGTGGCATTCACGAGCGCGCCGTTGATTCCCAGAATCGGGTGATCCGTATAGACCGGCAGATTAATCCAGAAATCGGCATCCAAGAAGAGCGGCGTTGCGAGAAAACTTTTTCGATCCTCTTCAGTCGTGGTGGTTGATTTACCGCCGGCGGCTGCTTCGACCGCACGATCATTGGTTACCGGATCAAAACGGGAAGGCAGCGGACTATCATAAAACCAAGTCGGATCATAAAATTTTCCGGATTCGAGCACATAAACCGGATGACCAGGAAACGGTACCGTTCCACTTGAAAATGAAGGCAAATAACCGGTGAGGCGCAACCGCAGCGGGTTCAGACCGACGAGGAAAATGTTCTCGCGAGCAAACCCCCGTTTTTCAAGCGCCACAATGAGCCCACGCACCAAACCAAAGGGAGTGGCCAAGCCCGGACCAGAATCGGCATAGATTTTTAGCCCGACCTTTTTCTTCGCCCGCGGGATGAGCTGGCGGCCAGACGAATGCTCGAAATCCTGTAATAGCTGCTCCACCGCATATCGATAATCAGCGTCGCTAAAATCCACTAAACGATGCTCCCACACGGAAGCGGTTGGGGAGACTTTAGTCGCAGCCGAAGCGGGGAGCCCACTGATCAGGGCGATGACGAGGCTCGTGAGTAAAGAAAAGAAGCGCATAGTGGGGCACCGAATTACCGGCATTAAAGCGGCGCAACGTGACAGACCCCAACGAGGGTTAAAAGTTTAATCTTAAGTGAATTATTTTTGCACCTGACTCTCGGCGGCTTTTCACCGCGTGTTTATTTCAGTCAGTCAAGTACGCCAACCAGAGCGGCGGCCAGTCGTTTGCAAGAAGCCTGATTTTTAGGCTCGGCGAACCTATGGCCCCACCACTAGAGCTAACGAGTGCCCGTCATTAAAGCCTCCAGTCTGCGCGATTTAAAAAATCGCGTTAACATCCACGATGTCGTGGGCCGCGTAGTGACGCTTAAAAAAGCCGGCGGTGGACGCTTCAAAGGCCTCTGCCCATTTCATTCAGAAAAAACCCCCTCATTCAATGTCTCTGCCGACAAGGGCTTCTACAAATGCTTCGGCTGCGGGAAAGCCGGCGATGTCATCAATTTCGTCATGGAGACCGAGGGTCTGCAGTTCACGGAATCGGTCGAGGCAATCGCTCAGCGCTTTGGCGTGACGCTCGACTACGAAGCAGGCTCGGGGGGACCCTCACCAGAGACGCGTTCATTGCGTCAGGAAATTTTTGATATTCACGACCTCGCCGCCGATTATTATCGGCGAGCTTTTTTGGCTGCGACGCCGCAGGGAGTATTCATTCGTGATTATTGGGTTAAGAACCGCCGCTTTACGCCCGAACTGGCCGAGGAATTTAAAATTGGCTTCGCCCCGCCAGAGGATAGCGGACTTGCCGCGGCCTTGTGGAAACGCCAATTTACTGAAGACGCCCTGCGGCAATGTGGTCTATTTTTCACGCGCGAGGGAGCGCTGCTCACGATCGGCGCGCTGCGCCCACGCTTCCGCGGACGACTGATGATTCCGATTCGAGATCACCAAGGTCGCATCGTTGCCTTTACCGCACGGCAGCTTGAGTTAACCCCAGCGGATGACCCCGCCCGCGAGGCTAAATATGTTAATTCGCCAGAAACACCTATTTTCACTAAGAGCAATTTGCTGTTCAATCTCGACCGCGCGCGGAGTCACGCCACGGATGGTCACCCCTTCGTGCTCGTCGAAGGACAACTGGATGCCCTGCGCTGCTGGAGCGTAGGACTGCGAACGGCCATTGCCCCACAAGGCACGTCGATCACCGAAGGGCAATTGGCGCTCCTGCGGCGCTACCATCCGCAAGTAGAATGTTTTTTCGATAGTGACGGCGCTGGTCAAAAAGCGGCGCTACGCTTCCTCCCTATGGCCTTGAAAGCCGGCTTAGAAGTGCGCTTTTTGATGTTGGCTGGACCTGAGAAAATGGACCCCGACCTGCTGTTCTTGGAGCGCGGATTGGCCGCCTACGACGACGTTAAAAAAAATTCCTGCTCAGCGATGGCCTTCGCCTGCCAATCATTATTACCCCAAGCGGCGACCGCATCAGCTGAGCAAAAATCGCGAGCGGCGACTGCGCTTTACGAAATGATCGCTCAAACAGACTCCGACGTGACGCGGATGTCTTTTCTTAACGAGATTGCGCAAAATCTTCGCGTGCCCCAAGCAGCCCTGGAGCGCGACTTGCGGGCCTATCTTTTACGTGGCAGCGGTTCACGTTTTGCGCCCACCAATAATTCCCCCACCCCAGCGGTTAATCTCAGTACGGGCCCATCGACTAAAGCAGCGGAGGCCCACTTGCTTTTTCTCTGCCTCCACCACGAGTCACTTTTGCATGCATTCGCGAGCCAATTGCCTCACGAATGGATTGATCAATCACAACCAGCTGGCCGGCTCCTCGACCGAATCTTGGCAGAGGCTGCGCACAACGGATGGGCGGGCCGCGAACAACTTGATCAAATCCTTGAGACAGAAGAAGAAAAGTCGCTCATCGCTTCCCTACTTTTTGAAATAGCTGGCGATGATGATTTGGCAAAAATGGCCAATGAGGGATTGCGCTCCATGCAGCGACGATTTCTTGAGCCCAAGGCGCGGCAAATAGAACTTGAAATAGCTACTAAAGGCGCGGACCTTGACAGTGAGCTTCCGTCACTCTTGAAACAGCGCGCCGAAATCATTCGACAGCTGCAACATCCGCCAAAGCTCACCCTCGATTCCTGACTTTGCTGCTATTGTCAGACCATCGATCCTAACTCATAGAGGAAGCCATCATTTACGTTATGCCGAGCCATCCCAAGCAAGCCAAGCCCACCACCAAATCCGCCCCCAAAAAGGCGTCAGGCAAATCGCACGCCCCTGCCCCTGCCGGCAAGGGTCACGAGAAGGCCCATCCCACCCCTGCGCCCAAGCCCCAAGAATTGGTGAAGGCGGTTACCGCACACGCCAAACCGGCCGCGTCTGCGCCGGCGTTCGTGCCCTCGACTTTGGCCCACGGAAAACATCCGGAACCCACCAAGAATAGCGCCCCATTGGCTGCCACCGCTGACGCCACCAAGGAATTCAAGGAGAAGGCGCTCGAAAACCTCTCAGGCGATCTGAATGAAAAAATCCGCTACCTGATCCGCCTATCCAAAGAACAGGGCTACCTCACGTACGCCGACATTAACGAAGCGCTTCCCGAGTCGGTAGATAATCCAGAGGATATCGAAAACGTCATTTCCATTCTGCAGAATCTGGAAATCGACATTCTTGATCCCGATGAAGTTGAGAATTACAAGCTACGGCAAGAAGAGGCGGAAGAGGAAGAGTCCCGCACCTCGAACAATGATATTCTCGATGACCCCGTTCGCATGTACCTCAAGCAGATGGGCCAAGTCCCCCTCTTGACCCGCGAGCAAGAAGTAGAAATTTCAAAGCGGATCGAGACTGCGGAAATCAATGCATTAGCTGCCCTTTTTGCGCTCGGACCGGTTGGCAAGCATCTCGCCAATCTCGGCGAAAAGCTACTACTCCGCACCGAGCGTTTTGATCGTCTGGTCATTGATAAGAAAATCGAAAGCCGTGACATCTATTTCAAAAATCTCCAGAAGCTGGTTGATATCACGCGAAGCAACGACGAGATCGCTACGGAAGCTTGGAATGATTCGCTGAAAGCTCGCGATGAAAAAGCCCGGAAGAATGCGATGATTCGCTTCAAGAAGCGCGATAACGTTCTGCGCGCCAGCTACGTTAAATATTTCTTCAAATTAAAAGTGTTTGAAGATTTCCTGATCGAATTGCGGCCGAAAATCCAAGAAGTTGAGAAATGCTTCCATGATTTACATCGCGCGAAGCATCCAAAATCGAAGAAGGACGCGGCGATCGATGTGCGCGTGGTCAACGCAAAGCTTAAGAATCTCGAGGTAGATATGCGCATCACGCCGCAAGGCCTGATGGATACGCTCAAGACAGCACGCGGCTTCATTCGTGAAGCCCACAAGGCTAAAACAGAGATGGTAGAGGCCAACCTGCGTCTTGTAATTTCGATCGCCAAAAAATACACCAACCGCGGTCTGTCTTTCCTCGATTTGATTCAGGAAGGCAACATGGGCCTGATGAAGGCCGTTGAAAAATTCGAATACCGCCGTGGCTATAAGTTCTCCACTTACGCTACGTGGTGGATTCGACAAGCGATCACTCGCTCTATCGCCGACCAAGCTCGCACGATTCGTATCCCGGTCCACATGATCGAGACCCTGAATAAGGTGATGCAGGTGCAAAAACAATTACTCCAAGAATTCGGTCATGAGCCAACCCCGGAAGAAGTCGCGGAGGAAATGAATCTGCCCGTAGAACGCGTCCAGCAGATCATGAAGATGGCGCAACAACCCATCTCATTGCAGTCACCGGTCGGCGATGGTGATGACACAAGCTTCGGCGACTTCATCGAAGATAAGTCCGCCGATAATCCATACGACATGACGGCTTTCTCGCTTTTACGTGAAAAAATCATGGACGTACTTGATTCGCTAACAGAGCGCGAACGACGCGTACTCACCTTGCGCTTCGGCCTCGTTGATGGTTACAGCCGCACGCTGGAAGAAGTCGGTAAGCAATTTAAGGTTACCCGTGAGCGTATTCGGCAAATTGAAGCCAAAGCTCTTCGTAAAATGCGTCACCCAACCCGCATTCGACAGCTGCACGGCTTTTTTGATGCTGAGCAGATCGATAATCCCCAGAACTTGCTAAAAAAACCACCGGCAATTCCGCCGCAGTTTATTAAACAAGGCGGTTTGCTCGGCAAAATGCTCTTCCCGCAAACCTAACGCGGCTTTCGCCCTTTACGTTTAGGCCAAAAAAACTACTCATACGATTATGCCAACCTTGTTGCCCCAATCCCTCGCCATCTTTGGTCTCGGTGGACCAGAATTAATGATCATCTTGGTCATCATTTTACTGCTCTTCGGTGGCGCTAAGCTCCCGGCGCTTGCCAAGGGCCTTGGTCAATCGATCAAAGAATTCAAAAAAGCAGCTAAAGATGGCGGTGAGGATGAAAAAGAAGAGAAGAAGCCGGATGCTGGGCAAAAACCTGGCAATAATTAAATAGCCACTCCGTTGTTTTGATCCTTTCAGGCGCACCCCGTGAGGTGCGCCTTTTTTATGTTAGACTCGTCCAACCGCTCGTTAACCGGTAAGCTCATTTGCGCCTAACCCGTTTTCACGAGCGAGTTTGCTTTTGACAACTTCGCTGGGGCACGACTTGTATTAGTAAACCTCTCCCCCGTCACCGCTCCAATGTTTAACCAACTGCTGGGACTTTTCTCTAACGACATCGGTATCGACTTGGGCACTGCCAACACCCTCGTCTACGTAAAAGATAAAGGGATTGTGCTCCGCGAACCAAGTGTGGTCGCGGTGCACACGATATCCCGCAAGGTGCTCGCCGTAGGCGACGAAGCCAAAAAGATGCTGGGACGTACCCCCGGCAATATTACCGCTATCCGCCCAATGAAAGACGGCGTGATCGCTGATTTCGACATCACCGAGGCAATGCTGCGCTATTTCATCAAGAAGGTACATAATAACTCAAAAATCGTCTCGCCCCGCGTCGTAGTTGCTATTCCGAGCGGCATCACTGAAGTCGAAAAGCGCGCGGTAAAAGAATCCGCGACTCATGCGGGCGCCCGCGAGGTCATTACCATTCTGGAGCCGATGGCCGCCGCTTTAGGCGTCGGTCTACCCGTGGACGAACCTGCGGCCAACATGATCGTTGATATCGGCGGCGGCACTACCGAAATAGCCATCATTTCACTCTCCGGAATTGTTTTTTCAAAATCGATCCGCGTGGCGGGCGATGAATTTGATCTCGCGCTAATCAACTACATGAAGCGCGCCTACAATCTGTTGATTGGCGAGCGCACGGCCGAAGAAATTAAAGTTACCATCGGCTCTGCTTATCCTCTCGCTACGGAATTGTCGATGGAAGTGAAAGGCCGCGACTCCGTAGCTGGCCTGCCAAAAACCATTCACATCACCTCGCAAGAAGTGCGGGAAGCGATGTCCGACACCGTCGGAGCCATCGTCGAAGCTGTGCGCGCCGCCCTCGAGCGCACGCCCCCAGAACTTTCCTCCGACCTCGTTGATCGCGGCTTCGTCTTAGCTGGTGGCGGTTCGCTCATTCGCGGAATCGATAAGCTCCTTTCAGAGAAAACGGGGCTACCCGTCATCGTCTCCGACGATCCGCTTTCGGCGGTCGCCAATGGCACCGGCGTTTTTCTTAACAACATCGACGAGCTGTCCCGCGTCGCCGCTGATTTCTAAGCGAAGCCGGCTTCGCTTGCCGGCTCTATCGCCGACCCCGTCGTGCTTCCAAAACGCTTCGATCAGGTTAGTCCGTTTGTCACCTTGGGAGTCATTATGCTCACGTGGCTCCTGCTGCCATTGGTTCTAAAAACGTTTACGCGGGCTACTTTTTTCGAGATCCAAGCCCCGCTGACAGTGGCAGATTCCTACGCTCACGACCTACAAGATTTTTGGTCCAATCGCCTGCATTCTAAGGACGAGCTCCTGCAAGCTGGCCGTGATCTAGCTGGGCTGGTGGCCAAATATGATTTTAGTGTGCAACAAAATCAGCAGTTGGAAGCTGATATCCTTCGCCTAGAGAATTTGCTCAATCTTCCGCCGCTCCCCGCCTTTCGATTAGAGGCTGCCCGGGTAGCCCAACGCGACTTTTCTGGCTGGTGGCAGCGCTTCACCATTCGCAAGGGACAGAATTTCGGCCTGACCGTGGGCGCTCCCGTTGTCTTCTCGGGCGGCGTCGTTGGCCGCATCACCGAAGTTCATCGCTATACGGCAGTGGTCGATCTTGTGACCAGCCCGACATTTCGTCTTGCCGCCAGCATCTCTGGTGACAATCGGCCAATTAGTTATCAGGGCGGTTTGAACGATTCATTCAAGGCCCCCCGGGGCAACGTGGAATTTGTACCTCTAGAAATCAACGCGACGCGAAACACTCCGCGGCGACTCGTTACCTCTGGGCTCGGCGGTATCTTTCCCGCCGGCCTTTCGATTGGTGAGATCACCAATCTCGAGTTGAGTCCTGACGGACTATTTAAAGCTGGTGACGTGCAACTTGATGAGCGTATTGGCACGCTCACGGAAGTAACTGTACTCGTACCGCTAAACCCCGAGGAACTTTAAGATGGTATTGCGCGGCGCCTGCCTCAACCGAGTGTGCGTGATTGGCCGCAGCTCTTTACGATTATAATCAGTATGCGCCGCCACGATACCCGCTGGCTAATTGTAATCTTAGCCAACCTTCTCCTCGGCTGGCTGACTGGCTTAGCTAATCATTACCTCGCGCCCCTTTCACTGCATTTGTATATAACCGGGCTATTGGTCGTGTTCGCTGGTCTGCGGGTAGACCCCAAGCAAGGTTTTATCGCTACTTTGCTCACAGGTCTCCTCCTCGACGCCACGATGCCGGTACCTTTTGGTACGCACTTAGTACTTCTCGGGCTCATTCACGCTACACTCCTCTACGGTCGCCGCCGGTTCCCTCGTGAAGGTTCGATTTTTGGCATCGTGGTCGCACAATTCGCTAACCTTTTTCTTTTCATTACGCTCTCCTTTCTACTTGTTAGCCAGAATCCTCGCCCCAGCGAGGCCTGGCTACGTATCTTTGTAGACCTGCTCGTATCGCAAATAGTTATTCTGCTCATCACACCTTGGTTTCTAGCCTTGCAGAGCAGGGTATTCGAAAAAATGAAAATCCACCCTGAAACGGGGCGCCCCATCGCGCACCCAGCTTCCTGATTTTTCTAAACCGTGAGCCGACTCATCGAAACTCATCATGCGCGCAATCCGCGTCTGTGGCTTTTTTATGCTGGCATCGGTGGGCTTATGCTCGTGCTCGTCAGCGGACTCATTTACCGCCAGCTCCTAAAAACTAATCTCTACAGCGGTAAAGAACGTCTTCAAAATTTACGTCGCGTGGTTGTCCCTGGTCCGCGTGGATATATCTATGATCGCGAGGGTAAAATCATCGTAGGTAATCGCCCGCGTTTCTCTGTAGTACTTAATTTGGCTGAGTTACGCGGTGAGTTTAGAGCTGAGTACCGGAAAATTAAAAATAATTATCTCTCACTCGCAATTACCGAGCGACCTGATGCTGATCAGTTAACACGGATTGCGCGTGCGAGTGTTGCGCAGCGCTATCTCGATACGATTAACTTTATTCTCGGGCGCCACGAGACAGTACGTTCCACCGATCTCACGCAACACATCAACCAGACGCTTCTTTTACCCTACGTACTGCTCAACGACCTGGCACCCGAAGAGTATGCTCGGTTAATTGAACGCCTGCCGGTTAGCTCTCCGCTCCAAGTCTATACGGCAAGCACCCGCGATTATCCCTTTGGGGCTGCCGCCGCCCACACCCTTGGGTATACAGGGAGCAACAACGATCCCGCCGTTGAGGATTTTGAAGGGGCCGACCTCCTCACGTTCAAGATGAAGGGTTCCGTCGGTCGCACGGGTCTAGAGAAAATTTTTGATGAGCAACTGCAGGGTGAAACCGGAGGCGCGATCTATCTCGTCGATCCGGCTGGTTACAAAGTTGAACTCCCGATCAGCAAGCGCCTACAGCAACGGCGCCCCGTGCAAGGCCATAACATCATCACCAGCCTAGATCTTGACCTGCAACTCGCAGCCGAGCGTGCCATGACAGATCGCACCGGGGCTGCCGTTGCCCTCGATATTCGTACCGGCGAAGTACTCGTACTAGCCTCCCTCCCGAGCTATGATCTCAACACCCGCGTACCCATTCTAACCGCCGAACAGGATGTGGAAAAATCTGGCGTCTGGCTCAATCGCGCAATCCAAGGTCAATACCCCCCTGGCTCCACATTCAAAATACTTACCGCAACCGCCGGCTTGCGCAGTGGCGCCATCGAGCGGGACAACTCGCGCATACTCTGTCCAGGATTTTACATGGTGGGTAATCGCCGCTTCCCCTGCGATGCCCGTAATGGCCACGGCGAACGCAGTCTCGTTGGGGCAATTCGAGATTCGTGTAATGTCTTTTTCTATAAATACGGTCTAGAAACTGGCCCAGATCTCATCGCCGCTGAGGCTCATCGCTTTGGCTTTGACCACAAAACAGGCATCGAGCTCCCCTTTGAATATGCGACGCCTCATGTCGCTAGCCCAACCTGGAAACTCGCTACGCTTAAGGAACGCTGGATGCCCGGCGATACGGCGAATACCGCCATCGGCCAAGGTGATACTCTCGTCACGCCCTTGCAGGTCGCCTGTATGATTGCATCCTTCGCTCGTGGGGAGACCGAAACAAAACCGACCCTACTCCACGACCCACAGCGTCCAGCACAACACTCTCCAGCCATCGGCCTGGCTGCCGGAGATTATCAGGCGATCATTAATGGTATGGAGCAATGTGCGCAAATCGGCACGGGACGTCTCGCGCACGTCGACGGCCTACGCATTGCGAATAAAACGGGTACTGCGCAGAAAGGCCGAATCGATCTTGCTTGGATGGTGGCCTTCGCCCCGATCGATAACCCGCAGATCGCCATCGCAGTAGTGATGGAAGGCACCGAGCCGGATGTTGGCTACCACGGAGGCACCTATGCGGCCCCAGTGGTCAAAGCGATTCTCGAAGCTTGGAAAGAGAAAAGCGAACGAGCGCCAGCCCCACCTGCCGTCAACTTCAAGGTAAAGTAATCAGCGAGCGCGGCCGCGCCTGCGCGCATTTCTAGCCCGTCGAAATACAACGTTCGCCACGGGCCAGGTTTCTCTCGGCCCATAGCGCAGCCTCCGCAAATCGGCGATAAGCTGATCATCAGGGTCCATGGTCAGCTGAGTAAGCCAGCGGCCCGCGGTTCGACGTACGGGATCATAATCCACTGATCTCCACCCAGAGGGCAAGTGTCCCCATCGGCGCAAACCGAGTAGCAGACCGAACAAGGCGGTGATGCCCACAATCCAAACTGATAATTCGCGAACCCGCGCCAGGTCCCATGGTCGATTCCACCAAGCCCTCAGTCGTTGCGGATATTTCGCTAACTCACCGAGCCAAACTGAACCGAGATCAGTCGTGAAAGATTTAACCTGCTCAACCATGGCTACCTGAGCGCGTGTATCAAAATTTACGATCCGTCGATACCAGAGCACACGCACACTATCTAGCCGCGCGCGCCAACTGCGATCTGGCAAGGAGCGAAAATCTGCCGGCATCGCCGAAGACGAGACCCGTAACAGCCCAGGCGTAGGATCCATCCGCAACCAGGAGCCAGCGCCGTCATAAATTTCGGCCCAAGCGTGAGCATCTGAATTTCGAACCATATAATAGTTTTCTACACCATTCCAAATGCCTCCATGAAAACCAGCAACAACCCGTGCCGGATAATTTGCAGCCCGCGCGAGCAGAACAAAACTGGCTGCAAAATATTCGCAAAAGCCTGGCTCCCGAGAAGCCAGCCAACGCACGATGGCATCTTGCCCATCACCGACGGGCAACTTCACCGACAATGCGTAGGCATGGTGCGCCTGCAACCAGGCGATCGTCCGCTGCGCATACTCAGCCGGGGACAAGACAGCGCCAGCCGTAATCTCCGTATTGATGCGTGTTAAAACAGCGGCATTCACTGACCCCAGAGGACCTCGCAAATTGGTGCTAACATCCGCCCGACTCTGCTCACGCTGCTTAATACTCAACGCTTCACTCGCGCGGAGGCGTTGCGAAAAACCGGGATCAGCAATCTTATCCGTCAACTCAACCTCGGCCAATTGAAAGGCCGTCATGGTCATCGCTTCGGTTCGCAAAGCTACGAGGCGATAACTGCGGCTGGATTGCAACGGCATCGGTTCACGCAAACGCAACTGCCGATAACGACCGGGGATCGGCAGAAAGCGACTAACCCCAGGCTCCAAGTAAAAAGTCCAGCTCCCCTCAGTCATTACTCGAGATGACTCAAATTTCTGGTCGGTAATTTGCTGAGTTACCACCTGACTGCGGATAAGCTCCTGCTTAAGTTCAGCAGAAACCTTAAAACCGTCGGCCGTATATTCATCCAAGGCCACGAGGCGCCAATAAGGCGCCACACCCACAACCGCTGGGTCCATCACATCCACCCGCAGCGCGACGCGATCATCTTGAATCAACGCCCCTACTTCGCCAAATTTTAGCACCTCGGTAAAACCGGTGTGATTTTGCCTCGTGATATATTGGTCGAGAAAAAAGCTAGCTGTAATTTCAAAGCGCGGGATCACGATAAACAAGGCCGCTGAAAAAATAACCACGCAAAAAAAGAGCCCGCCCGCGAAGCCCAACCACCGCCAATCAATGATTTTTCGGAGCCGATAAAAATACTGAGGCCAAGAACCCAACGCCCACGCCGGACAGCAACTCATCTCTGCGTAGGTCAATGCCTTTTGCGTATTTTCCGTGAGATCAATCAAGGCCACCACAAACAAAAGCCCCAACGCGCAACTCGTGAACAGCAAGAGCAAGAAAGCAAATTCGAGGGCCACCGTTAAGACGCCGGCAACGACGACTAAAAACAATCCCAAGACGATTAATTGAAGATCCTCCCGCTTGCGGCGGTAGCCTACTGCGCGGTAGAGCACGAGTAAAATGCCCAACCGAATCAGGGGCGGCAAAGTATCTGGACTAAAATATAAATCGGCAATCAGTACGAGGATGATGACTGGCACCGCTCCACGCCAGATGAGTGCAGGCACCCGCGAGGGCAAGACCGGCCAGACCAAGGTGGCGATAATTAAGCCCGCCGCAATTCCCACTAGACCGCGGGCTTCAACTTCCAAAAAGATCACCGTCCCGAGCGAGATCAACGCCAGCAGGCCGCCGAGCAGCCATTTCCAGCGCCGCAAGTCATTCAGCTCAAGCGGTGGCAATGATTTGTCCATTGAGCGAAGCGTTAACTCCCAGAGTTCCGGCCGGAACGAAGGTTATAATATTTTCAGGAACACCAAGCAGCGCTTCAGTTGTAACTGAGTCCGCACTTAATTTGAGCAAGGCCAGCTGATCTAAAAACCTTTCCAGTTCATTTAATTGTCGAATTTCTTGATAGGGGAAATTGGCCAGAGCCACACCGCGCAAATGACCCAAAGCAAATAAGTCTTCGGCCAAGGTGGCGGCGAAGCTGCAGAGCCGTTCGAACTGCTGAGGGTGCGACCATCGACTGGTAAATGGCTCTAGCTTTAAAACGTAACCTAACTGCTTTTCTGCTGAAAATTGGCGGAGCATAAGTTGCCCCAAACGCGCACTCGCTTTCCAGTGAATCAAACGATGCGAATCACCCGGAGTATATTTCCGCAAAGCCAATAAATCATCTCCTGCCCCGGCGCGGACGGTGCGCCGACCGGCGCTGCCGACGCGCCCCCCCGCTACCCCGACCCACTCATAAGCGATCTGCGCTGGCCAAACCAAGACATGTTCCGAAGGAAAAGCTCCGAGACTTTTTTTTAAAAATCCGAAAGGATATAAAGAACCCACTGCGCTTACGGCTACCAGAGCCACGCCGCGCTGTTGAGGCTGGACGCCCCATTGAAAAATAGCGTTCCCACCACCCGACAGTCGGTCGCGCTGAAAGAGCCGACCGCGCGTGATCCGTTGTCCGCTCGCCGCGAGCAACGCCCGAACCGAGGTTACTGGTTTTGCTTCATCAGCGGATGATGCACCGAACGGATGCGTCACAAAATCGAACCAGAGACCATAAGTTGACAACCAGGGCTTTCGATTTTGCACATCAAGTGTGACCAGCGTGTCGTGACCCACTCGCCAAGAGCCGAGTCGGCGAAATCGCCAACAAATTCCCCTGAAATTAAACCACGAAAGCAACCCACTGAGCAAAAGACAGGCCAAGAGCAGCGCTAGTGTAAGAAACAGAATATTGCTACCGGTGTTATAAGCGGCAGTCCCGATCCCCATGGCGAGCGCGATGAGGAAAACCCCGAGAACGGTTGGGGCAATCTGGTGTCGTTTTAAGGGAAAGACGAGGGCCCAAAGCAGCTGCGACGCGCGGGTCGCGCGACGCGACCGAGGTGCGCCCGGACCTTGCCACTCTGCGCCAACGATCGATTTAAATTCTCCACGCATGCGCGGCGACTTGCTCAAGGTGGCGGTCACAGCTATTGTCGTGATCCACCCTCAGGTTGGCGCCGGCAAGGACACAATGATGCGATGTAAAGCCGCGAGCATGGTTCGGCTCTCTTCGCGGGCATCAGATGTCGACCGCGCCAAAGACAAACGATGAGCTAAAACGGGGCCGGCTAAAAATTGAATATCTTCCGGCAGCACAAAATCACGCCCGTGCAGGAGCGCCCGTGCCTGCGCCGCTACCCGAAGCGCGAGTCCGCCGCGCACGCTCACTCCAGCCTTAAACTCCACCTCGGTACGGGTGGCCGTGATCAACCGTAGAAGATAATCGAGTAAACTATCCTCAATAAAAACCTTTCCGACCAGCGCCTGCATTTGGAGAACCTCAGCGCGAGTGACCACGGGATTCACCGCGATCGCATCATACCCAAGACGTGCCGAGCGAAGAATGGTCAACTCGTCATTAGGCTGGGGATAACCCATTGGCAGTCGCATTAAAAAACGATCCATCTGACTTTCCGGCAGAGGGAAAGTCCCTTCATAATCCACAGGGTTTTGTGTGGCGACCACCATGAAGGGCTGACCGACTGAATGGGCTTCGCCATCAACCGTAACCTTACTGCGATCCATGACTTCGAGCAGCGCTGATTGAGTTTTAGGCGTGGCGCGATTAATTTCATCGGCCAGCACAATATTGGCGAAAACGGGACCTGGCTTAAAGATAAACTCCTTCACCGTATCATCATAAATTGAGACGCCGATAACATCGGTGGGCAAGAGATCGCTCGTAAATTGAATACGCGAAAAAGTGCAGTCCAAGGAGCGAGCGAGCGCATAAGCGAGCGTGGTTTTGCCTACCCCAGGCAAGTCCTCGATAAGCAAATGGCCGCTTGCCAGCATACAAATCAAAGCCTGCTCAATCACCTCATCTTTCCCCTTAATAGTCAGCCGCATGTTGGCTCTAAGCCGTTCGACGGTATCACGCGTCCAAGCCACTTCCGCGGCGGTTGCAAGGTTGCTCATATTTTTATGAGTATGAGTACGTGTGATTGAAGCAAACGGATTCCCGTCTGCGGTTATTTAACTCACTCAATGAGCGCACCCATCTCCGAATATCCTCTTTCTTGCGCAGTTTCTAAAACTCTATCTTACTGATAAATCATGCCTATCTTCGATCAGCCCCTCCCCCAATTGCTAAAGTATCAAGGCACCAACCCGCGTCCGGCTGATTTCGATGCTTACTGGGACCAAGCCCTTCGCGACTTGGCGGCGCATGACCCCCAAGTCGAACTGCGCCCCAGTCTCACGCTCCAGTCGCCAACTGCCCAATGCTTTGATCTTTGGTTCACGGGCATTGGTGGAGCCCGAGTCTATGCTAAATATCTAAGACCGCTCAGCATCATCGGTCGTCGCCCTGCCGTGCTGCAGTTTCACGGTTATTCCGGCCACAGCGGTGACTGGATGGATAAACTTGCTTATGTCAGTGCCGGCTTCTGCGTCGCAGCTCTCGATTGCCGTGGCCAAGGCGGTCGCTCCGAGGATCTTGGAGGAGTACGCGGAAACACGTTGCGTGGTCATATTATCCGTGGACTCGATGAAGCCGACCCACGCAAATTATATTATCATCAAGTATTCCTCGATACCGCCTTGCTGGCGCGCATCGTCATGAATTTCCCCGAAGTTGATCCCGCCCGCGTTGGCGCTTACGGACCATCGCAGGGGGGCGCCCTCACCTTAGCCTGCGCCGCCCTCGAACCACGCATTAAGTTGGCAGCTCCTATCTTTCCCTTTCTTTGCGACTACCAGCGCATCTGGGAGATGGATTTAGCTAAAGACGCTTACGAAGAACTCCGCCTCTATTTCCGCTCCTTTGATCCGCGCCACGAACGCGCGGCGGCGACTTTCACGAAATTGGGCTATATTGACTGCCAATATCTCGCCCCGCGCATCCGCGCCGAGGTGCTCATGTTCACCGGCCTCATGGATATGATCTGCCCGCCTTCGACCCAATTTGCCGCTTATAATAAAATTACTAGCGCCAAGGATGTCGTGATTTACCCCGACTATGGTCACGAGGGTTTGCCCGGACACGCCGATCGAATTTTTAATTTTTTCCAAGGGCTCTAACGCTGAGCGCAGGGCAAGGCGTTCGCTGGGCCGCTGCGCCTACCCGACCCACGAGAGGGCCTGAATTTTCTGCGCAAGTGCACAATCTTTGAGGGTGACCTTGCCCCCCGCATCATGCGTGCTCAAACGGAGCGCAACGCGACCATACTGATTGGTCCACTCAGGGTGGTGATTCATGGCCTCAGCCTCATAGCTGACGCGCAAGATAAACGACATCGCCTCGCGAAATGTACGAAACTCGAAGGTCTTCGCGAGCGCGTCAGCTTCCATACTCCAGCCAGGCAGATCCGTCAAGGCAGCCTGACATTCAGCGGGGGTGAGCGGGATAGCCATACCCTAAGATTATCTCGAATCGCCCCTTGTCAAACCGATGGCCGCTGAGCTAAATCTGCTTCCTGCGCATGCCTTCGCCCGCTCCCGAAAAAATCCCCCAGCACGTCGCCATTATCATGGACGGCAATGGTCGCTGGGCCCAAGCCCGCGGCCTGCCGCGACTCGAAGGCCACCGCCGTGGGGTGGAAACCGTTCGCACCATTGTCGACGCCGCCCGTGAACTCGGGATTCGGTATCTAACGCTGTACGCATTCTCGGTTGAAAACTGGAAACGCCCAGCCGACGAGGTTTCTGGCTTGATGGGGCTGCTCGATTATTTCCTGAAGCGTGAGCTGGATAATTTGATTAAAAATCGTGTCCGTCTGCTCACGATTGGCCGCACTGATGCCCTGCCCGCCAATGTTCAACGTGAACTGAAGCGAGTCATTGATGCGACCAAAGATTTCACCGAATGGCATCTGGTGCTCGCGCTGAACTACGGCGCCCGCACCGAGCTAGCTGATGCGGCCCAGCATTACGCCGCTGCCGTACTCGGGGGTACCGAAAAATTGGCCGAGTGCTCTTGGGAGAATTTTAGCCGTTACCTCTACACCAGCGCAATTCCTGACCCCGACCTGCTGATTCGGACTTCCGGTGAGCAGCGCGTCAGTAATTTCATGCTCATGCAATGCGCGTATGCTGAACTCGTTTTCACCCCAGTTTTATGGCCCGACTTCCAGAAAGCCGATCTGCAGTCAGCCATTACTGAATACGCCCAACGCGAACGCCGTTATGGTTTAACCAGCGAGCAAATTAAGACTGGCCCCCGTTAACTCAGCCCAACCTACTTATTCCGTGCTATCCCGCATTATCAGCACCCTCGCTCTCTGGAGCATTGTCCTTAGCAGCCTCTGGTATTTCGGCGCCCATGCGGCCGTAGTCCTGCTAACACTGCTCTCGGCCCTCACCCTCCATGAATTTTATGGACTCACAGAAAAAATGGGCGCCCGCCCTTTCCGCTGGATGGGCATCTTGGTTAGTGGATTAATTACCGCCGGACCCTACTACCTCACTTTTTTTCTACAGGAAAATTACGAGACAGCGAACCTCGCCTCAGGACTATTGGTCTTGGCCTTACTCGTTGCTTGCGTCCGGGTGCTGCGCGAGCGCGACGCCGACGTTCGCGTAGAAACGATCGCCGCTACCATCGGTGGCCTGCTCTATATTCCGTTCATGTTGCAATTTCTGACTGGTATTCTGATGCGCGATAGCGACAGCAGCGCCAATCTAACCCTCTGCCTCTGGGTAATCGCCGTCGCAAAATTTTGCGATGTTGGCGCCCTGCTAACAGGACTCGCGATCGGCCGGCATAAACTGGCACCCAATATTAGTCCTAAAAAAACCTGGGAAGGCGCTTTCGGCGGAGTGCTAATTGCCGCAGGCATTGGCGCAGCTATCGCTTTTTTTGCCGCTGACTTACTTCCGGAGAGCTTCACTCCCACTCTCGCAGCAATCTTGGCCGTACCTCTCGCCATCGTTGCAATTATTTCTGATCTGATCGAATCCGTGATTAAACGTCGCGCCGATGCCAAAGATACCGGCGAACTTATCCCTGGAATTGGTGGCGCCTTTGACCTGACCGATAGCCTGATTCTGACAGCTCCCGTCGCCTATTTCATTTTGTTGTTTGTAGAATAATGAATCGCCGACGCATTACGGCCCTAGCTAGTCGACGCTGCGCACGCGAGATCGATCTAGTAAGCCGCGGGGCTTAAAACTCTTCGTTCGCTGTGACTAAAATCCCTAAACGCCGCGTCGTACTTCTCGGAGCTACTGGTTCCATTGGAGAAAGCACGCTGCGCGTCATCACCGCCCACCGTGATCGCTTGGAGCTGATCGGCGTTGCGGCCCACAGCAAACAAACCGAACTAGCAGAAATTGCGCGGAAGTTTGGCGTGCGTCATGTTGGGGTCTATGACCCGGCCGCCTATTCCGCCGCATGCCAGAGTGCGGATTTTCCGGCTGGCACTCAATTTTATGGCGGCGCCAATGGCCTGAGTGAATTAGCCACCTTGCCTGAGGCCGATATTATTTTAATCGCCGTCGTCGGTACAGCCGGCCTGCAACCCGCGCTTGCCGCCATCGCCGCTAAAAAAACGATCGCGCTAGCCTCCAAAGAAATCCTCGTGCTCGCTGGCAAATTTGTAATGGAGGCCGCCCGCGCGAGCGGGAGTCGCTTGCTCCCAGTGGACAGCGAGCACAATGCAGTCTTCCAATGTCTTGAAGGTCACCATCCCCGCGATGTACGGCGCTTGGTCTTAACGGCCTCCGGGGGTGCTTTTCGCGACTGGCCGATCGCTCAGCTAAGCACCGTCACCACCGCTGATGCTCTCCGCCATCCCACGTGGTCGATGGGCCCCAAAATTACCGTCGATTCAGCGACTCTTGCCAACAAGGGACTCGAACTGATCGAAGCCCAGCACCTTTTTGGACTGCAGCCCGCGCAATGCCAGGCGGTCCTGCATACCCAAAGCATCGTGCATGCGCTCGTGGAATTTACGGATGGCTCACTCCTCGCGCAGTTATGTCCGCCCTCGATGACTTTCCCGATTCAGCACGCCCTCCTCTACCCTGATCGAGCCTACACGAGCACGGACTCAGCGCTGGCGTTAGATCGTTTGCTATCCCTCGATTTTCGCCCAGTCGACGAACAACGTTATCCGTGCCTCCGTTTAGCTAAGGAAGCCATGATCGCCGGCGGAATCGCCCCCGCCGTGTTCAATGCCGCAAACGAAGTGGCCGTAGCGGCCTTTCTAGAAAAACGAGCTCCGTTCCTTGCGATTCCTCAGATCATCGAACAAACTCTGTCGCATATTAAAATCTTTGATCCGACTTCCTTAGAACAAGTACTAACGGCTGATACTGAAGCCCGTAAAATCGCCCACCACTTCCTCTCTCTATAATGTCAGCCGCCACCTTCACTTCTTTACTCGGTAATATTTGGTCAATTTTCCTGATCATTCTTTTTTTTGGTGGGTCAATTTTTGTGCATGAACTAGGCCACTTTCTCGCGGCCCGTCGTCGGGGCCTAAAAGTCTCGCGTTTTTCGATTGGCTTCGGTCCCGCCATTTTCTCTCGCACCGGCCAAGACGGCGTTGAATACCGTATCAACTGGCTACCCCTCGGTGGCTACGTTGCTTTACCCCAACTCGCGGATCTCAGCGGACTTGAAGGCGAAGTTGACCCCAACGCAGCCAAACTTCCACCGATCTCTTATAGCACCAAGCTCATCGTCTTTGTCGCCGGTGCGGTCTTCAACATACTCTTTGCTTTTACCCTCGCCTCCATTTTGTGGATCGTGGGCCAGCCGGTGGTAGAGGAAGAACAAACTACGAAAATCGGCTTTGTTCACCCGACGATCGAACTGCCCAACGGAAAATCAGCTCCGGGACCGGCCTTTCTCGCCGGGCTGAAAAGTGGCGATGTTATTCTAACGGTCGATGGCAAGACGGTTAAAACGCTCAGTGATATCGGCCAATTAGTGGTCCTCGGCAGCGGCCGCACTCCGCAAGGCCGACCGAGTGTAGAAATTGCATTCACCCATGAAGGCAAAGCGCAGCGCGCCACCTTGGTCCCTGAATTAGTTGGCGCGGAAGAAGTACGCGAAATTGGCATTGAACCAGCAGCTAAAGTAACGATCGCCGGAGTCCAAGCGGGCCGCCCCGCCGAAGCCGCTGGTCTTAAATTTCGTGATGTCATTACCCACATTAATGGTCAACCCGTCGGCTACGTTGGCTTCATCGCGGATTATTTACGCCTGAATGGCGAAAAGCCCGTAACGCTGACCTACCTGCGTGAGAGCCAAATCAATCAAGTAACAGTTGTACCGGCTAAAATAAACGATCCAGAAACTAAACGAGATGTCTACCGACTGGGCGTTCAACTGCGCGGGGCGCTCACGTTGAAAACCATTCGTACGCCCCCTTGGGAACAGGTTTGGGATAAGGCCGTGTGGACGGGGCGCACGCTGCAAAGTTTACTTAGCCCGAATTCCAATATTGGCATATCAAAGCTGAGTGGCCCCCTCGGGATCGCTGACCGCGTCCACCAATTTGCCCAAGTCGATTTTCGCCTCCTACTCTGGTTTATCATCTTAATAAATGTGAACCTCGCGATCTTCAACCTACTGCCGATTCCCGTGCTCGATGGCGGGCATATGGCCTTTGCGACCATCGCGAAACTACGCGGGAAAGATTTACCGATCAAAATGGTCGCCACTATCCAGAGCGTGTTTGTAGTTTTGCTCCTTTCGATGATGGCCTACGTGACGCTGTTTGGTGATTTACCGCGCATGGCCCGGGAATCTAAAGCAGCGACGCAAGCGCGGGATGCCGCCGAGCAGCAGAAAAAAACGGCTGAACCTACTAAACCCTAAGCCGCTGGTTGTCAGCCTAGCAGGATGCCCGCCTTCGCTGAGTTCAATTTATCACGTTATTTGGCGACCCACGCTTGCCAGTCCCTTCCGGTTATTGATTGATTTTCTGTTATGTCCTACTGCGCATCCCGTTCGCATACCCTTCGTCGCCGAACCGTCGCCGTGATGGTTGGCAATCTCGGCGTCGGCGAAAATCATCCGATTCGCCTGCAGTCGATGACCACCAGTGACACTCAGGACGTAGCCGCAACCGTCCGGCAATCGATCGCGCTCGCCGAAGTGGGCTGCGAAATTATCCGGATCACCGCCCCCAATGTAGCAGCAGCAAAATGCCTGCGCGACATTCGTGTTCAATTTTCAGCAGCGGGCTTTGCTCACGTGCCACTGGTGGCGGATATTCATTTCCTGCCAGCAGCGGCGATGGAAGCAGTCGAGCACGTGGAAAAAGTGCGGGTTAACCCAGGCAACTACGCCGATAAAAAGAAATTCGCCGTTAAGGAATATTCGGACTCTGATTATGATTCAGAACTCCAGCGGCTGCATGATTTATTTTCCCCGCTCGTTCTCCGCAGCAAGACGCTGGGGCGAGCCATGCGCATTGGTACTAATCACGGTTCACTCTCTGATCGCATCATGAACCGCTATGGCGATACCCCGCTCGGCATGGTTGAGAGCGCCTTAGAATTCCTTCGGATTGCCCGCGCGCATGACTACCATGCCATCATGCTTTCGATGAAAGCCAGCAACCCCAAGGTGATGATTCAAGCTTACCGCTTGTTAGTAGATCGCATGCGACAAGAGGACATGCACTACCCGCTGCACCTCGGCGTCACCGAAGCCGGCGATGGAGAAGATGGTCGGATTAAAAGTGCCATCGGCATCGGCAGTTTGCTGCTCGATGGTCTCGGCGACACAATCCGGGTGTCACTGACCGAAGATTCCGTCTATGAAATTCCCGTGGCTAGGGCGATCGCAGATAAAGCGATGAGCCAATGGCATAAAAATAAATCAACGCTTCTGCCCCAGCCAACTTCAGGCGCAACCCGAGCAGCCGAAATAGACCCCTATCATTTTACGCGGCGCCCCACCACCACCTTACCGCTGGCGGCAACCTGCTTGGTTGGGCCAGCGCAACCACCCCGCGTCATCGTTCGCACCACCTTAACTGAGCTCGCGGCAACCAGCCAATCCCTAGCCACCTCCAAATTCAAAGATACTCCCGCTGAAGGCTTATTGCTGCCGATTAATATCAAGGCCGATTTAGCGACGGTGGCAGCGCTGCAATTCTCGCTCACTCAACCCGTTCGTTTTTTAGTCCTCGAGCTCAACACAGAACTATCACCGGCGTCCCTGGAGCCCATGCTCGCGGCGACCCCCGGCCGATTCATACTCACCCGTGCATTTGGTCCAGCCGATCAGACAATTTTCTCCGAATTTGTCGCTATTGTGCGTCGGCATGGACAGCATCTCGCAGCCCAAATTGCGCCTGAAGACTTTCTCGCCTACACACCGATCCTGCGCTCTCTCGGTGATGCTAGCCTGATCTTCACCCTCGCAACGCGCCACCTCAGCCCTACCTCCGGCCATGCTTTGGGAGCCTATCGCGAGCTCGCAAAAAATTTAGCAAACCTCGGCAATCGGGCTCCCATCTGGATTCGCAACACGGCCGCCAACGCCCTGCAGAATAATCCGGACTATCTGTCGCGCTTGCTCGAAGCGAGTTTCCTGAGCGGCAGTCTCCTCTGTGATGGGATCGGTGATTTAATTAGCATTGAGACCGAACCCGATGTCGCTCGCGCCACTCTCCTTGCTTATAATGTTCTCCAAGGCGCTGGGGCCCGTCTGTCCAAAACAGAATTTGTCGCCTGCCCGAGTTGCGGCCGAACCCTCTTTGATTTGCAGAGCACCACCCAGCGGATACGCGCCCAGACGGGGCATCTTAAAGGCGTCAAATTAGCCATTATGGGCTGTATTGTAAACGGCCCAGGGGAAATGGCCGATGCAGATTTTGGCTACGTCGGCGGCGCTCCTGGAAAAATCAACCTCTACGTCGGGAAAAATTGCGTCCAATACAACATTCCCGAAGCGGAGGCTGATGCACGCCTCATTGCGCTCATTCGTGAGCACGGTAAGTGGGCTGAGCCCGAACCTTTGTTGCCGCCGCTTACCTCGGCCTAAGTTTCCCTCTCACAACTGGGCGCAAGGGGTGTCCCAACTTTCGCAACCCTAAAATCAGAAAAGTTATCCCCCACGCTACTGTGAACAAGATGTCGGAAAGTTGCGCTTGAAAGGTATTTTGTGATTCACGTTAGTCGCGAAGTTACTTTTACTGTTCCTTCCTTTCGCTTGTTCTTTGCCAACTCCGCCGCGTACTCAGTACTCCGGTTTATCCAAGGTTTTCCCAGATTCTGGTCAAAATCACCCTACCTACAGCCCAATTTGGTCTGAAGACGAGTGATCGCCACCCCCCCTTTCCCTTGTGATTTTCGGCTTACGGGAGATGCTACGGTAGTTGTCGCAAATGCAGTTGCTGAGGTGTGAATTAATCACTAACTATCTCATCTCCGTTATGCCCCACGCCACCCTCCAATCCAATCTCTGGGAAACAGTAAAATGTGACCTCAAGGGATTATTCCCGGAGGATGTGTTCCAGATGTGGTTTGAGCCCCTACGCTGCCTCGCCGTCACTGAAGATTCCCTCGTTTTGGCGGTGCCCAACGACTTTGCGGCCATTTGGATTCACGATAACTATCTCGACCTTATTTCACAGCGCCTACGGCTAGCAGCAGGACGCATGGTGCATGTTTCACTTAAGAAAGCTGATCAGCCAGGCGGCGAAGCCTCCGCCCCGATCACCGAGCCCAAGAGTCGCGCCCCCCAAGCTAAACGAACCCTGCGCTACGATGAGCGCTTGGCCTCAGCCGGCTCACTCAATCCTCGCAACTCTTTCGAGAATTTTGTCGTCGGTCCAAACAATCAATTGGCACACGCTGCTTCTCTCGCCGTAGCCCAGGCCCCCGCCCAAGCCTACAATCCCCTTTTTATTCACGGGTCGACGGGTCTCGGCAAGACCCACCTCATGCATGCTATTGGCCATAGCATCCTCCAGCGCAATCCCGAGGCGCGCATCGCCTACCTGTCCACCGAGAAATTCACGAATGAATACATTCACGCTATTCAGGAAAATGCGTTAACCAAGTTCCGGCAACGCTACCGCAGCGTGGATGTTCTCCTGGTGGACGATGTGCAGTTCTTGGCAGGCAAAGAGCGCATTCAGGAAGAATTCTTCCACACCTTTAACGACCTGTTCGAATCACAAAAGCAGATCGTAATTTCCAGCGATCGTCCTGTTACAGAAATCGCTACGCTCGAAGCACGCCTCGTCTCCCGTTTTCAATGGGGCCTATCCGCCGATATCCAATCGCCGGATTTTGAAACGCGCGTTGCTATTCTCAAAACCAAAGCAGCCACCCTCAAGGTTACTCTGCCCATGCCCGTGATTGAATTCATGGCACAGCATATTTCGAAAAATATCCGCCGCCTCGAGGGAGCGCTGATTAAAATTTCTAGTTATGCAGCCTTGACGGGGAAAACGCTGGACCTGGCCTCGGCCGAATTGTTGCTCAAAGATGTATTAATGGAGGAAGCTCAAAATCGTCTCAATATTGAGGGAATCCAGAAACGCGTTGCCGATCATTATCAGATTCGTCACTCCGATATGACCAGCAAGCGCCGGCCTAGCGCCATCGCCTTCCCTCGGCAGATCGCGATGTATCTGTCCCGGCAGCTCACCCGCCACTCGCTCCAAGAAATCGGCCAAGCTTTTGGCGGCCGCGACCACGGCACCGTTATTCACGCCGTTAAAACCGTTGAAAATATGATGGAGCAAGATGACTCCGTTCGCGGCAGCGTTGATTTCCTCAAGAGCCAGCTGACAAAGTAAGCTGGGGCGCCCTTTCGCGTTTCGCGATTAGCCGAAGAACTACCCGGTTTTTCCATCAGCTACCAACGAGCACTCAGTATCAAAAATCAGATGTCCCTCACTCCTGAACAAAAACAAGCCGTCGCCGCCTGGGTCGCCGCTGGCGACAACTTATCCTTAGTCCAAAAGAAGCTAAATGAGCAATTCAAGGTCTCGATGACCTACATGGATGTGCGCTTTCTTGTGGATGACTTGGGACTGGAACTAAAAAACGCAGCCCCAAAGGCGGATGCTTCTGATGTCACGAAGACAGCTCCAGCTGTCGACCAAGCCCCACCGCGCCAACCTACAGCGGAAGAATCGACTGACGGTGTTGATGGTACTCCTGAGGCCTCGGACGAGGCTAATTTGCCCGCCGAAGACGACACAAACCATGGCGCAAGCACGCTCACACTCGAGGTTGATCGCATCATGCGTCCCGGAACGGTTGTTAGCGGTACAGTAACCTTTAGCGACGGTGTCTCAGGTAAATGGGCCCTCGACCAGCAAGGTCGCCTGATGCTGGATACACCTCAGAAGGGTTATCAGCCCAGCCCAGCGGATGTGCAGACCTTTCAGCGGGAACTGCAGGCACAATTGCAGCGACAGGGCTATTAAGTTCGACGCTCGAGCAGTGAGCCCCCGCTTTCCCTGGGCAGAGGGCTACCCCGCTGCTACTTAAATCAGCTAAACTCGAACCCTCGAGGAGCCTGGTCAGATTTTACCACTACCGGCTAGCATGCGCTTGAATTCATCTTCATCGATGACGAGCACCCCGAGCTCTTTGGCTTTAGCGAGTTTAGATCCTGCTTCTACACCAGCTAGCACATAGTTCGTTTTTTTGCTCACACTGCTCGAAACCTTCCCGCCAGCGGCTTCAATTTGCGCGGCAGCTTCTTCACGCGTCAACTGTGGCAAGGTACCGGTAAGGACAAAAGTTTTTCCGGCCAGCAGGCTACTCGATGGAGCTTGGGCCACGGGGGCCTGAGGTCTTAGACCCACCTGCCATAAAGTTGTGATCATCGCACGATTTCGCGGCTCCTTAAAATAGCCGATAATCGCCCGAGCCATGGTCTCACCGATGCCCTCAATTACGCTTTTTTTATTGAGAATAAAATTCTCCAGCTGGGCATTTGCCAGTGCCTCAATATCACGAAAATGAGCTGCGAGGTCCTTCGAGGCGGCGACCCCTACGTGGGGAATCCCCAGCCCATGAATTAAGCGCCAAAGGTCGCAATGCTGACTAGCGCTAATTGCCGCTAATAATTTATCGGTCGATTTCTCGACGCTCTTACCAAGCGTCAATAAATCTTCTCGCTGTAATTTAAATAAATCAGGCAATTCCTTCACCCAACCTTGCGCTACTAAATCATTAATCATCGCTTCGCCTAAGCCGTCAATATCGAGACAAGCCTTAGAAACGAAGTGAGCTAAACGTCGCCGCACCTGCGCCGGACAATTAATATTGGGACAACGGAGTGCGACCTCCTCCACTAGTTGAATTGTGGCGGTGCAGCAAATCGGGCACTGAGATGGAAATTGATAAACCTGACATTCCGGGGTGCGTTTCTTTAAATTCACGGCCACGACCGCAGGGATAACCTCCCCCGCTTTCTCAACTAAAACCCAATCGCCCACTCGGATATCCTTACGAGCGATCTCTGCTTGGTTGTGCAGCGTCGCCCGAGCCACCGTTGAGCCGGCCAGCAGAACTGGCGCCAATTCTGCTACGGGCGTCAGCACTCCGGTGCGACCGACCTGCACAGTGATGGCGTTGATGCGCGTCTCCGCTTGCTCCGGTTCAAATTTATAAGCGATGGCCCAGCGGGGAGCTTTAGCCGTCTCCCCTGCCTCACGCTGTAAACCCAAAGAATTTAATTTCACCACAGCGCCGTCGGTCCCATAGGCAAAAGAATGCCGCAGGGCATCTAAAGCGCGAACCGCGCCCTCGATACCATCAGCGCCACTCGCCGGCCAATAACGTTCTACCGTAGGCAAACCCCACTGTTTAACCAAAGCATGAAAATTAAGTTGAGTGTCGGTCACTGCTGGTCGGCAGAAGCCCAGACCGTAAAGGACAATTTCGAGTTTTCGCAGGGCGACTTCCTTGGGATCAAGCTGCTTAATCGTTCCAGCCGCAAGATTACGCGGGTTAGCATAAAGCGGCTCACCCGCTTCTTCGCGCGCTTGATTAATGCGCTGAAACTCCGCGAGGGTTAAAAAAATCTCGCCCCGAATTTCAATAATCTCAGGCCAAGACTGATGCTCGATAGCCTGTAATTGATGCGGAAGTGAATAAATAGTCTTCGCATTATTTGTAATATCATCCCCTTCCACTCCATTGCCACGCGTCACCGCCTTAACTAACTTACCATTTTCGTAAGTCACGCTCACGGCCAGCCCGTCGATTTTGGGTTCCACCACATAGTGCAGATCGTCGCGGCCAAATAATTTCACCAACCGCTGATGAAAAGCGCGAAGCTCAATTTCAGAGTAAGTATTATCAAGACTCTGCATGGGTTGCCGATGACGATACGTCACGAAACCGGCTGAGCGATCATCCCCCACCTGCATCGTGGGGGAATCCTGAGCGGCCCATTGCGGAAATTGCCGCTCGAAGTCAGCCAACTCCCGCTTCAGCCGATCATACTCAAAATCGCTGACAGCTGGCTGGGCTTGCCGATAATACAGCTCATCATGCCGCGCCACTTGCGCACGCAAGGCAGCCATCTGGGATTGAGCTTCAGCAGGATTCATCTGTCGAAAGTAGGCACGGATTTGGGCTTAATTTCAACCCGGAGCTTTTATCAAATTACCCGCGCCCTCACGGCGCTAAACCATCAGCCGATCGCGGCTTATTGCTGGGTAGGGGCCTCTTAAATTTTAGCGGTGTTTCCAGTAAGCGGCGGTAACTCGTCCAGTGCAGATAAAGCCCAACGGCCACACCTGCCCCCAAGCTATCAGCCAGCCAGTCTGCCCACTCAAACATTCGAATAATTGTAAAACTCTGTCGAAATTCATCACCCAAACCATAGGCGGAGGTGAGCACAAGGGCCCACCAAGCGCCTAGGAACGGCCACCGGACTAAGGCGGGCAAACGCACCACGGCTGTTGCCAGCGTCCCATAAATCGCAAAATGCCCCACCTTATCGGACGCGAATACCGTAGCGGCAATATTGACCACGGCGAAGCCTGAACACCAGGTGATGGTTCCAGCTAGCAAGACCGGCCATGCGACGGCCCGACGTTCCCTCCAGTGCGATTGAACTGCATCCATCGGACTATAATTACAGATCATAAAATCTGCGGCGAGCGGGATTTTTTGCTTCAGGCAAATCCAAGCCGCGCGCCCCCAATGACCGATATTACCATGCTTAAAATGGTCGGGCTGGTGAGATTCGAACTCACGACCTCTTGCACCCCATGCAAGCGCGCTACCAGACTACGCTACAGCCCG
>CAIOCT010000108.1 GCA_903856725.1 uncultured Verrucomicrobiota bacterium
CCGACGCAAGTCTTGTGGGTTCGACCCCCACCCCGGGTACCAGTTGAGGGCAGGCGCGACCAGCTTCAGTCTGAAGCGGTTAGCGGGAACGAGGGGTGGGCGGGGGAGACGCAGATCGCGGGGGGGGGCGCAGGAAACGGCGTTCTGCTCTTGGGCGTGCTTAGGAGTTCTCGTCCCTGCAGCAGCATCTTGCGCTGCACGTAATGGTTTTTTGTCAAATTACATTTAGTCTACAAGCGCGCTACAATTGCGCGGCAATTATGTAGATTAAGTAGCGGCAAGGTTAAGTCCATGTCACGGAGCTAATGCATATTGACGACGTCATCAGCCGTCTCCGTTTGTCGTAAACGATGAAACACAACCAAACATTCTGGCGCTACACCTGCAGCGCTTTACTAGTCACGGCGCTCGCCTCGGCTCAAACTCAAACTGCCCCCACCAAGGACGAAACCATCTCACTCGAGAAATTCGTGGTTCAGCACGTTGCTGCCTCCACCGCCAACACGATCGCGGATCGTCAGCAAATCGCCCTTCAGCCCGCTGCGGCCAGTGTGATTAATGTCATCAAGTACCTGCCCGGCGTCAGCCTGTCGCAAGGCGATGCTATTGGCGGTGACGATTGGTCCACGCGCATCAACATCCGTGGTTTCACCGAATCTCAACTCGGCTTCAGCGTCGACGGTGTCACCACCGGTTACACCTCTTACGGTGGCGGCGCTAAGCCTAACCGCTACGTCGACATCGAGAATGTCGCCAACGTGGTTGTTTCCCAAGGCGCGGCTGAGATCAGCTCCGCCTCCACGCAGGCCCTTGGTGGTACCCTCGCGTACTACACCGATCGGCCCTCCGATCAAATGAGCGTCCTCGCGAAATTCACGGGCGGTTCCTTTGCCCTCTCGCGCTCCTTTATCCGCCTCGATACGGGCAAAATCTTGGACGGTACCACCCAAGCGTTCATGAGCTTTTCCGCTCAGCAAAATGATAAATGGATCCGCGATTACATCGGCGGCGATTCCGCTTTAACTAAACGTCTTCACCTTGATACCAAGGCCGTTTCCCAAGTTGGTAATCTCAAGATCACTTCTTATCTCGGCCTTGATAACGTGAACCCTGAAATCAATTTTCAAGGTGTTTCCCTGCAACAATTCGCCCAGGACCCGCACAACGACCGACTGACCTACACCTTCACCGGCAAGCCCTATCCAGACCAAAACTACGCTCCCACCTGGACCACCATCCGCACGAACAGCCTAGGCTACGTTAAATTCGAACTGCCCCTCTCAGACGATCTCAAGTTTTCCATTCAACCCTACTGGGCCCATCAAGAAGGCAAAGGCCAGTTTCTGCCCCCTTATCAAGTGCGCCGCTTCGACTTGACTGGTAATCCCTCCAAGTTGAGCAATTATACCGCGCCAGGCAAAGCCGGCACAGTTTTTTTTGCTGATGCTTCAGGCGCGGATATCTTGCCCTATAACCCCGCGACCGGCGCCGCTCCCGCTGATTACTGGAATATCAATACCTACACCTGGCTCACCTCCGCGCAACAAACTGCCGCGAAGCCCCTTTCTACGGCCCGCTTCAGTCGCTACCTGAACAACCGTTTTGGTGCTAACCTAGCCTTCGAACTAAAAGTCGGCACCGCTAACACGCTTCGCGCCGGCCTGTGGACTGAAATGCAAGATCGTGAACGCCACCGCACTTGGCACGCCGTCATCGATCCCACCCTAAGCTCCGCCTACAACAATGTCCCCTACCTCGAGTCCTTCCACTGGAAGTACCGCACCACCACGAATATGTTCTTTGCCGAAGATCAATTCACGATGGACAAGCTCGTGCTCAATGCAGGCGTCAAATACTTCCGGATCGATTTCGAAGGCACCGAATCACTCCTGCAATCTGATGGTTCGACCTACTCGAAAAAACTTAAATCCAATTCTAAAGCCCTGCCTAGCCTAGGGGCGATTTACAAAATCGATTCCCTCAGCGAAGTGTTCGCTAGCTACACCGGTAACTTCTCGGCCCTTAAAGACACGATCTTCACCGATAACGTTACCGCCACCGGCACCGATTATTCCCGCGTAAAACCCGAGTACGCCGACAATCTCGACTTCGGTTACCGCTATGCCGGTCGCAATGTCGGCCTCAGCGCCACCGCCTATCGGATCAAGTACACCGACAAAATCGTCAACCTCAGCGGCACCGCCGCCAAGGATTACACGAACACCGGTGCCGGCAGCGTCTTAGTCAACGTCGGCGGGCTTGAATCCTACGGCATCGAATTGGGTACCAATTACCGTCTCGGCGAAGGCTTCAGCCTCATGGGCACCCTCAGCACCACTAAAGCTACCTACACGGCCAATACGCCCGATGGCACGATCACCAAAGGTAAAACGGTCGTCGACACTCCCGATCGCATCATCTCCTACGGTGTGCTCTACAAGAAAAATGGCATCAGCTCCGGCCTCGTCGGTAAGTCCACCGGCAAACTCTACGGCACGTACAACAATGATAATGCCACCAAAGCTTACACCGTGTTTGACTTCAATTTCGGCTACAATCGCACCTTCACGGGCCGTGAATTCATCCGCAGCGTAGGCTTTGATTTTAACGTCATCAATCTCTTCGATAAGAGCTACCTCGGCGCGGTTTCCACCAATGACCAAGGTTACGTGAAGAGCGATCCTACCGGCTCCACCATGCTCTACAATATCGGGGCCCCTCGCACGCTCACCATCTCGGTTAATCTCGGTTTCTGATCCCGCTTTAAAAGCTGATTTCATTTCACCAAAGGCGATCCGGTTCCCCGGATCGTCTTTGCCTCTTTATCTTTTTACCCGCCATGAATCGTCGTACTTTTTTGCAAAACTCTAGCTCGCTCGCCCTCGGCGCAGCCCTCCTCGCTTCGCCTGCGGCCCCGGCCGCCTTTGCTGCCACCGCTCCCTCTCCCCGTCGCCAACGCGTGCTGCGCGCGGCCCACCTCACCGACATCCACGTTATGCCCCAAATGGATGGATTCCAGAATCCTCCTGAAGGCATGACCTCCGCCCTGCGTCATGCGCAGACTCAAATCGATAAGCCAGAGCTTTTGCTCTTCGGCGGCGATTTGATCATGGATTCGCTCAAAACCGAAAAGGCCAAATCCATCGCCCAGTGGGACCTGTGGTCTAAGATTTTCTCCGCGGAAGTTAAGACCCCCTATAAACTCGCGCTGGGCAATCACGACGTCTTCGGTTGGGCTTTGCGCGACCAACCCGAACTCGCCGCCGACCCTCATTTTGGTAAAGGTCTCGCCCTCGAGCGGCTCGGCATGAAGGACCGCTATTACTCCTTTGACCAAGCCGGCTGGCACTTTGTGGTCTTGGATAGCATGATGATCGACTACGCCAATAAACATGGCTACACCGCCCGACTCGATGATGCTCAATTCGCTTGGCTGGCCCGCGATCTGGCCGCCGTTGCCGCCTCCACTCATATCTGCATTCTCTCCCACATTCCTTTGCTCAGTGTGTGCGTGTTTTTTGATGACGACCTGGAATCCAGCGGGAGCTGGGTCGTACCCGGCGCCTGGACGCACATCGACGCTCGCCGCATCAAAAATCTGTTCCATAAACACCCCAATGTAAAAGTCTGCCTTAGCGGCCACGTGCATCTGGCCGATGACGTCACTTATCTTGGCGTGCGCTACCTTTGCAACGGAGCCGTCAGCGGCGGCTGGTGGAAAGGCGATTATCAGGAATTCCCCCCTGCCTACGCCTTGGTCGACTTCTACGACGACGGCACCGTCGACAATCAGTTGGTGGCCTACCGTAAAGTCTAAAGATCGTGACTCTCAGTCCTACCGAGTCGCACGCGGCCGAACTGCTCGCTGAGTTGCTCGACTTGCGGGCGGCTTTGTTAGCCCTACGCCCCAAAGCGCGTTTATTCGCGTTTTGGGATTTGGACGGCACCCTCCTGCGCGGTGATTGCTCCGAGGGATTGCACGCTGAGGGACAGGAACTCTATCCCGGGCTTGTGCGCCTCGCCATTGAGCAGGGCCACTCTCCAGAATACAGCAGCGATGGGATCGGTTACCAGCGCTGGCAACAGGATTACCGCCAGCTCAGTGAACGGATAGGCTGTTGGCTCGCTTATCCCTTCTTAGCGCAAATCTTTGCCGGCGCTTCAGAGCAAGACTTGCTTGACTTGGCTGCAGCGCATTTCGACACGACCTTACGCAAATTTTATTTCGCCGCTTCAAGGACGATCTTCGACGGCCTGGCTAAAGCAGGAGTAGAACAGCACATCCTGTCGGCGAGCGCCCAGTTTTTTGTGCGCGGCGCCGCAGCTAGCTTGGCCTTACCCCCGGAAAATTTGCACGGTATCCAGGTCAAGACCGCCGAGGGAAAGCTGACCAGAGAATTACTTTACCCAGTAACGTACGCTGAGGGCAAAGTCACTAAACTGATCGAAATTGTCCAAGCCGCCGAAGGCCAAGCCCAATCCGATTCCGAGCAACCCGTCTTTGTCCTCGCGGCCTTTGGCAATAGCTTTGAAACCGATCAAGCGTTTTTGGCCCATGTACTCCGCCAAACGCTGCCCACCGGTCTGCCCCTGGCCGTCATGATCAATGCTGGTTTCGCCCCGACTAACTACCGCGGGCTGTTTCGCAGCGTGCGTCAAACAAGAGTCGTCAGTGAAATTTGAGGCCTCCGATCGCTTGCATGTCGCCCGCCCAGCCCACCCCCGATTCTCAGCGCTCTTGGTTACTATTAGGGGTGCTCGTCGTCGGCTACATGGGGGTGTACCTCTGTCGCAAAAATTACTCGGTCGCCGTTCCCTTACTCCAAGAACAATTTTCTGCCACTAAAGAGCAGGTAGGACGCATCGCAAGCGCCGGGACCCTTGCTTACGCTTTAGGTAAAATGTTCTTGTGCCCCTTGGTCGATCGCTGGGGTGGACGGAACGGTTTTTTGGCCGCCTTAACTATGGTAGCTGCGTTTGGCGCGGCGACCGCGCTGGCTCCCTCCCTTGGCATGTTGGCTCTGGTTTATGCGTTTAATCGCTTTGGCGGCTCGGCCGCATGGGCGAGCATGATCAAGCAGATCCCCCCTTGGTTTGGCCCCAAAAATCTTGCCTTTGCCCTAGCCGTTTTGAGTTTGAGCTATGTCTTCGGCGGGGCCGCCGCCATCGCCTTGGCCGGACAAATTTCCAACTGGAGCGGGCATAGTTGGCAGGTCGTCATGTCCGCCCCCGCCTTGCTTTTAACCGGTTTACTCGCGCTTTGCTTCTGGATCTTACCCAATGATCGTAGCGCCCAACCCCACGACAAATCGGGTGGGGCCGGGGGGGTTAGCTGGGCATTAATCGGGGGCTTGGTGCGTACCCGCGGTTTTTGGATCGTGGCCGCGTTAAGCTTCACCCTCACCTTGTTGCGGGAAACTTTTAACGACTGGACCGTTGATTACATCAAGACGATCGGCGGCGCCCAGCTTTCCACCGGGGTCGCCGCGTTTCTCTCCACTCCCTTTGATTTGTGCGGCGCCGCCGGAATTTTATTTACCGGGGCCATGGTCGGGCGCTTAGGCCCCAAAGGTCGGACCTGGTTGATCGCTGGACACCTGCTTTTACTCGCAACCTTGTTATTAGCCTTACCCCGCCTAGCCCCCTGGGGCTTAGCCGCCATCGTGCCCGCGGTCGGCCTCGTCGGCTTCCTGGCCCTGGGCCCTTACAGCTTATTGGGCGGTTATTTTGCCGTCCAAATGCGTGGACCCAACTGCGCCGGTACCGTCTCTGGTATTGTCGACTCCATCGGATATTTTGCCGGCATCTTGGCCGGTTCGGCCTTCGGTTGGTTGTTAGATTTCGGGGGCTACGCTTTGGGCTTTAACGTGCTTGCCGCCGTCTGCTTTTTGTCGGCCGCTTTAGCCTGTTTTTTAGACATGAAACTTTCCCCCGACTCCTAATATGCACTCTCTATCCAAAGTGATTCCAGCCGTAGTTCTAGATTGGGCCGGTACCATGGTCGATCATGGTTGTTGCGCCCCGCTCATCGCCCTGCGCCGGGTCCTCGCTCGGCATGGCTTTTCGGCCCCAGACGAACACCTCAGGCAAGGCATGGGCCGCGCCAAAAAAGAACACCTCAGAAATCTCTTGGCCCTCCACGGCGCGGCAACCGCCGTCGACAAAATTTATCCCGAGCTGGAACATGAAATTTTTGGCGAACTCCAAGCCCATGCCGGTTTGATTGCCGGCGCCCGGGAATTCGCTCAGGGCTTGGCCCAGCAAGGCATCAAGATCGGCTCCACCACCGGCTACACCCAAGCGATGATGAACGTACTGGCGGCGTCGGCCGCCCGCCAGGGCTATACCCCCGATCTCATCATCACCCCTGACCAGGTGCCAGCCGGACGGCCTGCTCCTTATATGCTCTACGCTAACGCCCTTCAGTTGGGCGTTTGGCCCCTCTGGCAGTGCGTCAAAATCGGTGATACCGCCGATGATATCGCCGAAGGCCGCAACGCCGGCATGTGGACGGTGGCCGTCGCTCTCACCGGCAACGCCTTCGGGCTGAGTTCGGCTGATACCGAATCTCTGCCCGCCCACCAGCGCCAAGAAAAAGCCGAAGCCGCCCGCAGCCTATTACGCGCCGCCGGTGCCGATTACGTGATCGATAGCGTGGCCGATGCCGCTCCCATCCTTGAGCAAATCGCTAGCCGGATTCAATCCGGGGATAAACCTCGGTCTTAAAAATCCCGTAAGGTTTCTTCCGCCAGAGCGAATGACATCGTCATGCCCGCTCCGCCCAGTCCGTTGACGATCATTACCCCCGGCTGCGGTTTCAGGATCAACTCACTGCGCGCATCCGTCATTTTGGGATAAATCCCATGCCAGCGCTCCGCAATCGATAGATCGGGCGCTTGGGCAAACGTTTTAAGGTAACGCAGGATCGCCCCATTGATGTCTTCGCGATCAAACGGTGATAACGTTAGCCCATACTCATGAGAATCTCCCACGGTTAGCTCTCCCTTGGCGGTTTGGGACAGTAACACGTGGATTCCCTGCGCCATGTGAAAGGGATAATCCGTGCGCGCCCGGGCCACGACCGCGGCTAGACTCGCACAGCTCTTGAACGAATCGTAATGGGTCAGCGTCAGCCCCGCACACAGAGCCGGCCCCAGCGGCCACTGATCGGGTTGGGGTGGAGTCCTCAGCATCTGGAGTTTGCAGCGCGTGATCGGCTCACGCTGAAAGCATTCCGGATACAACGTTTCAAAATCTTGGCCACTACACACCACCACCCGATCCGCCTGCCACACCCCGGCGGTAGTCTGTAGTTGGGGTAAAGCAACACTTCGCACCGTCGTCCCAAATTGTAGCGTAACTCCATACGTGGCGTGAAGCCAGGCCGGCAGCGCCGCGATCGCTTCACGCGGATCCACCGTCGCCTCCGTCGGACTCCACAACGCTCCACGCAGTCCGGTCAGTTCCACCGCGGCACTGCGGGCGATCGTTTCCTTGGGCGTCAATAACATCCGGCCGAAGCTCGAACCCAGCGGGCTCGCCGCAAATTCCTGCAACAGCGCCCACTCCTCGGCCTGATACGCCAAATGCAGCGATCCACTCGGATCCAAAAAGAGCCCAGCGGCGGCGCCCACCTCACTCCAAATTTCACGACTGCGCATCGCCCGGTCATGCCGCAATCCCGCCGGCTGACCTACCGGCCATAGTAAACCAAAATTGCGTACCGATGCCCCTACCGCTTGAGCACTCCGCTCGAATATAATCACCCGTTGTCCCCGGCGGGCCGCCGCTAAGGCATGCGCTAAACCCACTATGCCAGCCCCCACCACTGCTAGATCAAAGTTGCGCGAAGGTTTCATGACCCCACTGTTTTTAATTTTTACCCTCCCGGCAAAGGGTAAGCCGTCTCGTCACCTAAGTGTTACTTCGTGCTCTGCCACTCGATCATGGCTCAAAAAAGTACATTCCCTATGCCTCAAAAAATCTCCCGCGTCACCTTAGTCTAATACTCCGGTAAGAGGAGACGCGGCGCGGGCAGGGGCGACGCAGTGAGGTCGCAGGGAACGGCAATTAGGGGGCGCGCTCAGGGGTTCTGCGCTCACGGCTTTCAGCTCTCACCCTTCCCCTTCGCGTAGCCAAAGAACCCGCGCTTCTTGATCATCTCCGCCACTTCCGCCGGCACCATCTGCTCCCAGGAAGCGTCATGCGCCGCGATGCGCTTGAGTACGTCGCGGGAAAAAATGTGGAGGTATTCGGACTTGATGTTGCCGAGCTGCATGAAGCTGCCGCGGTCGGCGAGGTAGCCGTAGAGTTTGCGCAGTTCCGGGGCGACCTGCAGGGTTTCCACCGTCGTCATCGGCGCGGACTCGCTGGGCCGCAGGGGATAGACGAAGACTTTCAGCTCGTTTTTGAAAAGGCGTCCGAACGACTCGAGGATGCCGCCGGGGAGCGCGGTGTAGTATTTCTCGTCGAACAGCTCGATGAGGCTGGCCGCACCCATGACGATGCCCACGCGTTCCTTGGTGCGCCAGGCGAGGTAGGCGGCCAGACGGTAGTATTCGGAAAAATCCGAGATCAGGACCGTGAAGCCGCAGGCGGAGAGGAGGTCGGCGCGGGCGAGGAAGTCGCGACGATCCACCTCGGCGGTCGCGGCCAGCAGATTGTGCATGGTGATCTCCATGAGCGGTAGCACGGCCTTGCCGGCGACGGCGGGATCGGCCGTGAATTTTTCGAGCGCCGCCTGGAGCATGTCCACGTTGACATGCGTGACCGGGCGAAAGCTCCCGCGTTCGACGAGCACAGCCTTTTTATGCAGCGCCTCGCTCGGCTGGAGGACCGCGCGGTCCGGGCCAAACATGGCCGCGCCGCTGAGGCCGAGTTGCACGAGCTGCAGCGACATGAGGCGGTTGTCCACGTAGCGGAATTCGATGCCTTGGAAATCGATCATGTCGATTTCGATGCGGCCGGTGCTCAACTTGTCCAGCAGGCTCTCCACCAGCTGCTCTGGTTCGTGATGAAGAAAAAAAGCGCCGTAGAGCAGGTTCACGCCGACGATGCCCAACGCTTCCTGCTGAAGCGCCGCCTCGGTGTCCAGCATACGCACGTGGACGATGATCTGGCTCGGCTCATCGCGCGGGTGCGACTGGAATTTCACGCCCATCCAGCCGTGACACTCGTTGCCGCCCATGTAGCTGCGGGCGACCACGGTGTCGGCGAACGTGAAGAAGGCCGTACTGTCGCCGCGGCTCTCCCCGAGGCGGTCGATGTTGAGCTGGAACTCGTGGTCGAGCATCGCCTGAAGCCGATCGCGCGAGACGTAGCGCTGAGTCTCGCCGTAGATGGCGTCGCTGACCGTCATGTCGTAGGCCGATATGCTCTTCGCGATCGTCCCCGCCGCGCCGCCCACGCGGAAAAACCACCGCACCACCTCTTGCCCCGCGCCGATCTCGGCAAAGGTTCCGTAGAAGCGCGAATCGAGATTGATGTTGAGCGCTTTTTGGTGCGTGTTGAAAATGCCTTCGCGTTTTGTCATGGCCGCGATCGGTTCAGTAAAGCGTCAGGAAAGTCGGAAGTAGTCCATGCTGGTGCGCGAACTCAATGCCTTGCGCGGCAAGGAACGCCAGCGGTACGCACGCTGCTTCGACGAGCACCCGTCGAAACGCACGGATGCCGACGGTCACTTCATCGGCGGGCACGTAGAGTGCCATCCGCGGGAGAAAGCGGGGGACGCGGGCTAAGTAGGCCTCGTAGGAGGCGCCGAACGCGCCGCGGAGGAACTTCTCTTCCGCAAGGATCGTGGGCCAATGGGTCAGCAGGAACACGGCAAGAAAGATCGCGCCGAGGGCGAGCGAGTCAAAGCAGAATCCTGCGCCAATGAAGGCGAACATGCTGAAAAAGTAGAGCGGGTTGCGCATCACCGAGAACGGACCAACGGCGACGAGGTCCTTGTTCTTGCGTCCAGCGATGTGCACCGCGCACCAGACTCGTCCAAACGCTCCCACCAGCAGCATCAACAGACCCACCGACTCGAGCGCCATGCTCATGCGCGAGTCAGGCGCCCACCCGCGGCCAGTGATGCAGGCGCCAGCGACGGCCCCTAAGATAAGGGTGCGCGCCGCTGCGAGTCGGAGATTACTGATAGCAAACTGGATTGGCCACCGCCGGAGAACTGAATTCGCATGGGCGAGGGGTTGAAAATTCAAAGCATGCGGAATAGGCATAATGCGATCACCATGCCATGGGATTGAATCAATTGTGAGTCACTTAGGTCACAAGGTGGCGACGAACTGCCGGGGAATTGGATCAACTGATCAATACTCCTGGTTTCCAGAAAGGCCGCGCGACCAACTTCTCTCTGAAGCGATTAGCGGGAACGAGGCGCGGGCAGGGGAGACGCCGACAGTTGGGCGATAGCGGGGTTCGGGAATTATTTCGAACGGGGTATGGACAATCACGTTGCGCGCGTTGCGGCGAGGTACCTTGTTCAAGGTTCACCGCCGAGTCGCATGGCCTGTTTCTGTAGGCCGGCAAAGATCCGGTCGCTCACCCGTGCGGGGAACCCCGGCGGCAGTTGGCGGCTGACTTGAGCAATCACCTCGGGAGTTTGGCGGAGCACTTCGGCGATGAGGTGGCTGGCTTCTCCCAGACCAGCCACGCGGGTCACCGCGTCCCAGTGCCGTGGGAGAATGTCCTTCAACTTCCAGTGCGCATTGCGGCTACGGACCGCCATCGCGAGCTTCGCTTTCTGCCAAGTAAGCTGGCGGGGACCGGGGCCGATGATCGGCCACGCGGAGAGCACATCGTAGAAAGGAGTGAGTCGGTAGGTGCCGCCCCGTTCGTGAAAGAGGGAGAAATTCTTGGCGTGCCCATCTGTGGCGGCCAGCAGCCAGAACACGAGCTGGGCCTTGACGAAGGCCCGCTTGTCTTGCTCGGCGCGCGCACTCGTGGCGAGCACGCGCAGGATGGCGGTCATGCTGGGGCCGCCGTCGGCTTCGTATTTGAGCCGGGCCGGTTGGCCAAGGGCTTGGCAAAAATCCTCTTGAGGCAGTCGGGCAATCCATAGTTTGCCTTGCCACGCTCGGTCGAAGCGCTGCACGGCGAGGACCTTGCGGTTTCCGAATCGGGCGATTTCGCAGTGGGCGGCCTCCAGGCCGAAGGCCTGCAATAGGCGGGAGCACAGCCATTCGTTCTCTACGGAGTCCTGCATATCCGCCTGCAGGTTCCCGACCAGCCCGAGCGGCAGCTTCAGGATGTGCGTGGTCGGCGTGGTCCCTTTGGGCCGGCACCAGCGGTTCCGATGAAAGAGCAGGGCCGTCTTTTCTTGGGCGCCGGCGATAGAAATTCGAAACTCATCCTGATGGGCTTGGCCCAGAACCCGACCACCGGAGAGTGCGGTGTTGATCGCCTGTTCAACCCCGGCTTCATCCAACGGCTCGGCCTCGACTCGGTTAATGCCTTGGGGCGTTTCATCCTCCGGCAACAACTGGATCGCCCCGACGCAATCCCGGCCGATGGCGGTGAGCAGTTCGAAGGCCTCGGTAGAATCCGTGGCAAACCGGGATTGGAGCCGGGCGCGGATGCCATTGCTGTCCGGCAGAAGATTATCGAAAAAATAGGTAACCGTTTCTCCACGGTGGGGAGCGTTACTCGGAGTGAATGGCAGGGAAAGTGACAGCACCCGCGCGGCGGGGGAAGCCACCCAGTCGGCGTCATACTGGAAGGACGGGGAGCCGGCGCGGGGCTGCGCCCACACGCCGACGCGTTCGCCGTTCATCCAGACAACCAGATGGGTGGATTGGGACATGGACGGAGAATCACCAGCCCACCGAGGTGGGTTTCGGCTTCTTGCGGGCTACCTGGTCGGTGTCCTCGATGACAACCCGGCCGCCCAGCAGAGCCACGAGTTTCGTAATCTGGTCGAAGCTCGTGCGGTCCGGTGCCGACTCGATGCGAGCCACCCGCTTCTGGCTGACTCCCAGTAACTGGCCGACTTGGACTTGGCTCAGGCCCCGGGCCTGGCGAAGGGCACGCAGAACCGCACGGGCTTGCGCGGAGGTATTGATCGGGTAGTGCATATCAGGAAGTTACTACTCCTAGGGAGTAATGTCAAGTTACTATCTTAAAGGAGTAATATCACTTTACTCCCCTTGGGCAGTGGCCCGTCAAGCCAGGCGGCGCGCATTGCCTGCGAGGTGAGTTCAAGCGCGACTCGCTTAATTCTGAAGCGGTTAGCGCAAACTAGGATCGGGCGGGGGCGTCGCAGCCAGCGGGGAGGTCGCGATCTGCGGTTCAGTGCCAGCGCTGGAGCTCGATGATGTTGCCCTCGGGATCGGTCATGTAGATCACGGTCAGTTTTCCCGCGCCCGGAATATCCAACGTCACGAGTTGGCCGATGTCACGTCCGCCCAAGCGGAGCAGTTCCTCCCGTTTGGCCGCGACGTCCGGCACTTCGAAGGCGAGATGCGCAAATCCCGGCCGAACGAGCCGCGATGGCAAGCTGGGATCATTTTGATTCGATTGAAAAATCTCCAAGGTCGGGCCGCGTTCGCCGTGGCCGGGCAAACGCAGATGACGGCCTTGGAAAGATCCGCCGGGCAGTCCGGTCAGCGCTTCGAAAGTTGGACCCTTGAGGTCGCGTTCCGAGCTGATCGGTTCGCAGCCGAAAGCCTCGACATAGAAATCTTGGAGGCGCTTCCAGTCGTTCGCGATGAGGTTGGTGTGGGCGTACCGGATTCCGGTGGTTGCAGTGGTCATGAGGAAATCTTGGCGGGGC
>CAIOCT010000109.1 GCA_903856725.1 uncultured Verrucomicrobiota bacterium
ACTATCCGGATCGAGTTTGCGCGTGGTGGCCATGAACATGACATTGCCCGGTTGCGCTAGGTAGAAATCAAAATTGCCGCTGCGGATATTTCGGCCCATCTCAAAAATACTGCTCCAGAAAAAGCCCATCAGAAAGCGCTGGATGAGCAGCGAAGTACCCACGAGCAGCATCATCTCATATTTGCTCCAGCCCGCCACTGATTTGGTGTGTTCGTAAATAACGGAAACCATCAGAATGTTTACCGTCATCCAGAATAATTCGACCAAGGCCCAGACAAAGAAATCGCCGCGAAACATGAGCGTCCGCATGATCGAATAGCGGGCGGCTGTCAGCCAGATGCGAAGGTAGTGCAGAATAGTCATGGGTAATTACTTTGTCTCAGCCACCCACGGCCGTATGGAGGCGCAGGCCGCGCTGCCAAAGGAATTGCCCAATGGCCAGAATGATGAGCATCCAACCGGCTTGTATGCCGAGTCCCACCATAATGGCCGATGGGTCCGACAGGCGGCCGGTAAAAATGGCCACGGGGAAATACATTTGATAATAATAAGGTAGAAACTGAGACACGCGAAAGAGCCAAGCGGGCAGGAGATCGAGGGGGAATATTTGGCCACCAAGGAGAGATTCTAGCGCCATCGACAGTACGACGAGGCCCTGAATCTCTAAAAACCAAAAACTCATGAGACCAAAACAATAAGCGATGCCGAATTGAATTACCGCCGACATGAGCAGCGCAGGTAACCCGAGCGCGAGACGCCACCAGTCGGCAGGCACGGTCAGGTAATCTTTAAGCAGGGGGTAGGTGACGATGACGGGTATGAGAATCAGCAAGCCGGTGACCAGTCGGGCTGAGGCATAAATACTAAAACGGTAGGCGAAGTAATTAACCGGCTTGAGTAGAAACTGATTGATGAGGCCATTGCGGATTTCCTCACTGATTTGGTAATCCTCGTTGAAGGCCCCGATCATGAATTGTACCACGATCAAGGCTACGAAGTAGGTGAAGGTCTGGCCAAAATCAAAGCCCCCGATTTCACGATTACCGGTGTACGCCGCGCTCCAGAGAATAAACACGACGATGAGGTGAAAGAATGCAAAAAATCCCCGTACCGCGAAATTCATGCGGTAGACTAAATTGCTTTGGAGTCCGACGAGAAAGACGGCGCGATATTTATTGAGAATGGAGAGCATGGGCTCAGGGCAGAGTGATCAAAGTGAGTAGCGAGTAGAGGGAATCGCAAGCTGACACTCGAGGGAGGATCGCTGGTCTAGCCGAACACGATCCAGCGGGAGTGGCCCGCTCGTTAGGCCTCTTCTTTTTTCTTTAAACCAAAACGAGTAGCGACCTCTTCAGCAAAGCTGCGGTAGGCGGTGGCACCAATTCCCGTGGGCTCATAGACTAAGATCGGCTTACCGAAGCTCGGGGCCTCACTGATTCGCACGGCGCGTGGAATAAGGGTGGTGAAAATCTTGTCTGGCAGATGGGAGCGAACTTCCTCGACGACCTGCTTGGCAAGATTGTTGCGTTTGTCGAACATCGTCATGACAACCCCGCCAACATCGAGCGTCGGATTAACCCCCGCATTTTTGAGACGTTCGACCACTTTGAGAATTTGGCCAAGGCCCTCGAGAGCCATGTACTCACATTGTAACGCGATGAGTAAATGATCAGCAGCGGCGAGGCTGTTCATCGACAGCATCCCTAAGGCTGGGGGGCAATCGATGATGATGGCGCGGTAGCCGCCGGAGTTGCGGATCGGCTCGAGCACGGAGCGCAGCCGCATGAGATAATTCTCCTGTTGGGCTAATTCGATCTCGATTGCCGCTAAGTCTACTTCGGAAGGAATGATGGCCAAGTGGGGCCATTCCGTGGGGGTCAGCATTTCAAAGGCGCTGCCTTCGCCGCGCAAGGGGCCGTAGAGACTCTTGCCCTCTTGTTTATCGACGCCAAGGGCGCTCGTGGCATTGGCTTGGGGATCGAGATCCACCAAAAGAGTGTGGATTTTCTGCTCAGCCAAAGCAGCCGCGAGATTAACCGCGGTCGTGGTTTTGCCGACGCCGCCCTTTTGGTTGGCGATAGTGAATACTGTGCAGGCCATACGGGATTAATCGTTAACCTAGGGTGGGAGTCTAGCCTGAATCTAGCTTAGGCGCTATCCTAGCCGATCAGAACTAATTAAGGTTGCGCCGCCTCATTAGCCCCCGTTGGAGGCGTTTTTAGGCCGGTCTGTATGCTGCCCACTCGCTCGTTTTCTCCAGTAGGCCCGCTGGCCAGACGAGTCATGCCAAGGGCATAATTTCGCTTAAAAGAAGTTGGCAGGCGCTGAATTTCAGTACTTGCGCCACGTCAAATAATGACCCACGTTGCGCGAGTTTTTTGGATCTGGCGCGGTAGCCAAGTGGTAAGGCCGAGCTCTGCAAAAGCTCTACCGGCGGTTCGATTCCGCCCCGCGCCTCCAATTAACGATTTCGCTCTCCGTGGGCTTGAGTGGATTAGGCTGTGCCGTCCCAAACTGAGCCCATCGTCTTGGTTCTATTTCTCCGCATTAAGAGCAATAAGCTCAGTGCCCCGATAAACCATGGGCTGACGGCACCACCACCGCCGCCACTACTGGTCGGAACCGTCACGGGTGTCGGCACAGGGGCTGGAGCCGGATTCACGGTCAGGGTCGCGGCTGAGCTAGTGGCCGTGCCATACGGGCTGCTCGCCACTACCGTGTAGCTGCCGGCGTCGGCCGCAACCGTGCTGGTAATAGACAAGCTAGCGCTGGTCGCCCCGGTGATGGCGTTACCTTCTTTGCGCCATTGATAGGTGATCGTACCGTAGCCACTCGTTGTCACCGAGAAGCTAGTCGCATTTCCGGCCGTGACCGTGACATTCACTGGCTGAGTGATAATAGCTGGAGGGGTTCCTGTCAGGGCGAGGGTGGTGACCACACCCGCCGTCGTGACTTTGCGGATCATCGCGTTGCCGGTGTCTGCGACATAAATATTACCGTCCAGATTAACAGTTAACCCCTCCGGTTGCGCAAACCACGCGTAGCTGCCAGTTCCGTCCATCAGTCCGGCGATCGTGGGTAGTCCGGCGAGCGTCGTGACGACCCCCGCTGGGGTAATCTTACGAATCGTCGAGTTGTCGGTATCTGCGAGGTAAAGTTCGCCGCTGCTGCCGAGCGCCAAACCCGTGGGGTTATTAAAACGAGCTGCGCTGCCGGTTCCATCGAGTGAGCCGCGCGTGCCGGCGGTGCCGGCGATCGTGGTGACGACTCCGGTAGAGGTGATTTTGCGCACGGTATTATTTCCGGAGTCCGCGACGTAAATATTTCCGGCTGGGTCTGCAGCTACCCCCGTGGGATAATTGAATCGAGCACTGGCGCCGGGGCCATCAGCGGACCCAGCGACCCCCGCGCTGCCAGCGAGGGTGGTGACCGCGCCGTTGCTACTGATCTTACGCAGCGTGTGGCTGAGTGAATCAGTGACAAATAACGTGCCACTCGCATCGCGGGCGATCCCAGCGGGAGCAGCAAATCGGGCATCGACTCCGGTAGCATCGGTAGTGCCGCGCGCTCCCGCCGTGCCGGCGATCGTCGTTACGACCCCCGTGTTCGCGATGCGTCGGATGAGCTCATTTTTAGTATCCGCTACACTGAGAGTGCCATCTGCGGCCGCCGCGAGCGCGCCGATTTCATTGAAGCTAGCGGTCGCACCCGTGCCATTTGTGCTCCCTGATTTTCCGGTGGATCCAGCCACCAACGAGACTTGGTTCGTGGTGGATATTTTTTGCACGGTATGCGCGGTCGCATCGCCGATATAAAGGTTACTCGCGCTGTCTGCCCCGACGGTAGTGGGGAATGCAAAATAACCAGTCGTCACACTCAGAGTGGTGGCCGAGCTCACCGCGTTATTACTGGTGAGCACATAGCGATACTGGGAGCCATGCGCGGCGGCGGTGACTTTTAAGATTTCAAGGAAATTACTGGTGGTCCCGCTGTACGAACTGTTGTCCGCAAGATTTTGCCAAGTGGCGCCGCTATCTGTGGAGACTTGCCAGCGGACAGGGCCCGTGGCGCCGGCGGCGGTCAGGCCCACGTTGTGACCAACCATAACGAGCTGATTGGTCAGTAGGATTCCGGGTACCTGCACCGTCAAGCGGGCGCTCGTGCTCGACGCTGAGCCAGCGCTGTTGGTGATCGTGACCGTGTAATCGCCGGCATTTGCTGAAGTCACATCACTTAATGAGTAGGTTGAACTCGTGGCGCCGGAAATGATGACGCCATCTTTTAGCCATTGATACGTCGGTGCTGGGGTTCCGTTTGCGGTGACGTTGAAGGTGCCCGCTGCACCGATCACCAAGGAAAGGCTACTGGGCTGCGTCGTGATGGTAGGCGCGGTTGTGGAGAGGGTACTGTAAACAAGATCGACTGCTTTGCTGATCACGCGTCCCGAAGCGTTTGAGACTATGCAATAGTAGCTGCCCGCTTCAGCTTGGCCCGCGCCAGTAATCTGGAGCGTGGGCGTCCCAGCCGATGTGTAAGTCGCAGCGGCGGGCTTGCGGGTGTTATCCGCCGAAGTGCCACTCTCTACCATGCTGGAGACTAGCTTGCCCGTGATTAAGGAAACGCCGTCCTTGCACCATTCATAAGTCACCTTATCGCCGCCAGCCGTTTTGACCGTCAGGGATATAGATTCGCCGCTCAGGTAAGATTTGCCGACGGGGTCTTGGGTTATTTGGAGATCAGCGGCGGCGGTGCTGTTCGGATCGAAGCGGACAGTTTCCGTAAAATCATAGCCTTTCGCTTGGCCCGCTTTATCGACCAGCGTCATTTGCATCAGTCCCCAAACACCCGGCACGGAACCGCGGGGTAATATCACTTGCATCGTATATTGTTCCCAGGCGGTGGGGTCGCCTTCAAAGAAATCCGTGTACCAATTGCGGTGATAGGAATAATAGGAATGCTCAATTCCCTGGGGATCACGCAGCTTAAAATTACCGCCGCTTCCGTAGCCGGAAACGTTATCACGGGCAAAATAGTTGATGGTCACCAACGTCTCGCCATCGGGTGTGCTTAGATTAGTCGGTACGGCGGTGACTGAAATGCGATTAACGTCGAGTTCGGGGGCGACGGTATCGGGGTGAGGGGTGACGATGTCGATGCTGGGAGCATTTTCATCAAGATTGACGGTGGTGCCATCGGAATTACCGCTGCTCGTTTTGAAGTAGGTGTAATTTAAATTCAGCCCGTAATCTTTCAGGGCGATTTGGTTCAGCGTGTAGCGACCACTGGGCGCATAGTCTCGAATATAGAAATCAATGGTGCGTTCGCCTGAGCCCGACGTCTGGCCGGAGCCATACTGTTCTAGCGAGTAAGCGCCGGTCCGACCGAGGGCCGCGTAATGATAAAGGAGGCCTGTGTTTTCGGTTACGCCGAATTTCACCGTCGCGATTTGCACGGGGTGTCCGGCTAGGGTGCCCGCCTTAACGGTAATGCTGCTGGAATTAGGCTGCACTTGGGGCGCCACAATATCTTCCAGTGGATTATTAAGATAACATTTAAAACCGTAGAGCAGGGATGATTCATAACGTTCCAGACCGACGCTATTGATGATCGTCACATTGGGCATCTGCCAATAGCCCGAGCGGTAATGTTTACTTAAAACCTGCGTGCCGCGAAAAATAGTGTGCGCATCATTCACGGCATTAAAATACATATCAAAATAACTCGCCACGGGAGCCGCCACGCTCACCGGACTCATGATGCGCGCAAAGATCGATGTCGCGGGATTGGCAGTGGCGGCAAGGGGAGTGATTTCAAATTCCACCGTGAGCGTTTTATCTTCCTCGGCCGCTCCCGTTACGGTGGTCGCGATTCGCTTTATTTTCCCGGGATAATCATAGGACGGATAGAGATTGAGGACCGTAAAGGTGAGGTCGGGGCGAATAATCGATACGTAGGAATTAGACAGCATCACCGCATCGCGGATGAAATTATATTTCGCGACCGAGCGAGCCTTCAAAATATCAGGGTCTTTAACGAACGCCGCGACCGTCTCGGCAAAATCTTCATTCGGATTTTTGTCGTGAGCGTACGCGCTCACAAATTCGGTGGTCTTGGTAGTCTGCCAACCCCCGGTCGCATCGTAGTTCGGGTTCGTGGGATTCGCCGCGTACTGCCAGCCGCCTAGATCAGCCCATTCTTTTTTGAAGGCAGTCGTTAAAATAAATTGGTAAATATAATGGGCTTTTTCGTGCAGAATGAGCCGGGCAATGTACGAGATATCAAAGCTCTTATAAGCAGACTCCATGAATTCCATGCGCCCATTGGTCCAGGCTATCGCCGGTGCGTCTGGGTAAGTCGGGTTGACGGTTCCATCGAGTCGGCGCACCAGCCACTTAAAGCCGGGGATTTTATGCATGCCCTCGGGCAGTTCCTCGAAGTTGTTGATCACTTCGACGATTTCGGCGGGATGTTTGAACCAGTTTTGATAACGCGATGACGCTTCACTGGTGAACAGTGCGTAGTTTAAAGGCTGGGCATCGGTGTCGATCGTTAGCCCAAAGCGCTCGGTTAATATTTTGGCGACGGCCGCTTGGTTGGTGCCGTTATTGGTCACATAATTAACTAACGCGTGGTGCAGGCGCTTGGAGAAATAAAGCCCCCGGACCCCATTGATCTCTGCGACCAGCGGAGCTGCATAGGTAAAAGCGGCGGTCGAAATTCGAATCGTCCCGGCGTTCGCGCCTGTTCCGATTTCGATATCACCGGCAATAGCGTCGGTGGTCAAAGTCCACTGAGTCGGGCTGAGACTAGCGTTGTATTTATAATCCGAGCCCGCGATCTGCGGAATCCGGCCCAGTACGGCAAAAAGTCGATACGCGTACTCTTGGGTCCAAGTTGCACTCAGATTGTTCAGCAGGATGCCGTATTTATCAAAAAGCTCCTGCGCGTAGCTGATGTCAGCCATCTGATAGGCTTTACCAAGAATGGTGACCGAGACTGGCTTAACGATATTCTGCGCGACTTCTGTTTTCGGCAGTCCGGCATAACTTTGGTCCTGCACCCACGTGTAGCTGTAAGTGCTAGCGACAGCGGAATTCTTTTCAATGGCCAGATCGGCGACGGTGATGGTGCTCGCGCTGGAGGCATCCACCGTGATGGTGCTGACCTGATTGTAGCCGGCGATCTCCGCCTTCAGCGCATAGACCCCAGCATCGACGCTCGGAAAGCGATAGTTGCCGCCCGCATCAAACGTCGCGGTGTAAATATTACTCCGATTGGAGAGGGTGACGGTCCCCGTCGTGATGCCCGTAACCACCGGAGCCTTCCCCGCTACGACAGCCGCCGAGGCTGACCCGAGTCCAGCGTAGGCCAATATCGCTGCGATTATTAATGAAGAGGTGATTTTCATGATGGGGGTCAATTCATCGCCGCGATATTTTAGCATTGGCGCGATTGCCGAATATTTTCGCGCTGTGAATATTTAGCCCCATATTCTCGTGGGTATGCGAGGCCTATTAAGTTTATAGCGCTTACTTAAAAAACATTGATGGTAGGTGTTTATACCTAGTCCAGGTCACGCATTGTCACTGATCCTGCTCAGTCTTGCAGGTAAAATATAAATGACCGGAGGGATTATATGCACAGAGAGAAAAATCAGCGGCTCGGCTTGAGCTGAAGCCCTCCATGAGTATTGCCGCTGCGCGGTCAGGCGTAGCTATTTTGCGATTCAGCTTTTAGGCTGAATCAAAGCTTACGCGGTGGCGGCGGTCTGCTTGGCGACGAAATCGCGGATCACGTCGGCGCGTTCGCTGGCGAGGGTTTCTTCTTCGACCTCGTCCGCGTTGCGTTGCTTGTGATGACTCTGGAGTTGTTTGCGCAATTGACCGAGCGCTAGATATTCCAGCTGCCGGATGCGTTCACGGGTTACTTTAAATTTTTTCCCCACCGCTTCGAGCGTGTGCTCCGCGCTCCCGTCGAGTCCGAAACGCATTTTGATAATGCTGGCCTCACGGGGGTCTAGCGAATTGACCATCGCGCTGAGGTCTTCTTTGAAATTTTTATCGCCTAAGCCTTGATCGGGACTGATCGCGAGCTCATCTCCAACCAGATCGCCGAGCGTGGCGGAGTCTTGATCTTCGCCGACGGGGGCGTCGAGCGAAGCGGGGCGTACGCTCACGGTTTTGAGTAGCGCAACTTTGGCGGTCGGAATTTGGAGCTCCGCGGCAATTTCCTCGTTTTCTGGTTCGCGGCCCAGTTCGTCCGTTAGCTTGACGATCATCTTGCGCATGCGAGAAATTTTGTCGACGAGATGGACCGGCAGACGGATCGTTTTGGACTGATTAGCCAGGGCACGCTTCATGCACTGTTTGATCCACCAAGCGGCGTAGGTAGATAGTTTGCCGCCTTTGGCTGGGTCGAAGCGTTCCACGGCCTTGATGAGGCCAAGATTGCCTTCGCTGATGAGATCCATCAACGGCAAGCCCATCTGGTGGTAGTCGTAGGCGATTTTCACCACCAATCGCAGATTGGCGCTGATCATGTGATCACGAGCGGCTTTGTCGCCTTTCTTGATTCGAGCCGCGAGTTTGATTTCTTCTTCAACCGTCAGTAGCGGTGTTCGACGGATTTCGTTGAGGTAAAGCTGCAGATTGGAGCGATCGTCGCGGCGATCCACGGGCGATGCTTGATCAAACGGAGAAGGAACCTCCGACGAGGTATCAGCTGTGCGCAGGGATAGGCCGGCATCGGTCGCCGGCATCGGGAGGGGGGCTGTCGTGCGAATTCCTGGAAGCTCGACGACGGGAGCGGAGCGAGAAATCTTTTTACGGTGCGGCATGATTTTAAGGATGGTCAGGGCGACAAAATATTAATCGTGACCGACTTCATGCATAGAACATACCGAACTCGGACGATTTTATCGCGCTACTCATCTCTGACCGCTACTACGCGGTGCCGTACCCTCTGGACGCCTCAGCGGCCTAGCTTATTAGCTAAAGCAATAGCCTTAAATAGAGCAGATGCTTTGTTGATCGTCTCCTGATATTCGGCTGCGGGTACGGAGTCGGCGACAATGCCAGCCCCGGCCTGAATGTGGACTTTACCCGCCTTAATTAATGCCGTGCGCAGAGTTATGCAGGAATCAAGATTTCCGTTATAGCTGAAATAACCCAGGGCACCGGCGTAGCTGCCGCGTTGAGTTCCCTCCTTGTCAGCGATCAACTGCATGGCTCGAATTTTAGGAGCACCGCTGACAGTCCCGGCAGGGAAGGTCGCCCGCATAAGATCAAAAGCGGAACTTTCTGGCGCAAGTTGTCCCTCCACCTGTGACACAATGTGCATCACGTGAGAGTAGCGCTCAATGGTCATAAATTCGGGCACCTTAATCGTGCCGTAGGAACAAACGCGGCCGATATCGTTGCGGGCGAGATCGACCAGCATGAGGTGTTCGGCGCGTTCCTTATCATCAGCGAGTAGCTCTTTTTCGAGCGCCACATCTTCCGCCGTTGTTTTGCCGCGTGGGCGGGTGCCCGCGATGGGACGAATTTCAACTTTGCGGCCGGTCAAGCGCACGTGCACTTCGGGGGAGGCACCGACCAAGGCAAAGTCATCCGCCTCGAGGATGAACATATACGGAGACGGATTGACGGTGCGCAGGGCTCGATAGAGATCGAGCGGCGATTTGGTGAATTCTTGAGTGAAGCGCTGTGAGAGGACGAGTTGGAAGATGTCACCGGCGCGGATAAACTCTTTGGAGTCGTCCACCATTTTCTCAAAAGCGGGGCGGGTAAAATTTCCCGGTGGGACTTGCACGGCGCCCGCTTCGACTAAGGCCGCCGAAACGAGCGGCGAAGGCTGGGCGAGGGCGGTCTGCATGCGGGCCAGCTCGGCGCAGGCGGCATCATAGGCGGCCGCAGCGTTGCCGCTGACGTGGGCATTGACGATGAGGCGCATCGTCTGGTGGGCGCGATCGAAGGCGACAACGGAATCGCAGAGCATAAACCACATCATGGGCATGCCCAATTCATCGCGAGGGGCCAGCGGGACGGATTTCTCGACACTATTAATATACTCGTACCCGAGGTACCCGACGGCGCCGCCGGTGAAAGGGGGTAGACCAGGCACGCTCACTGGGCGGTGCTGGGCGAGTTCCTGTTGGAGAGCGACGAGGGGGTCGGCATCGCCCGGTTGGGCGCGGAAAATCTTCCGCGGGTTGCAGCCGATAAAGCTGTAGCGCGAGACAGTTTCGCCGCCTTCGACTGATTCGAGCAGAAAGGCGGGACCCGCTCCACGGAGCTTAGCGTAGGCCGAGACGGGCGTTTCCAGATCAGCGAGCAGATCGGCACGCACCGGAATGACATTACCTTCTTGGCTAAGGCGGATAAATTCTTCGCGAGAGGGGAAAACTTGCATAAACGTTATTCGACCGTGACCGACTTAGCGAGATTACGCGGCTTGTCCACATCGCGCTTCAACGCGTTGCTAAAGCCTTCGAGGATGATCGTGGCAGCTTTTTGCTTTCCGATGTAACCGATGATTCCGCACATGTTGGATTTAGGCTGGCGCTTCTGCTGCTGGCGTTCAAATCATATCGCAAATCCTGAGTCCCTTTTCGTATGACCGAATCAAAAAGAGTTTTATCCGTAATTATGGGCGGAGGGCGCGGCACGCGGCTCTTTCCCTTGACGAAGGAACGTTGTAAACCCGCGGTGCCGCTGGCGGGAAAATATCGGCTCGTGGATATCCCCATCAGCAATTGTCTGAATTCGGGTTTTAATCGGATTTTTGTTCTCTCGCAATTTTTGACGGCTTCGCTCCACCGGCATATTCAGAAAAGCTATCAATTTGATCCGTTTGGCGGCGGTTTTATCGATATTCTCTCCGCGGAACAGACGGAGAAAAGCAATGCATGGTATGAAGGCACGGCGGATGCAGTGCGGCGCAATTTAGTTCATTTCCATCGGCACGGGCACGATTACGTCATGATCCTCTCCGGTGATCAATTATACCGAATGGATTTCAGTAAAATTATTGATCAACACATTGCGCTGGGGGCTGATGTTACCATCGCCGCAATTCCTTTTCCGGTATCAAAGGTCGAGGGTTTGGGCCTGATGCGCGTCAATGATGACCAAACCATCGCAGAATTTGTCGAAAAGCCGAAGGATCCAGCGATCATCCAAAGTCTCACCATGAGCTCAGCACTGGAGCAAAAGCTGGCCCCCGCGTCCGAGAAGCGCTGCTTAGCTTCGATGGGTATTTATGTCTTTAGCCGCGAGGTGCTCCGACAAGCCCTTGATAATTCGATGAAGGATTTTGGTAAAGAAGTCATCCCAGCCCTACTTGGCCGCGCCAAACTTTGTAGCTATATTTTTGAGGGTTACTGGGAAGATATTGGGACGGTGCGAGCTTTTTTTGATGCCAACCTGGCGCTCGCGCAACCGCTGCCGCCGTTTAATTTTTTTGATCGGGACGCTCCCATTTATACCCATCCCCGTTATTTGCCGGCCTCTAAAATTAATCGCTGTAATATCGATCATGTGGTGATCGGTGATGGCTGTTTGGTGACCGATGCCACGCTGAAACATTGCGTTATTAGCATCCGCTCAATTCTCGGCGAAGCGTCGAATTTGGAGGATGTCGTGATGATGGGCGCGGATTATTATCAGACCGAAAAAGAAGTGCAGGCTGATCGCGCCCAGGGGCGACCGACGATTGGCGTGGGGCGTAATTGTAACATCCGGCACGCGATTATTGATAAAAATGCCCGGATCGGCGACGGGGTTACGCTGTCACCTGCCGGCAAGCCCGATGGGGATTACGCGCATGACGTCGTGATTCGCGACGGTATTCTTTGTGTCTGCAAAGGCGCGATAATTCCGTCAGGCTTTACGCTGTAAATTTGCTCGGCGTGAGGTGGCGATGAGCGCGAGCCCAGCGGCACAAAAGAAGAGGGAGTAAAAAGTTCCCCGACTTAGGCCGAGGAGAAGCGCTGCATCGGGCTCGCGGAAGATCTCGCTGATCGTGCGGGCTACAGAATAAACAACCAGAAATTCTCCTGAGAGCCGACCGGGTTGTTGCCTGGCTGAGCTTTTCCAGAAGCGAATTTGCATCCACCCGAAAACAAATAAGCCCTCGAGAACTGCTTCATAAAGCTGGGAAGGGTGGCGCGGCATGAGCGGGTGGGGACTTGCTGGAAAGATCACTGCCCACGACACGCGCGTGGGCTTACCCCACAGTTCTCCATTGATAAAATTAGCGATGCGCCCAAAACACAATCCGAGGGGCGCGACGGTCACAATCAAGTCGGCGATCGAGAGAAATCGATCACGGCGACGTCGCGTAAACCACCCCGCGGCAAGGGCGACGCCAAGCATGCCGCCATGGCTAGACATACCGCCTTCCCAGACGCGAAATACTGCGAGGGGGTCGCGAAAGAGAAGCTCGGTTTGGTAGAACACAAAATAACCGAAGCGACCGCCGCCGATTACTCCGACGATAATTAAGGTTAACAGGTCGATGATGGCGTTGGCATCAAGGGGAGAGTGTCCGGCGCGATAATAACGCAGCAAAAGCCAGCCCGCCGCCAAAAAGCCTAGGAGATAGGAAAGGCCATAGTAACGCAGGCCGAAGTTTTCGTTCAGACGAAATAGGAATGGACTGAGGTCATGGACCCAGTAAGCGAGCGGCAAGATTTTCATCGGGAGAAAGCAGAGCCAAGCATGGGCTCTTTTAGGCCCGAAGCGTCGGGCGAACACAATTTCTTTTAGCAGCACTGCGCGAAGGTTATAGTTCGATGGGGGGCGCGAGTTTCCTTGCTCGGATTGTGAGCCCAACTCTTAGTAGTTCTATGAGTGTCCCTCAGGTTACGCCTCTTAATGCCTTCCATCGTCAACACGGCGGGCGCATGGTAGATTTCGCTGGTTGGGATATGCCCGTGCAATACCGGAGTATCTTGGAAGAACATAAAGCGGTTCGTCAGCGCTGCGGTTTATTTGACGTGAGCCACATGGGTGAAGCCGATGTGCAGGGGCCGGAAGCGCTTAAATTTCTCCAGCACTTGGTGACTAACGATTGCCGGAAGCTTTTCCCCGGACGCATTCTTTACACTGTGATGTGCTACCCGCACGGCGGGGTGGTGGATGATCTGTTGGTGTACATGCGGGTCCCCGATGATTATCTATTGTGCATCAACGCTGGGAATATTGCCAAAGACATCGCTTGGATGAAGGAGCAAGCACAGGGGTTTAACTGTTCCGTCGTTGATCGCTCGGCTGACTTTGCGCAATTGGCGATTCAAGGGCCGACTGCCGCCGCTCTGGTGCAAACGCTGACGCTCACGAATTTGGCGGAGATCAAATATTATCACTTTGTGCACGGGGAGGTAGCCGGTGTTAAATGCCTTATTAGTCGCACGGGATACACCGGCGAAGATGGTTTTGAACTTTATTGTGACGCGACCGCGGGCGCGGGCTTGGCCGAGGCGATCCTGGCAGCTGGTGGTCCTTTTGGCCTCGAGCTCACCGGCTTAGGGGCACGGGATAGTCTGCGTTTAGAGGCAGGGTTTCCACTTTATGGTCATGAAATCACCGACCAAATTACCCCGCTTACGGCAGGGCTCGGTTGGGTGGTTAAATTGGATAAAGGTCCATTTGTGGGCTCGGCAGTTTTACAGCGAGAAAAAGCGGAGGGCTCCACGCAGAAGATCGTCTATTTTAAGACGAATGATCGGCGGATCGTCCGCGCAGAAACGCCGGTTTGCGATGCCGCTGGGCTGGTCGTAGGCCGGGTCGTTTCCGGCACCCTTTCACCGATTATCAACGAGGCGATTGGCACCGCCCTGGTTGCCACCACCGCTGCGGCCGCCCTGCTGGTGGTTGATATCCGTGGTACAAAAATAAATTTGCAACTCGTCAAGCCACCGTTCGTCCCCTTAAAAAAGAGCTAATTATATGAGCAATGTTCCCGCTGATCTGCGCTACGCTAAATCACATGAATGGGTCCAGCTAGCGGGCGATGGTACCGCTACCATTGGTATTACCGATTACGCGCAGAACAGTCTGGGCGATATCACGTATATCCAAGTGCCCAAGGTCGGGGCGACCTTGAAGGCGGGGGAAACTTTTGGAGTCGTGGAATCGGTGAAAGCTGCCTCTGATGTTTACGCGCCGATAGCCGGCGTGGTGCTTGCCGTTAATCCGCAGCTCGAGACGACCCCTGAGAAAGTAAATCAAGCCCCGTATACGGACGGCTGGATGTTGAAACTTAAATTAGTTAATCCTGCAGACGCTAGCGCGCTCTTATCGGCCGAGGATTATCGCAAACAGATCGGCTAACATTTCTCCTGATTTTATGCTGAATTTAATGCTGGCTACGCGTCGGGCGATTATTTTGGGCAGCGCAGTGAGCCTCACGCTGCTTGTCGGTTGCACGAAACCGGCTACTTCCCGGGTAGCCCCAGCGGTTCCTAAGCAACCCGTCGAGGTAGCTACGATCGTGCAGCGCGATTTAGTGGAAAGCCTGTCGTTGGTTGGTTCTTTGGTGCCCAATGAATCGGCGCAGATTCGCGCGGAAATTTCGGGCCAAGTCCGGGCGGTATTATTTGCTGAGGGTGGCTTGGTGAAAAAAGGGCAGGTCTTGCTCCAAATTGACGATGCCGAGCTGCGGGCACAACTCGCGCAAGCGGAGGCTCGTTTTCATTTGAATGAACTTAGCTTAAAGCGGAGTGAAGATTTGACGGAATCGCGTTCGATGTCGCAAGCGGAAGCTGATCGGGTTCGTTCTGAGTTTGCCGCATCCGAAGCCGAAGTGCAGTTGCTGCGGATTCGTTTAGGCAAGATGGCACTGAAGGCGCCCTTCGATGGAGTGGTCGGCGCCCGCACGATTTCGGCGGGTGATTACATTACGGCGGCCACGATTGTGACTACGATCAACGATTTGAGCCGCCTCAAAATTGATTTTCAAGTACCAGAGCGTTACACCTCCAAGATCAAGCCCAGCACCACCTTTGCAGTTCGTGTCCAGAGTCCAGCTGGCGAGGCGCGGGCAGACGGAACTGTGTATTTCATTTCTTCAGTCATCGAGCGCACCACGAGATCGAGTCAGGTGAAAGGGTATGTTACGGGAGCCCCTGTGAGTTTTCAGCCGGGGATGTTTGCGGGAATCGAGCTGGTGCTTGAGGTGCACCGCCGAATTCTCACCGTGCCGGAGGGAGCCATCCTGACGACGCCCCGCGGTGCGCAAGTCATTACCGTCGTCGAGCAGAAAGGCGAAAAAGTAGCCGCTTTTGTGCCTGTGCAACTTGGCTTACGTGAGAAGGGGTTGGTTGAGGTTCGGGCTATCAGCCCGGCCGTTTTGAAGGATAAACAAGTAATCGTGGCCTCTGGCGTAGGGGCGCTCATTCTTTATCCCGGCATTAAGCTGGAGCCACGTCCGCTCAGGGCTGAATTCCGCATTGAGGATTAAGCCATGATACTCTCTGACGTCTCGATCCGGCGTCCTGTCGTCGCCTTAGTTGCCTCCATTGTGGTGGTGTTGATTGGCGTATTGAATTTTGGCCGCTTGGCGGTTCGTGAATATCCGCTGATTGATTCACCGATTGTTTCAATAGAAACCGCCTACCGGGGAGCTTCGGCGGAAGTGGTGGAGGCTAAAATTACTGAGCCGCTCGAAAAAGAAATCGCCTCGATTGATGGCATCCGCGTGATTCGCTCTAGTTCACAAGAAGAGCAGTCCCGCATCACCATCGAGTTTGGCATGAGTCGAAAAGTAGATGAGGCGGCGAATGATGTGCGGGATCGGGTGAGTCGGGCCCGTGGGCGGTTGCCGGATGAAGTGAGCGACCCCGTCATAACGAAGGCGGATGCTGATGCTAACCCGGTCATCACGTTGGCCTTTACCTCCGACCGCTATAGTCGTTTAGAAATTGTTGAGCTGATCGAGCGCCTCGCCATTCAGCGAATTCAGACCATACCGGGTGTTGGTACGGTAAACATTCGCGGACCCCGTTACGCGATGCGGCTTTGGGTGGATAGTGACAAGCTAGCTGCGCATCAGCTCACGGTGCTGGACGTCGAGAATGCCCTTCGCCAGCAGAACGTGGAGATACCAGGTGGGCGTATTGAATCTACCGCCCGCGAATTTCCAGTGCGCATTGAGGGCCGCATGACCAAGGTCGCTGATTTTGAACAGTTAGTTTTGGCGACACGGGGTGAACATCAGGTCAAGTTTACGGATATCGGGCGCGTGGAGCTCGGCGCAGAAGAATATCGTTCGGAAAGTTATTTCCGCGGCAAGCCGACGGTGAGTATTCAAGTACTGCGTCAGGCTCAGGCTAATCTCTTGGATGTGGCCAATGCGGTGAAGAAATTGGTGCCTTTGATAAAACTCGACCTCCCCGAAGGAATTAATGTGGAAGTTGGTTTTGATAGCTCGGTGTTTGTCGATCGCTCCGTGCGAGAGGTATATAAAACACTCTGGGAAGCGGCCTTGCTGGTCGTGTTGATGATATTTCTATTTTTAAGAGATTGGCGGGCTACGCTGGTTCCTTTGGTGGCCATTCCCGTTTCCATTGTTGGATCGTTCGCGGTGATGGCGTGGCTGGGTTTCACGATTAACACCCTAACATTGCTGGCGCTCGTCCTCGCCGTGGGCTTGGTCGTCGATGATGCGATTGTAATGTTGGAAAATATTTATCGCCGCATCGAAGAAGGCGAAAAGCCGATTCATGCCGCGATTTTCGGTGCTCGGCAGGTGGCTTTTGCAATCATCGCCACCACGCTCACCCTCGCGGCCGTTTTCCTGCCTGTCGCGTTTCAGTCCGGTCAAACGGGTCGGCTATTTTATGAATTCGGGATCACGCTGGCGGTCGCTGTGGTGGTTTCGGCTTTCGTTGCTTTGACGCTCACGCCGATGCTGTGCTCGCGTGTGCTGCAAGCCAAAGTGGTTGGCGGACACGCGCAGCACGGTTGGTTTTATAATCGAACGGAACCCTTTTTTGTTTGGCTGAATCTGCGTTTTGCGCAGACCCTACGCTATTCGCTCCAGTTCCGGTGGGTGTTCTTAGGCGCAGCGACCTTATTCACGCTCGGCGGTCTTTTCCTCTACACGAAGTTGCAGCGCGAACTAACTCCGCTCGAGGATCGGGGTATTTTTACGGCTAATTTAATCGCGCCGATCGGGGCGACGCCGGAGTACTTACGACTCTACTCCTATGATATGGAGCA
>CAIOCT010000110.1 GCA_903856725.1 uncultured Verrucomicrobiota bacterium
GCAAAGCCAGTGGAGATCGTGGTCGGTTCGGCGCCCGCTTGAGCGGCGATGACATAAAATTGGTTGAAGTTGGGTTCGGTTGCCAGATCGCCTTCCGCCAGAAAATTGAGTCGATCGGTAACGCGCGGATTAGCTTCGGCTTCATTTTGGGCAAGCCACTCACGGGTTTCGCTGGGGGACCCATCGGGTTGGGCGAGAGGAAGGGGCGTTGCTTTTTTCCCGATTGTACTTGGGGCAGCGTTGCTCGGAGAGGATTTATGGGAAGAAGACGCTTTAAGCGCCCAGTTGGCTGTATCATTGGGCGCACGAGCGGGCTTTTCATTGCTCCAGGCCGGGGCGCTCGCTAGGCCGGCTTTTTCGCGTGCGGCACGTAATTGCGCATAGCTTAACGTGCTCGTGAATAAAATACGGGTACCATCCGGAGACCATTGAGGATTGCCCGCACCGGTTGGAATCTTGGTTAAAGGCTGCGCTTCACCACCGGCGAGCGAGAGGAGATAAATTTGCGGTTTTTCTTTTTCGACGCTGCGAACAAATGCCAGTTGGTTGCCTTGGGGCGACCAGGTGAGCTGGGCATGAGTAGCCGAGCCAAAGGTTAATGGACGTGGCTGGCTGGTCCCATCGACGGCTGCCAGCCATAGTTGCGTACGGTAGGCTCCATCGTCCTTGGACTCAGGGAGGGGCTCGATCGAGCGCACAATATAAGCAACCCAGCGACCATCGGGGGAGAGGGCGGGACTCTCGATCTGCTTAATATTAAATAAATCTGAGGCTGTGATTAGTGTCGGTGCAGGGCGCGCCAAGCTTTGGGCGCGGAGTGGATTCAGCAGGCTGATAATCGTAAGGATGCAAATAAACAGACGTGGCATAAGGCTGGCATCCTGTGAATTCTCCTGCTTCTGTCCAAGCGAATCATGCCGCAAAATCGTTTCTACAACGCCTTTGACCTACAGGAATGGGGCAGCAGTCGAAAAACTGACTACCGCAGTCCCTTCCAAATTGATCGTGATCGCATCATTCATGCGCACGCTTTTCGTAAGCTGCAGTCGAAGACGCAGGTTTTTCTATCGGGCGAATATGATTTTTACCGCACGCGGCTGACTCATTCGATGGAAGTCGCGCAGATTGGTCGTTCGATTTGCGCTTTTTTACTGAGCCGTGGTGGGCCACTCGCGGACGATTTTTATATTGATGCCGATCTCGTTGAGGCTAGTTGCCTGTCGCACGACATGGGGCACCCGCCGTTCGGCCACTCGGGGGAACGGACGCTCCAGGAATTAATGAAGCGCCGGGGCGGTTTTGAGGGTAACGCGCAGACGCTGCATCTGCTGTGTGAGACGATTTATCAAAATGAATCAGGGGTTAAGGGTATGCAGCCGACGCGGGCGCTGCTCGACGGGGTGCTTAAATACAAAAAGCTCTACACCGAATTTGCTACTCCGCCGCTTAGTCATTTTATTTATGATTCGCAGGCGCCGGTACGTGATTGGGTTTTTGATGGCATGAGAATTCCTGGTCCGCTCATGGAGGGAGAGGCGTTGAATGATTTTAAGAGCGTTGAATGTCAGATTATGGATTGGGCGGATGACGCTGCTTATTCATTGAATGATATTGTCGATGGGGTCCGGGCGGGATTTCTGACAGTTGAGCGCGTCGAGCGCTGGGCTGACGGAGAGACCATTGGGGCCGCTGAACAGCGTCATCTTGATACGCTGATTGAGGCCATCAAACGGGATAAATTGGAAAATACTTTTTCGCGAAAAATTGGTACTTTTATCCAGGCGTGCCGCCTAAAGGTGCGGGATAATTTCATGTCAGAAAAAACTAATCGTTACAAATTTGACTTGGTGATTGAGCCCACGGCGCGGAGTGAAGCGGATTTTTTCAAGAAAATGGCGAATGATATTATTTTTGAAAGTCCTCAGCTGGAGCAGTTGGAACACAAGGCTCGGGTCATCCTCATGGCGCTCTACAACGCTATTTGGTCAAACTACGCTGAGCGCAACGAGCGAGTGATTCGTATCTTGCCGCCGAATATCAGTCGGCTGATTGAGGCAGAGAAGACGCAGGACGGCAAAGCTCGCCGGATTTGCGATTTTCTTTCGGGGCAAACAGACGGCATGGTAGTTCGCACCTATCGGCAACTCTTCGACGCGGAGTTTGGCAGCTTTCGGGACTTGAGCTGAGAAGCTCGTTGGCAATTCTGCGCCGCTGGTCGGGCCTGCACTGCGGGAAATTATTTTTTAGGGGCGGGTGCCAGGTGTCCCTGCGCGACAGCTTCATCGATCATTTTTACGGCGTAGGCCCACAACTCCGTGGAACCTTGGGCTACGTGCGCATTGCGGGCGAGGACTCGGTCCTGGGTAATACCGTGTTTTTGCCAGGCATGGCCCTCTGTTTGGCAGTTGAGCAGCATGGGGTGAAAGCGATCGCAGGCAGCAGCGAAGCGGGCTTCGGGGGTTTGTTGCTCTTCAAATTCATCCCATAAGGCCCGGAACTCAGCAGTTTGATCAGCCGGTAGTAGTCCAAAAATACGGGTCGCGGCGATGGCTTCGCGGGCATGCTGGTCGGCCATGTTCTTGACGTCGTAGGCGAAGGTGTCGCCGGCATCAATTTCTACGAGATCATGAATCAGCACCATTTTAAGGATGCGGAGTACATCAAGCGGTTGATGATTAGAGTGCTCAGCAAGCACGATAACCATGAGGGCGAAGTGCCAGGAATGTTCGGCGCTGTTTTCAGCCCGGCGGCTCTGAATAACAATCGTTTGCCGAAAGACTTCCTTGAGGCGGTCAACTTCGATAATAAAAGCAACTTGGCGGCGGAGTCGTTCAGCAGCGGCGATCATGGCTGGAGGTAAGGAGCGAGCGTTTTGGTCCACACCGCGTAACCCGTCGGGAGCAGGTGTAATCGGTCGGGACGAAATAGTTCGGGGCGGGGTTGCCCTTGGTTATCAAGTAATGGCGTCGCGACATCAACAAACTGGCACCGGTGATCGCGCGCACATTCCGCGGCAATCAGTTGATTAGTGAGTAGGACTTGGGTGCGAATTTTAGCGCGAACAGGACTTTCCTTGATCGCGAGAAAAATGATTTTAGCCTGCGGCTGGCTGTCATGAATCTTCTTAGCAAAGGCGAGAAAATGGCTGACGACGGTGCTCGGTGATTGACCGGCATTTAAATCATTTTCGCCTGCATACAGGACCACGAGTCGGGGATGATGAGGGAGGACCAGGCGGTCGGCATAAAAAACGCTATCGTATAATTCGGAACCGCCGAAGCCGCGATTAATCGAGATTATGTTGGGAAAATCTTGGGCGAGGGTGGTCCAGTAACGAATTGAGGAGCTCCCAATAAAGACGACGGCTCCCTGAGGCGGTGGGTGGGCGAAATCGTTGGCCGTGAGAGCATCAATGGCGTCGCGCCACTTGTCCGGCGTCGCGCTCAGTGCCGCTACACTGAGCAGCAAGGCTAAGCAGTAGGAGGAAAGACGGGGGCGGAGTTGAGGCGGCATCACTACGGCGGACATCAAGCGAGTAAGTGGATGAAGGCAATCGCGGAGAATTGCGTGCTGCGGACTGAGGCTTGCGCTGGGTACGATTCTGGCTTTTTTGAGGAAATGCTTAAATTCGTCTGTTTTGTTTTGTTCGCTTCGTTCATCCCTCAGTCGATCGCCGCTCCCGTAAAATATCCTGTCAGCCCAAAGGGACAACACGTTGATGTTTACCACGGGCAAAACGTAGCCGATCCCTACCGCTGGTTGGAGGCGCTCGATTCATCAGCTACCAAGGAATGGGTGACTGCTCAAAATGCACTAACCGATGCCGCTTTGGCTCAAATGCCCGAGCGAGCAGTGATTAAGCAA
>CAIOCT010000111.1 GCA_903856725.1 uncultured Verrucomicrobiota bacterium
AGGAAAAGATGAAACTGGGGAAAGTAGAAATCTAGAAACTGAGATCCGGATCGGCCCTATAACCTCTAGCCTCTCACCTCTGACCTTTTGCCTCGTGCCTCTAGCCTTATAGCCGCCACGAAAAACCCGAGAAACATAAAAACCGATAGATAGTCGGTGAGCGCCAGTAAGGGAAGATCGGGCCTATCACCCATCACCCCTGGCCCCTGACCCAGCTTCTCCGAGCCGCCACAAAAGGCACAGAAGGCGCAGAAACCGACCAAGGCATTTTTGACCACGGATGGGGACAGGATGGGATCAGGATAGATCCGAGGCAGCGGTCTAGGAATTTAATCCAGATCGGATCCGTGCCATCCGTGGTTAGATTGATTCGGAATATACCAAGGCATTTTTAACCGCGAAGGGCGCGAAGTGACGCGAAGGGGCGAGGGAGGAAAAGATGAAACTGGGGAAAGTAGAAATCTAGAAACTGAGATCCGGATCGGCCCTATAACCTCTAGCCTCTCATTCGCCTCTGTTTCGCCCAGTGGCGAGAACTGAGGACGAACACCGGGTTGACAGCAGTCAACAACGGTGCCGCCTCTAGCCTTCCGCCTCTAGCCCCAAGCCTTAAGACCGCCACGAAAAACCCGAGAAACACAAAAACGAACCAAGGCATTTTGCCCGCGAAAAACGCGAAGGGACGCGAAGGAAATTCCGAGCTTAAAACCTAAACCTTAAAACTACTCCCCCCGCTTACAGGCCTGCTTAGACGCAGGGCAGATCGAGCGTCACTTGCAAGCCACAGCCCGCTGGGCCGGGTTGCAGGTGAAGGCGGCCGCCGGCGATCTCAGCGACGGAGCGAGCGATGGCTAAGCCCAAGCCGAGCCCTTGCTGGTCGCGGTCGGTGCGTGCAAATTGAATGAAGGGGCCGATCGCCGCGCACTGGGCCTCCGTCATGCCCACGCCCGCATCAACGACCGTAATGAGGTAACGGGCATCGTGGCACCGCCCCGTCACGGTTACAGGCTGGCCGGGCTTGGAAAAACGGAACGCGTTGCCAACTAATTCGGCGATGGCAGAAATGAGGTAGCCTTCATCGAGCGGGAGCGTGCTGGGATCGCAATGCAGCGTTAAATCGGCGATGCGTTGCTCCTTGTGAGCTGCGCGGGCCGCGCCCGCCATGATGGATTCGCTGGCGGCACAGCGCCCAGTCTCAGGACACGGCGGCGCTTTCCGCCGTTCCAATTCATAATGCAAAGCCAGCTTCCGCGACAGCGCGAACTGCTGATGCGCATTGGCGCGGATGATTTTTAGCAGCTCTTTTAATTCATCCGGTTCGATTTCATGCGCCGCCTCTTCGATCATCTCCAGGCCGCCCATAATACCATTAAACGGGGGCAAGAGCTCGTTTGCCCAATTTGCTTCGGCCACGACTCGACGGTCCGCTAGCAACGCCAAGATTCGCTCCCGCAGCGGCTGGAGTCGCTGGGTGCGGGCGGCTATGGCGTCGATGACATCCCGTTGGGTAAATGGCTTCGTGATGTAATCATCCGCTCCGAGCGTCATGCCTTGGCGTTGGTGCTCCCGATCCGCCCACGCTGTCAGAAAAATAAAGGGAATTTCTTGGCACGCGGGGAGTGCCTTAATGGCGGCGATCACTTGATAGCCATTCATCCCCGGCATACCAATATCGCAAAGAATCAAATCGGGATGTTCCGCCGCCATGCTAATTCCCATCGGACCATCGATCGCCACAGCCACCGTATGCCCATTGAGTTCTAGGAGGTCGCGCAGGGTCTCGCGAATATCGAGCTCATCTTCAATAATCAGAATCTTCATGGGTTAGGGGTACCAACACTAATTAGCCGCAGCCGTTGGGTTTACCGCTATTTCCACCGGGAGTTCAAACCAGAAAAGTGCCCCCGCTCCGAGCTGACTCTCCACGCCGACCGTACCGCCGAGCTTTTCCATGATGCGCCGGACAATTGAAAGGCCCAGTCCGTGGCTAGTCGCACTCACTTTAGCAACGCGGGTGAAAGGGACAAACATGCTTCGCTGGCTGTCGGCATCAAGCCCCGGACCGTTATCTTTGACCCAGAAACGTACCATGCGACCATCGGCACTGCGGGCGCTGCCGAGCGTTATCTGGGGCCGGAGGCCGCCGTATTTCAACGCATTGCTAATGTAATTAACCCACACTTGCGTCAGCCAAGGGGCATAGCCGACGGCAGCCGGCCACTGGCTGGGCTGCTGGATCACGGCTTCAGAGGCGGTGAGCTGACTGGCCAAAGAGGCTAAGGACTCCGCCACAATCACCCCCATATCGAGCGTCGTCATTTTCGTCTTGATCGACTCCTGCCGCACCAACGCCAGGAAAAGGAGTTCATCAATAATGGTAGAGAGATGACCGGCCGCCAGACTGGCTTCTTGCAAGTTACGGCGCAACGCCGACTCGTCCATCTTCCCGAGCCCCTCCGTCGCTAGGTACAATCGGCCGCTGAGCGTGAAGAGCGGCGTCTTGAGATCGTGCGCCACCGTGTGAGCGAAGGCATCCAGCTCATCGAGGAGTTCTTTTTTCTCTAATTGAATCGTAATCGCGCGCAGCACTTCGCTTTCGCTAAAGGGCTTGGTAATATAATCAGCCGCGCCGAGTTCCATCCCGCGGCGCGTATCGGCGCGATCTGTTTTAGCGGAGATCACGATGACGGGAATCGTGCGCAGCCCTTCGGCTTGGTGTAACGCCTCCAACAAAGCAAAACCGGTCATCACCGGCATACTGATATCTGTAATAATGAGTGAGGGGGTTTCCCGTTGCGCGATGGCCAAACCTTCCATGCCGTCCGTGGCCGTGAGGGTGCGAAAACCATGAAGATTGATTAAATCGACCAACGTTTCGCGCACCGCCGCGTTGTCCTCAATAATCAAAATGGTCGTCTGGCGAGGTGCTTTCATGACGGCTGAGTCGGCGCGTCGATTCGTGGGAGTACCACCGTGAAATTCGTCCCGCCCCCGGCCAGGCTGCTTACCACCACAGTGCCGCGCAGCAGCTCAACCATCCGGCGCACAATATTCAGACCCAAGCCAGTGCCGGCAATCTGCCCGATGTTGGAGCCCCGCTCAAACGGCTCAAAGATGCGCTCGTGATCTGCCAGCGGTATGCCGATGCCCTGGTCTGCCACCTCTACCACCGCCGCCTCGGCTGTCAGCGTAAGGCGAAGGGTGATCGTGGTGCCGGCGGGTGAGTAACGCACGGCGTTGCTCAAAAGATTAGAGAAAATATGCTGAAGCAAACTGGGATCACTCACGAATTCAGGAACCTCCGCCGTAGCGGCATAGTGGAAGCTATGCTGCTCGCTATCGCCCAATTCAGATTCCTGCAGAATAGACCGCAGCTCCTGACCCAAATTCAGCGTGCGCAACCGAATATCAACGCGGCTAGCATCCGCTCGGTTCAACAGTAAGATATCATCCAGCATCCGGTTCATGTGCTGCAAGGAGGCCGTGATGCGGACCAATAGGGCCTGCCGTTTGGCTTGATCAAGCCGGTCGAGATGGTGCGTTAAAATTTCTACCGAACCCATGGCCGCCGCCATCGGCGTGCGAAATTCGTGGGAGGTCAGAGAAATAAACCGCGTCTTCATCTGCGAAATATTTTTTTCCTGTTCCAACAAGGCCGCCATCTGCAAGGCGGCTTGCTTATTGGCCGAGACATCGCGGACCACGCAGATTACTTGGGGGCCAAATGGCGACTGGACTGGGCTCAAGGAAACTTCAGCTGGAAATTCGCTACCATTCTTGCGCCGAGCATTTATCTCAATGGCGCCTCGCGCCATCGTGCGTTGCGCAGGTGCTTCCTGAAAGTCAGCTCGTAAAGCTGCGTGGGATTTTGCGAATGCGCTGGGGATAAGCCGCTCGATCTGCTGGGAGATGAGCTCGCTGAGACTGTAACCGAAGAGCAATGCAGCGGCGGGATTAACCAGCTCGATGTTACCCGATTGGGCCACGACGAGGATAGCCTCCGGCGAGGCATCCACGAGCGAGCGATAACGATTTTCGCTCAACTGAAATTGCTGCTGACGTTCCTGCGCGAGTTGCCGCAGATCGGAGGTCTGCAGTTGCTGAGCTTTTTCAACCGCTTTTTGTAGCGTGAGGTCACGAACCGTAGCCAAAATAAATACCTTCTCCCGAATATGCACGCGAGCAAATGTGATTTGGGCTAAAAATTCATTACCATCCGTTCGCTTAAAGAGCCATTCGCCAGTATAGTAATCCTGGGTGAGCATCTGCTTAAATAAGACCGCCGCTTTTACCGCCGAAGACTGCCCATCGGGTTGCAATGCCGGCGAAAGCCCTCCCGGTGGTGTGGCGAGAAAATCAGCTTCACTTGATACGCCAAACAAGGCGAGGGAGGCAGGGTTGCACGATGTATAACGCGCGGTGAGCGGATCAATCGTTCCCACCGTATCCGCGGTATGATCAAAAATTGCGCGATAGTGCTCTTGGCTCGCCTTCAATTCATCCGCAATTTTCTCTAATTGCTTAGCTTGCGACGCGAGTTGCTGTTTATTCGCGCGCTCTTGCTCTGCGGCAACTCTCTCAAGCGTCAGGTCTTGAATGGTAACGATAATCAAGGGCGTCCCGCTGATCATGATGCGAACCTGCGTGACTCGGGCCGGAAAAATGCAGCCGTCAGATTTTTTATAAAACCACTCTTGGCTGGAGTACGGCAGTCCATTGTTCTTCCGCTGGATCTGACGCGCTACATCTAACGAAGGACTTCCATCCGGCTGAAACTCGGGCGGCAAAGCTCCGTCCGGAAGAGCGAATAAGGCCGCTTCGCTGGGCAGGCCAAAGAGTTTAAGCAGGGCTGGGTTCGCCGTTTTAAAGCGGAGTGTTACGGGATCTACGGTCCCGATAGGATCAATAGTGTGCTCAAAAAGCGCCCGGTAGTGAGCCTCACTGGTGGCGATTCTGATCGCCGCTGCCGCCATTTCTTCCTGATGCACTTTGGCCAGGCGGTTAAATTCCCGCTGGGCCGTGAGATCGCGCAGGGTTCCGAGCAGGAAAAATTGACTTCCTTCTTGTAAGCGGTCGAGCGTGGTCAGACCCCAAAAGGTGGTGCCATCGCGTCTTTTCCAGAGCCATTCAAATGTCAGCGAGCCTTCCTTAAAAGCCCGCGTAATTACTTGAGTAGAGGTCTCATCAGAGCGGCGTCCATCCGGCTGATATTCGGGCGACAAGGCGCCCGGAAGTTGTTCGCAAAATTCGGCTTCCGTGGGAATGCCGAAGAGCGCAAGCGCGGCCGCATTGCATGAGCTGAAACGCTTAGTGCGCGCATCGATGGTCGCGATCGCGTCCCGACTACCCTGATAAATAAGCCTTAAAGATTCAGCCTGCTCTTTTTGTAACTGGGCTTGTATTTTGATCTGGGCGGTCTGCTGCTCGACTGCTCCTTGGAGCTCCCTCTGCTGGTTGGTTTGAAATCTCTTATAGCGCCGGGCCCAATAGTACGTAGCCCCAAGAAAGAACACAATCAGCACACCCCGGATCAGAGCGGTCCATTTAAATTGCCTCACCTGATAGGCACGAAGGCTGTCATGGTACCGCTGGTAACCATCCAGCAGTGCCTGGATTTTACGATCGATCGCCTCAAGATCTAAGCTAGGCTTCGACCCAGCCCAACGCTGCACCGTCAGCTCTTGTAAGGAGCTTAGGGACGCCCCCATCTCGCTTGAAAATTCCTCCCTTTTTTTGCGGTCTGCAGCATGGTCGATCAGTAAAAAACCGCTGCGGCCTGCCTGCCTAATAAGCCGGACCGGAGCCGCCATAGCACGAATCTTGGCCAGCACATTCTCTCGCGCGGCTACGTTGTCAGCACGACCGGCTAGGGGCACTCCGGCTGGCGTGAGAAACTGATGAATGTAATCAAGGTTAGCTCTTAACTGAAGGATTGCTCGCGCCTCCTCATCCAGATTTTCCCCGAGGGCCGGATATACGAAAACAGAGAGCGTAAATAATCCACAAAACCCCATGAGAACCAAGAACACGGTCAGCACCTCAAGGCGCATGCTCGAGCCGTAAAATACGGCACTTAATGAAAATGGCCGAGGCGCCGCGGGAGCCCGAGCAGGCGTCGGCGCAGAATCAGGGGTGGGTAAAATAGGCGTCATAGAAAAATTTTAAAAACAGAAGCAGCGCCGACTACTCAGCTTAGAATCGAGCGGAGCATGTGAGTGAGATCAGCTAAGGCGTAGGGCTTTTGCAAAAATAAGTGAGCCGGCGGTGCGTCTAGGTTGGCGTGAAGGTGAACTTCGCTGTAGCCACTGGCGATGATGACGGGGAGCTGCGGTACGAATTTACGCAACGCCGACAACGTTTCCCAACCGTTCATGCGCGGCATCATGACATCACACAGCACACACCCGATCTCAGCTTGGTGCGCCGTGAAAATCGCCACGGCCTCTACCCCATCGGCAGCCTCGAGGACGACATAATCAGCGATTTCCAAAGCTAATTTAACTGTCGACCGGAGACTGGCGTCATCCTCGACAATCAATACGGTGCGACCGCGTAGTGCCGGGGCCGCCGACTGCGAGGGTGCCTGAGCAGCCAAGGCGAGTGAGGTCGTCGAACTGAGGGGCAGGAAGATCCGAAAAGTGGTGCCAGCGCCCACGACGCTTTCGACGGTAATCGCACCCTGATAGGATCGCACTAGCCCCAGCACCGCCGATAAACCCAGTCCCCGACCTTGTTTATGAACCGTATAAAAAGGATCGTAGATATTCGAAATATCCGCCGGCGCGATCCCGCGACCCGTGTCAGTTACTTGCAAACAAACATAAGCTTCCGCGCTGGGTTGCCAGTTTGCTGGCACGCGATTCACGGAGCTGATGCTCTGACCCACAGCGGGCTGGATGCTCAGACGAATCGTGGCAGACCCCAGCGGGCTGGCTTCCCATGCATTCGTGATCAAGGCGCTGATCATTTGGTAAATTTGCTTACCGTTGCCCAGAATGCTCGGTCCGGTCGGAGCGAAATCCCCCTTCAGCACGACGCCCGCTGGCGCGACCGCACTGAGCAAATGCAACGTCTCCGCCCCGACTTCAGCCAGATCGAGTGGCCCACGTTCCGCCGTACTCTCACCCAAATAGGTCAACATGAGACCGCTGATCTCCGCCGCTTTCAGTGCGTGAGTCTCCGCCGCCAAGACATAGGCAGCCCGAGCCTCCTCCTTTGACCCACGCTTCAGGAGTTCCAAATTCCCCATGATCCCTTGCAATTGATTATTAAAATGGTGCGCGATCGCCCCGGCCATGCGACTCAGACTCTCCGCTTTCTGCAGCTGCTGATTTTGTGTTTCCAGCTGCTCGAGCTGTTTAGCCAACCGCTTTTCTTCGGTAATCTCCCAGCGGACATCAATAAAATGGGTGATTTCGCCTGCGCTGTTTAGCAGGGGCGACATGATCTGTCGCTCGATGATCAGCCGACCACTTTTGTGCCGATTAGTGATTTCACCGTGCCATGTATTCCCTTTTAGGATGGTTTCCCAGATAGCTTGATAAAAAGCTGCATCATGGACTCCTGATTTTAAAAAACGCGAATTTCGCCCAACGGCTTCATCACTGGAGTAGCCGGTGATGCCGGTGAAGGCCGGATTTACCCACATAATAATACCTTGCCGATCCGTGATAATAACGCCCTCAGCCGATGCTTCCAAAGCAGCGTTCTTTAAACGCAACAAAACTTCTGACTCCTTTCGGGCCGTAATGTCCTGCGTGATACCGACGAGCTTAACGTCGGCGCCCTCGCGCACCGCGGAGCCCTGGATCCGCACCCAAATCCGCCGACCCTTCGCCGTAGTTTTCTCCACTTCTAAGTCGAAGGGCAACTCGTCAGCAATGCATCGGGCGATCGCAGCTGAAACGCGCGCGCGATCAGCATTGGTATAACCGTTGAAGAGTCCGGACTCAGCGGTCGGAACGGGCCCTTTAGGGTCGAGATCGTTGATATGAAAAATCTCTTCGGACCAGCTATATTTTCGGGTCGCCAGATCGAATTCCCAGCCACCGATCCGTCCGAGCTGATTGGTGCGCCGCAGATCCCCTTCGCTCTTTCTAAGAGCGGCGGCTTGGCGAGCTAGGGTGCGAGTATGGGCTTGCTGCCAAGCAATGATGGCAAAAACAAGCAGCCCAGTGAGCGCGATGGGCCACAGATAGGGACGCAGATCCCGCAGGGTAATTTTGTGCGACTCGGTTGGCCCAATCCACTTCGTATAAAGTCGGTCAAAAGTACCGTTAGCGCGAACCGTGGCGAGGCCCTCATTGATGACCGCCAAATTATTGGCGTCACCTTTATGGACGGCGATATGAAATTGAGAGATAATATCCTCCATGAAATCGCGCCGCAAATCGAGTTCATCCGGTTGGGTCTCAACGCTAGGGGTCCCCGTTGTGCCCACCTCCACAAATTGCGGCGGCAGATTGCTCGGCCTGGCCAAAATAAATTCCGTCCGCAGGAGACGCATCGCCAAGGCAAAATCGCAGGTACCCTCTTTGACCGCGCGCAGCATCTCTGGGTAAGAATTGAACGGCACGATCGTAGCCCCCCACCCCCGATTGCTCACGGCCCCAAAGTAGCTCTGCGTGCCACGCAGCGCCGCCATTTTTTTCCCCACAAACTGCGAGGTACGAGTGACCGGTGAGTTCTCCGGCCGACTAAAGGTAATCGAATGCAAGGCGGTGTGCCCGATGGAGAAATCCATGAACTTCAACCGATCATTATTAATCAAGGTATTGGCCAAGGCATCGATCCGCCCCGCTTTAAATTCCTCTAATAAAAAAAACCAAGCCCCTTGGACGAAAACAAAATCAATGTGAGCGATGAACCCGACCTCGCGCAACAACTCGACGGTAAATCCTTCTGGCTGGCCGGGGATGCTCACATAGGAAAGGGGGGGTGAATTATACTCCACACCGATGCGGATGGTGCGGCGTTCTTTACCTAATACGGCAGTAACATCGGCACTGTTCATCGCCGGTGACGTGCCCTGAGGCCGACTATTCATGGCAGGTTTGGGCATCGCCAACCGCTGCTCGACGGGTGCGGTCATCATCCCTCGCTCAAGATTATTTAACTTCTCAATGCGCGGCGCTGGCGTGGTCGGACTGATCGTCGCCGGCGGTTCCGCCTGGCTGGTGAGCACCGCGCCCAGAGCAAAATAGATAAAGGCGCGGCCTAAAATGAATAATTTATGCACAAAGAAAAATAAGGAGGAACCGCCGCAGGCAGATTAACTTGCAGCGGCCCCGGCTGGATCAGCCAGCGTTGACTCAGTCACGCATAGTGGAATTCGCACGCGGATAAGCGTCACGCCCGCTTGGGAGACGATCGTCGGTTTTGATCCCACCAAGGCGCACAATTGAAAGACAATGGCCAAGCCGACCCCGAGGCCCTGTTGCTCGAAGTAGTCACGACCAAATTGGGAGAAGGCCTCAACCGCGCGGACCTGTTCAGGGGTGAAGGCGCGGCCCTCATTTTGGACGGAAACCTCATACTCGGCCGATGCCAAACGCTGGCCGCTGACCTTGACCGGCGTCCCCTTCGTAGAAAATTTAAAAGCGTTCTCCAGTAATTCGAGGATCAAGGTGGAGAGATAGGTCGCCGCCATTTGCACTCCCGCCGGCTCCAACTGAAGGGAGAGGTCAGCCGTGCGATCATGCTCGGATGCAAGGTAGCCGCATTCCGCACTCGTCGCACAGGTCCAAGCGGTAGCGGGGTTTTCTTGAAAATGAGCCGTTACTTCCGCTGGTTGCGTGGTGACCTCGACCCACATAGTCAGCAGCTGAATTTGTTTATGCAGGCGGCGAGCCGAGCCGCCAATGAGCGCACAAGATTCGAGTACCGCTTGCGACGATAGAGTTGGCTGCGTGCGGGCTTCTTCGGCCAACAAATCCACGAAGCCCATAATTCCACTGAGCGGCGTGCGCAGCTCATGCGGCAAGGACTTGGCAATTTGGAGCCGCAGTTGGGTAAATTGATCCGAACGGCGGCGGGCACTCTCTAATTGGCTCGAGATCGCCTTACGCAGATCTTCCAGCGTAAAAGGCTTGGTCAGATAATCATTGGCCCCGGTGCTCATCCCTGTGCGCACATCCGATTTGTCGGCCCGCGCACTGATAAAAATCAGCGGAATATCCTGCAGCTCCTTGTGCGCTTGGGTGTGCGCCAGCAGCGCATAGCCATCGCCCTGCGCCATCATAATATCCGATAAAATTAAATCCGGCAGCGCCTCCGTGTTAGTAAGATGTTGCACCGCGGCATCTCCCCCGCTGGCGCAATCCACGGCATAGCCCTCGAGCAGCAGCAAATCGGCCGTGGTTTCACGAATCGCCTGATCATCCTCGACCAGCAAAATACGAGCTAGGGGTTTGGTCGCCATGCGTTAAAAATAAAGGGAGGAAAAAGGCTGGCGAGAGGGTTAAAAAACAGAGGGAAACCATCTGTATCGACCCCAAATTGCAAGTCATGAGCAAAAAAGTTCCCCCGCCCGCCAATCCCGCCCTCAGGCGGGATTGGCTTAAGGTTTAAGTTCTAAGGTTTAAGTTCGGAATTTCTCTTTCGCGTCCTTTCGCGTTTTTCCCGGGCAAAATGCCTTGGTATATTCCGAATCAATCTAACCACGGATGACACGGATCCGATCTGGATTAAATCCCCAGACCGCGGCCTCGAATCTATCCCGATCCCATCCGTGGTTAAAAAACGCCTTGGTCGGTTCTGCGCCTTTTGTGGCGGCTATAAGGCTAGAGGCCGGAGGCAAAAGGCTAGAGGCGGCATAGAGGCAAAAGGTCAGAGGTCAGAGGTGAGAGGCTAGAGGTTATAGGGCCGATCCGGATCTCAGTTTCTAGATTTCTACTTTCCCCAGTTTCATCTTTTCCTCCCCCGCCCCTTCGCGTCACTTCGCGCCCTTCGCGGTTAAAAATGGATTGGTTCGTTTTTGTGTTTCTCGTGTTTTTCGTGGCGGTCTTAAGGCTTGGGGCTAGAGGCGGCATAGAGGCAAAAGGTCAGAGGTCAGAGG
>CAIOCT010000112.1 GCA_903856725.1 uncultured Verrucomicrobiota bacterium
ATTGTGGTTACCGCGATGCAGCGTCTCGTGAGTAAGCCTAACAATGATCTGACCGCAACGATTGTGCAGCTGCCGTCCGAGGAGATGAAGGGCCGCATTATCGGGCGAGAGGGGCGAAATATCAAATCGTTCGAGGCCGCTACTGGCACCACGCTGCTCATCGATGAATCGCCGCAAATGGTGCTCATTTCTTCATTCGATCCGGTCCGACGAGAAGTCGCCAAGCTGGCGCTCGAGGCGCTACTGAAGGATGGGCGAATTCATCCGGCGAGTATTGAGGAATTCGTTAATCGTGCACGGCAGGAGATGGAGCTGCATATCGCCCAAATGGGGGCTGAGGCGGTGGATCGGCTGAAAATTTCCGGTCTACATCCGGAGAGCATCAAGCTGCTCGGTAAGCTGCGCTTTCGGTTTTCCTACACCCAAAACGTTCTCGATCATTCCATCGAAGTAGCGCAGCTCTGCGCCATGCTCGCATCGGAACTCGGGCTCGAGCCGCAGATCGCTAAACGGGCGGGTTTACTTCATGATATTGGCAAGTCGATCGAAGGCGAATATGAGGGCAGTCATGCGCAAATCGGGGCTGATTTTATTCGCCGCTATGGCGAAACCGCGATTGTGGTTAACGCCGTAGCGGCTCATCACGCGGAAGTTAAGCCTGAGACTATTTATGCAGGGTTAGTGATTCTGGCTGATGCTATTTCCGCCTCACGACCAGGCGCCCGGGCTGAATCGATGACTTCATATGTTGAGCGACTGGAGCGGCTGGAAAAATTAGCAATGGCCATGCCCGGCGTTCAGCAAGCTTTTGCCATTCAGGCTGGGCGCGAGGTGCGCGTGCTGGTGCAGCCTACCATCGTTACGGATGATCAAGCGCACGCCCTCGCTAAGACTTTGCGGCTTAAGATTGAACAAGAGCTTGATTATCCTAGCACGATTAAGATCACGGTCATTCGCGAGCAACGTTACGTCGAAACCGCCACGTAGCGCTGAACGTTAGCCCTGCCGCCAGTGCCCCGGGCATTGCGCGAAATTTCAGTCTTTCAGCCGATCCCCCTTTCAGTCTTTCTTTGCTTATGGCCGATAAAAAAATTCTTGAAACTTTTCCTAATCCCGCGCCGCGGCGTGACTACGTAATTGAGCATACGCACCATGAATTTACTTCAGTGTGTCCGATGACAGGACATCCCGATTTTGCGGCCATCACAGTGCGTTATGTGCCCAATAAAATTTGCGTCGAACTAAAGTCATTGAAGCTTTATTTTCATGCTTATCGCAACGAAGGCATTTTTTTTGAAGCCGCGACCAATAAAATTTGTGATGATTTAGGCGCTGCGCTGAAGCCACGAAGCATGACAATTATCGCAAACTGGAAAGCGCGCGGGGGATTTTCCTCTATCGTGACAGCGACGTGGCAGCCCAAGCGTTAAACTCAGTTATCTGGTCGCGCCGTTCTTGTTCGTCATGTCCTGGGCTGATCGACCAATTTATTTTATCGATTTCGAGGGTAATGCGACCTCCGGCATTATTGAATTTGGGGTCGTCACGCTAATTGGTGGAAAAATTACGGCAACGCGGACGCGGTTTTGCTCAGCAGTGGGCCGCATCAGCCCTGAAGATACTGCCGTGCACGGTTTACGGGCGGAGCAAATAGCCACCGCGGCTATTTTTAAGGAAGAGTGGGATTATTTTTCAGGGCTACGTAGCAGTGGACCGCTGGCTGCTCATTTTGCACAGGCTGAAAATTACCTACTCAAAACTGTGTGGGCTTATCCACAGACTGTGCCGGATTTTGCTCGTCCTGGGCAGGTGACTACCGAGTGGGGGCCCTGGATTGATACTGGGCGTCTCTATCCGCAAATATTCCCGGCGCTCGGTGATGGTAAGCTCGAAGAACTCGTCGCCGCTTGTGGTTTGCAGGTTGAGTTGGATGAATTGGCGCAGCTGCATTGTCCCGTGGGACGGCACCATTATCACGCCGCGCTGTATGATGCGCTCGGCGGTGCGCTTCTCTTACGATCACTTTTAGTCCGACCAGAATTTAAAGCAGCTACGCTGCCTTGGTTGTTGCAGATGAGTACGCTCGATGGTGACAAGCGCAGCGCCTTGCAGCAGGGAAATTTGTGGTAGGCCTCGCCCGCCTCGATTAGTCGAGGGAATAGCGTCTAATTCCGGAAAGCTGGGCAAGGGTACGCAGAACAAAAAGAGGATTTTGGATGAGGTAGCGGCGCCAGAGCCGGCGTGGCTCGGTGCTGAGCCGGAAGAGCCATTCAAGGCCACTGCGTTGCATCCAGCGGGGGGCTTGAGGTACACGGCCTGAGTGAAAATCAAAAGCTGCGCCTACCCCAATCAGGAGGCCTGCGTCTAAGTCGCTCCAGTGTTGCGCCATAAATTTTTCCTGCAGTGGTGAGCTGAGGCCAACCCAGATAATATCCGGCGCGGTGGCAGTGATATCTAATTTTAAGCAGCTCAATTCATCAGCATTAAGATCGCGATAGGGTGGGGTAAAATTACCCACGACATTTAATCCTGGAAAGCGGTCGGTAAGTTTTTTCCGTAATAAATCAGCTACCCCAGGGGCGCCCCCATAGAAATAATGCTTGAGCGCAATCGCGCGGCCCGCAGCGCAAACCGCCAGCATTAAATCTGGTCCATAAACTCGAGTGATCGCGCGATATCCATGCCAGCGCCCAAGCCACACCAAGGGCATTCCATCCGGATGGTTCAGCCACGCGCCATTAAGGGCAGCGCGAAAATCTAGATCATGCCGGGCGGCGTTAATTCCGTAAGCTGTCGCGTGACAGGCGTAGCCTAACTTTTTCTGTCCTCGCACCGTGAGCACGCGCTCACAGGCCGCATCTAAGGCTAAGGCGGAGACCCCAATGCCGAGCACGTTGAAGTACGGTATACCGAGGGAACGACGCGTCATGAGCGATGGCACAATTGAGAAGCTGGCGGCCGCTCTCTTCCCGCGCAATCAGGGAACGTCAAGGGCCGCTTAAAGTTCGTGCTGATCTACGAGGTAGACCAGTGCCGCCATGGCCGCGGCCCCAAGCTCGAGTTCGCGTTTGTTTACCTTGTCGATCGAATCGATCGTCGTGTGATGATAGTCAAAATAGCGCTGTGAGTCGGGCAGTAGGCCCGCAACGGTGGTTCCATAAGCGAGCAGGGGGCCAACGTCAGCGCCACCCGTGCCTTTTTGAAAATTATAAATACCGTAAGGTGCGAATAGTGCCTGCCAGCGAGCGGCGCGTAAATGAGCATTGCCCGCCGGATTTCCGAGGTTGAACCCGTGCGGTTGAAAGCCGCCGTTGTCAGTCTCGAGTGCGAGCAAGTGAGGTTCTTTTTTCTGACCTACCGCGGTGGCATAAGCAGTCGCACCTCCAGAACCATTTTCTTCATTCGTGAAAAGAACGCAGCGAATCGTGTGACGTGGGATATAGCCTACCGCTTTTAACAAGCGCAGTACCTCAATCGACTGAATGCAGCCTGCTCCGTCATCATGCGCGCCGGGCGCAATGTCCCAGCAGTCAAGGTGTCCGCCGACGAGGATGATTTTCTCGGGATGTGCATGCCCAGTGAGTTCGCCGATGACGTTGTGAGAAGGCGCGGGTTCAAACCAAGTCGAGTTAATGACCAGCTCAGCGGTCAGGGCTGGATTATTTTTTAGTGCACGACTGAAGTGATCCGCGGCCACAGTGCTCAGAGCTGCTGCTGGAATGCGGGGGACGCCGGGTAGGTAGCCAGTGTGACCGGTGTGGGGGATATCATCGTGGGCTAAGGTGAGCGATCTGACGAGTACCCCGACGGCGCCATAGCGAGCCGCTTCGGCGGGTCCGCGCGTCCGTTGATCGCCAGCTTCGCCGTAGGCATGACCCGTGGCAATGTGGCCCGGATTCATCGGGCGATTAAAAAAGACGATTTTGCCTTTCACATCAGCCGTCTTGAGCTCGGCGAGCGTGTGCAACTCAATGACAGAAGCGCGCAGACCAGTGACTGGCGTGGGGACAGATCCACCGAGGGCGATAGCCGTGAGGGGAATAGCGGTATTCCCAAGTTGAGGATAATAGCGGACACTCTCGGTGGCGCCACGTTCCCAATGCGGAACGACGGCGGATTGTAATTCAGTGCGATCAACACCCGTTTTTTGGAGTAAGGCTTGTCCCCATTGAACGGCGCCGGCGAGATTTTTGGAACCGCCGAGCCGGCCGGGATATTTTGTCGTTAGCTCGCGCAATTGTTCATAAGCGGGACTGTTGGTGAGCGCGGCCGTATAAATAGCACGCAGCATTTTCTCATCTGCACCGGAGTCTTCGGCTGGTGCCGGGACAAGAATAGTTGAAACAAATAAGACGAAAAGAGCCGAACGTGTGGGAAAGTGCATTTCCGCACACTTGCCAAATAATATCGGCGAGCAAGCGGGGAGTCTGAGCCGATGAGTTAAATTGAGCGCAATCAGCTAAATTTTTAGAACCACTTCTTCTTCTTTAGGTAAATTGCCATCACTAAGGTACTTAATAAAGTGAACGTACAGGCATAGTAATAGCCGTGCGGGGAGCGCAGCTCAGGCATGTGGTCAAAATTCATTCCATACCAACCACCGACAAGCACGGCAGGTAAAGTCACGGCGGTGAGTGCCGTAAGAAATTTAATCCCCTCGTTGGCTTCAAAAGCGGCCTTATTAAGATAAATATCAAAAGCCAGCATGAGGCGCTCATGATAGCCAGTGACCGTATCTTCTAAGCGGGCTAGGTTGTCGCGCAAATCTCGATAGTACGGCAACAAAATCACCCGGATCATTTTGCTGTCACCGCGGGCTAGTCGGTCAATGACCTCGCGCTGGGGGCGAATGATTTGCCGCAATTTAGTGAAATCGCCGCGGACTTGCAGTAGTTCGCCTACGAGTTTCTTATCAGATTCTTGGCTCAGGACGATTTCTTCGATCTCCTCTAGCTCGCCATGTAATTCGGTGAGCATCGGCGTGTAGTTATCTACGAGTAAATCGAGTACGGTATGGGCGAGCCGATCGGGACCGCGCGGACCGGGGGTGGCGTTCTTCGCGAGCCGTTCGATCAGGGTTGTGACTGAGCGCAGCGGGGTGCGATGAAAGGTAACGAGGAATTCTTTGCCGAGAAAAAGATCGAGCTCGGTAGAAGCGAATTTGTCTTGTCGGGAAAAATCTACAGCGTGTGTGACCAGGAAAAGATAGTCTTCGTAATCCTCGATTTTTGGCAAACTACTGGGGGTAACGCAGTCTTCGATCGCGAGAGGATGGAATTGGAATACCCCCTCAAGGATGGTTTTGATTTCTTCGTCAGTGGGATTATCGAGATCGACCCACAAAATGAGTCCTTTATCACCGCGCACCAAGCGCAAGGCCTCGAGTTCAAGGTCGCGGCCTACCAATTTACCATCACTGAAGACAAAAGAATGAATCATAGCTGCGGATTCAGATTGGCTCGGGCTGGGGCTGAGGCAAGCCCAGGGTGCGGTGACCGGCGGGCGATTCCGTTGGGCTTAATCCGCCGCGTTAAGCGGGCCCAAGATTTTATTTTCCAGCTCCTGCACTGTGGCGATAAAGGCGGCGGGCGTGGTGGCGGCAAAGAGTGCCTCGCGATGGGGCGCATCTTTGACGAGGCGACAGAGTGAGCCTACGAGCATAAGATAGTCTCCGGGATTTGATTTAGGTGTCCCGAGGATAAACATGAGGCGGACGTTCTGATTGCTATTTTCAAAATGAACCCCGGTGGTGCTGCGGCCGACCGCGATAACGATCTCTTTGACGTGTTCCGTGCGGGCGTGGGGTATCGCGATTTCGTTGCCGAGGCAGGTGGTATCGAGTCGCTCGCGCGCGAGTAGCTCTTGGTAGAAGCTGGGAAAATTTGCGACGTCAGGATGCTGCTCTAAGAGCCGGGCAATTTCATGGAGCGCGGCGGTTCGCTTGGTGCTCTGCACATCGAGCAAAATACGGGCAGGGTCGAGTAAACTGGAGAGACGAACAGGCATCGGGTAAGCGCTAAGGAATTCCGCGGTCCATGGGTTGGCAAGGCCGGAGTGTAAAATCCTGGACACAAAAAAAGCGCGCTGAGGGGCGCGCTTTTTTGTGCAGACTGGCCGATTTTAAGGAGTGGCTGGTGGCAACTCGCTCGGAGTCTCGCTCGCGGCTATAGCATTAGCAGCTTGCTCCTCATCGGTCTCAACGATGCGGGCGATACTTAATAGTTTGTCGCCTTCTGCGAGGGTGACCAGTCGGACACCCTTGCCACCACGATTTACTTCGCGGATCGTATTGACGGGACACCGCACGCTCTGCCCCTTGGCGGTGAGGAGCATAATTTCATCGGTATCTTTGATACTGAGCGCTCCGGCGAGTTTGATCGAGCCATCTTCAGGCAAGTCGATGGCCCAGACCCCAGTGCCGCCGCGATTAATGAGGCGATAATCTTCAAAGCGCGTGCGCACGCCTAGGCCGGCTTCGCTGGCGACGAGGAATTTTGCAGTATGGTCGACCACTTCGATTACATCGAGGTAGTCGCTATCGAGTTTGAAGCGCATGCCGGTGACTCCCCCGGTGGCCCGGCCGGTGGCGCGGAATAGCTCTTCGTTGGTTTCCGCATCCCGTTCGCGGAAGCGAACGGCAAGTCCTTGGTGAGAGACGAGGATCAGCTCGTTTTCACCCGTGGTGAGTACGGTACCGATGACAGTATCGCCTTCCGCTAAATTAATTCCGATCAGGCCGCCTTCGCGGGTGCAGTTAGCGTAATCAGCGAGCGAGCTCTTTTTGATAACTCCGCTCTTAGTGGCCATCACGAGGTAGCGATCTTCAGCAAAATCCTTCACGCAAATCATCGCGGCGATCTTTTCGCCCTCCGCAAGACGCAGGAAGCTAGAGATTGATTTACCTTTGGCTGTGCGAGTGCCTTCGGGTGTATCATAAACCTTTTTTGCATGGCATTGGCCGATGCTGGTCAGGAAAAGAATATAGTCGTGGGTACTGGCAGTAAAAAGATGTTCGGCGAAATCTTCCTCGTAGGTTTCGGCCCCGATGACGCCCTTGCCCCCGCGTTTTTGGGAGCGATATTCAGCAACGGGGGTTCGTTTAATAAAGCCAAGGTGAGAAACCGTGATGACGCAGCCCTCATTGGGGATGACGTCTTCCATGCGCAGTTCACCGGCATCATCGATAATTTGGGTGCGGCGCGGTGAGGCGTATTTATCACGCAACTCGAGCAATTCTTTTTTGATTAAAGCGAGCAAGCGGGCCTCTGAGCCGAGAATGCCCCGAAGCTCCTCAATCAATTTCATCAATTCAAGATACTCGGCCTCAATCTTGCCGCGCTCGAGGCCCGTGAGTTGGTAGAGGCGCAGTTCGAGGATGGCATTCGTTTGGCGTTCAGAAAGGGGGTACTTCGCCATCAAGCGCACTTTGGCATCGTCGCGATTGGTGGAGGCGCGGATGATTTTCACGAAATCATCGAGATTATCGAGTGCGATGATGTAGCCTTCGAGAATATGGGCGCGATCCTCAGCTTGGCGCAGACGGAACTGAGTGCGTCGCGTGATAACATCACGGCGATGGTCGATGTAACACTCAATGAGTTCCTTGATGTTCATCTGCTTCGGCCGCTTCTTGTCGAGGGCGAGCAAGATAACGCCGAAGGAAGATTCGAGAGAGGTCTTCTGGTAAAGCTGATTGATCACAATCTGGGCCTGCTCGCCCCGCTTGAGTTCAATTACGATGCGTGTATTTTCATCCGATTCGTCGCGAAGATCGCGAATGCCATCAATTTCCTTGTCGCGCACGAGATCGGCGATCCGCAGGACTAGGGTCGCGCGGTTCACGTTATAAGGAATTTCCGTGATAACGATCTGCTCCATCCCGCCCTTCATCTCCTCCGTGTGAGCTTTCCCGCGGGTGCGAACAATGCCGCGACCCGTAGTCAGGTAGGACTTGATCCCTTCGCGCCCGTTGATGAAGCCCCCGGTGGGAAAATCTGGGCCGGGAATATAGCGAATGAGGTCGATAACCGAAATGCTGGGCTGATCAATAACCGCACAGGTGGCATCAATGATTTCGCCAAGATTATGCGGCGGAATATTGGTGGTCATGCCGACGGCGATGCCAGTCGAGCCATTCATTAATAAATTAGGCAGAGCCGCCGGGAGTACGGTGGGCTCGGTGGTCGACTCTTTATAATTAGGCGCGAAATCGACGGTGTCTTCCTCGATGTCTTTCAGGAGTTCCTCGGCAATCGCGTTGAGACGAGCTTCGGTGTAGCGGTAAGCTGCTGGTGGATCACCATCGACGGAGCCAAAGTTACCTTGTGGGTCGATCAGTGGATAACGCATAACCCACGGTTGGGCCAGTCGCACGAGCGTGTCGTAAACTGATGAGTCGCCATGGGGATGGTAATTCTTGAGCACTTCACCGACGACGCCGGCGCACTTATCAAAGGGGCGATTGTGCACGAGGCCCTCCCGCAACATCGCGTAAAGAATGCGACGCTGAACGGGCTTGAGGCCATCACGAGCATCGGGAAGGGCGCGCGAGACGATGACTGACATCGAGTACTCGATGTAAGCCGTCTGCATGATGTCGGTAATGTTAGCGGAAGAGAGTTTTTCGTTAGCGGTATACACAGGGAAAAGTGAGGGGTGGTGGGGAAGGGGTGATGGGTTTGGTCGCTTGGCTCAATCTATGGCCTATCACCCAGATCCAATTTTAGACGTCCAGGAATTGCACGTTGAGGGCGTTGTCTTCGATGAACTGGCGGCGCGGGGGAACTTCATCACCCATCAGCAAGGTGAACAGCGCATCAGCCTTCGCGGCATCATTGATGCTTACTTTGAGCAGGCGGCGCTTTTCGGGGTCCATGGTGGTTTCGTAGAGCTGTTTCGGATTCATTTCCCCAAGGCCCTTGTAGCGTTGAATGGAAAGACCTTTGCGGCCGTTAGCGCGGATTTGGGCAACAATATCCAACGAAGAGAATAGGTTGGTTTTATTCTCAGTTTTCTGACCGGCATTTTCGGTCATGGTATAGCGTGGTTCGGCGGCAGGTGCAAACGAAGCAGTTTCTAGACCAGCTTGTTCGATGGCTTTCAGAAGCTTCGTCATTTCATTTGATTCAAAAATCTCATGAATGGTAACGCGGCGCTGCGGCTGACCTTCCCGCGCGGTGCTGGCCTCGGCGAGATCGGCGTTCATACCAAATTCGATACTGAACGCAGCGCGCGATTTGTCGTCAGAGAGAAAACGGTGTGACTCTTTATTTCCTTCCCGGATTCGTGCAATATAGCGGGGCAATTCATGAGAGCCCGGGCTTCGTTGATCGAGATACTCGGCGAGTGTGGCGCCGTAGCGGGTGATTCCTGCGCCCAATTTATCAAGCGTGGAGAGGAGCTCCACGAATTGATCAATCGCCGCGGGGGCAAAAATATGAGCGTCGCGGGTGCGCGCAAGGATGATGTCTTCTGATCCAAGCTCGAGCAGAATGCGGTTCAGCTGTTCATCATTGTCGACGTATTGCTCGCGCTTTTTGCGTTTGATTTTGTAGAGGGGCGGTTGGGCGATATAAACATAACCGCGGTCGACAAGCCCCCGCATTTGGCGATAGAGGAAGGTCAGAAGGAGCGTCCGGATGTGTGAGCCGTCGACATCGGCATCGGTCATGATAATGACTTTATGGTACCGGGCCTTATCCACATTAAAGGCATGTTCATCCTCACCTGTCCCGATTCCCGTGCCGATAGCCGTAATGAGGGTTCGAATTTCCTCGTTGTTGAGCACTTTATCGAGCTGGGCTTTCTCTGAATTGATTAGCTTACCGCGGAGAGGCAGAATCGCTTGAAAGAGTCGGTCGCGGCCTTGTTTCGCTGACCCGCCGGCGGAGTCACCCTCGACAATATAGAGTTCCGTGAGGGCGGGGTCGCGCTCAGAGCAATCAGCCAACTTGCCGGGGAGGCCACCGCTGGAAAGGGCTCCCTTGCGGATCGTCTCACGGGCCTTGCGGGCTGCTTCTCTCGCCCGCGCAGCAGTGAGGGACTTTTCTACGATGCGCTTGGCGATGGTCGGATTGGCATCAAAGAAGAACATGAGTCCCTCATAGGAGACTGAACTGACGATCCCCTCGACTTCGGGGGACAGTAGCTTGACCTTAGTTTGAGACTCAAACTTAGGATCACTGTGCTTAATCGAGATAACGGCGGCAAGACCCTCGCGCACGTCGTCGCCCGTGATCTGCGGATCTTTGTCCTTGAGCAGATTATTTGCCTTCGAATGCTGATTGATCGCGCGGGTGAGGGCACCGCGGAAGCCGGAAAGGTGGGTGCCGCCGTCAGGATTATGAATCGTGTTGGTGTAGCAGAGGACAAGGTCGTTGTAGCTGTCGTTGTACTGCAGCACGACTTCGACGTGAATTTCGACGGCCTTATCATCGAGCGTGCTGCTCGTTTCTTTGACGATGCGAATGGGCTTGGGGTGCAGAGCAACCTTGCCGGTGTTGATCTGCTTAACAAATTCCTCGACGCCATCTTTGTAGAAATAAATTTCTTTCTTCGGTACCGCGGGGCGTTCATCCGTGAAGACGATTTCGAGGCCGGAGTTGAGGAAGGCTAATTCGCGCAGTCGTTGAGCAATACGGTCGAATTGAAATACTGTCGTTTCGCGAAAAATTTCGGCGTCTGGCTTGAAGGTAATATAGGTGCCCGTGCTGGTGGCCTTACCGATCACTTCGAGTTGCTGCACGGTTTTGCCCCGCGCAAATTTCATATGGTGTACGTGACCACCACGCGAGACCTCGACCTCGAACCACTCGGAAACGGCGTTTACGCATTTTGCGCCCACCCCGTGGGTGCCGCCGGAAAATTTATAGCCACCCTGACCATATTTACCGCCTGAATGCAGGGTGGTGAGCACCATTTCGACGCCAGGAATTTTATACTGGGGGTGGATATCTACCGGAATTCCACGACCGTTGTCGCGGATGCTGATGGATCCATCCACATGAATGGCGACTTCGATCCGCGTGCAGAAATTAGCGAGATGTTCGTCAACCGAGTTATCTAGAACCTCGGAAACGCAGTGGTGCAACGCACGTTCATCGGTACCACCAATGTACATGCCCGGCTTTTTTCGAACGGCCTCGAGGCCCTCTAATTTGCCGAGCTTGGAAGCATCATAGGCATCGGCACCTGCTTGGTTTTTGGCTTGGCGGAGGGCTTCTTCAGAGTTGGACATTAAAGATGATAAAGTTGAGTAAAAACATCTTGGAAGCAGAGGCACACGACAACGTTTTTCTATGCAAAAATCAGGGTATTTTTATGAGAAAAAACGATATTTTAAATCATTGAATATCATTGATTAACAACATGATCAAAATGAGTTATTTTTTAGCCCTCTTGGCTGGTCTATTTTCTGTCGAATAACGAGGGTTCTGCGCTGGATGTTTTTGTTTTGTCCCCCTCCCTGCAACAGATTCATTTGACCGTACAGAGCGCTCACGCACAGTGAGCGCAACATGGCCGTATTTAGTCTGGAAAAATTGTTAGTGCTCCAGGAACGCGACAGTCAGCGATTGGCTTTTGAGCAACAGCTCAACGGCGTCCCCCGCGAGATCGCTGCGGTGGAGGCAAAGATCGCGGCTGAGCGAACGGCCATTGAGGCCGCTAAGGCTGAATGGCACGGGTTGGAGTCAAAAAAGAAGCTGCTCGAAATTGAAATCAAGAGTGCCGAGGAAAAGATTGGAAAATACAAGACTCAGCAAAGTCAGGTGAGGAAAAATGATGAGTATCAGGCTTTGACGCACGAAATTGAAACGACTGAGCAGGGCATCGGTAAGTTGGAGGAGCAGGAAATTGGGGTGATGCTATTAAGTGATGAAGCTAAACAACGATTCGCGGCGGCAGAGTCGGAGTTGAAGCAAAATATTTCCGGCCACGAGGCGAGGATTCGCACGCTACAAGAGCGCGCTAAACAATTGTTGATTGATGTCCAATCAGCCCAGGTGGCGGTAGACGCCGCTCGGCCGCTTGTGCCAGAGCCCACCTTAAGAATTTATGATCGGATTGCCCGTAAGCCGGGCCACCCCGTTTGCGTGACCGTCAACGGTGACCGCTGCGGCGGTTGTCATCTCAAGGTACCAACCCATATCGTAGTCCAAGCGCGGGCAGGCCTAGAAATTACCACTTGCGACCAATGCGGGCGTATTGTCTATTGGCAGGCTTAGTTTTGGGGCCAGGTCTTCGCTCCGAAGTTCTTTGATCCCAAGGCGCGGGTAATGCCGCGCCCGCTAAAGATAGTTCGGAGAGGAAAGTCCGGACACCATAGGGCAGGATTCCCCGCGAAAGAGGGGGCGTGGCGCGTTAAGGCGTCGCGACGGATAGTGTCACAGAGAATATACCGCCTGAGGCGATTCACCGCAAGGTGAGGCGCTGCGGGTAAGGGTGAAAAGGTGGGGTAAGAGCCCACCGCGCCGAAAGTAATGACGGCGGCACGAAAAACCCAATCCGGTGCAAGACTAAATAGGGGACTCGGTGGCCCGTCGGATAGTCCCGGGTTAGTCGCACCTCAGCGTGCTCGGCGCAAGTCGAGCAACGGTGGGGCTGGTCACTTTCGGGTGGCCTGAGAGAAATGAAGATCACGTCGCATTAATACCGCGGCGGACAGAATTCGGCTTATCGGCCCCAAAACTAAGTTTTTTAAGCCTACGCGCCACCCCTTCTCGGGTGGCGCGTTTTGCTTGAGGCGCGCCTCGGTACTACGACGGGGGCGGAATTCTCCCTTGACTCACTGGCCTGCCTCTGAGTTTTAGCCCCTTCCAACCTATTTAAGACCTATGGCCAACACTAAGTCCGCGATCAAAGCCGCCCGCAAATCCATCCGCAACGCGGCGCGTAACCAAGCCACCAAGACTCGGCTCAAAACTCTCGCTAAGGCCGTCCAAAAGGCTGCGGCTGGCACCGATGCCGAGGCTACCCGAGCGACCGCTATTGCCTACTGCTCCGCGCTCGACCGAGCGGTCAAGAGCAACGTCATTCATCGGAATTCAGCTTCCAATCATAAGGCGCAGTGCGCCAAGTATATTTTCGTCGCTAAAAAGTAAGCTGGTTTTGGCGAATTACTCTGCCCCGTGCGCCTAAACGCCGCGGGGTTTTTTGTGTCCTGTAGGTGGCGAGGCCGAAAGCTGCGGAAACAAGTTGAGCCCGTCATGGTATTTCGTGTTCATCGCTGACACTTGGTATGAAGGCTCGTCTGCATCTTTTGCCCTGGGATCGTCCATTGCTGGGACAAGCGGTGGACTGGCTGGCAGCAGACTGGGCGGGTGCTGGCCCGCTCGATCTCTCGCATCTTTTGGTCGTGGTGCCTACACGGCAGTCGGGGCGCCGTCTGCGTGAGGCTTTGGCCGCTTATGCTGGGGCGCGTGGGCAAGCCGTTTTTTCCCCTCGCGTGGTCTTGCCAGAAACACTCGCAACACTCAGTGCATCACCGGTCGGGGTGGCGACCCGGCTCGCTAGTCAATTAGCTTGGGTCCGAGTGTTGCGCGAGGTGCCGCTTGCAGAATTTCGAGCCGTATTTCCTGTCGATCCTCCGGTGCGTGATTTTGCCTGGGCGCGGCGCTTGGCGGACCAGCTTTTGCATCTGCAATCGACACTCGCCGAAGTCGGCTTGCAGATCGGTGGGGTTGAATCGAAAGCGGGCTCCGATTTTCCTGAAGCAGAGCGTTGGCGGCAATTAGCAGATTTAGCACAGCGTTATGAAGCCGTGTTGGGCACGCATCAATTACGGGATGCGCAGGCCGCTAAATTGGATTTTTCGCTCCAGCCAATTTTACCCCAGGGGATTAAGAAAATTATCATGCTCGGGACGCCTGACCCGCTGCCACTCGCTAGTCGTATTATTGCTTTATTAGCTGATCAAGTGCCGGTCGAAATTGGGGTATTTGGTCCGGCCGATGAGTCAGTCGCGATGCTCTTTGATGAATGGGGAAGGCCGCGCGTCGATATTTGGTCCCAGCGGGAGCTTGGGGGGGCTGACTTTGAGCAGCGGGTGCGACTTTGCCTAGATCCAGCAGCGCAAGCAGGTCAGCTCGTGTCGCTAGCGCAACGTTATGTGGTCTCTGAGGGGGGGCTCGCCCTGGGCATTGCCGATGCAGAGCTCTTGGCTCCGCTTGCGCACGGCCTCAGCTGTGTCGGCGTGCCGGCGTTCAACCCCGAGGGCCGTCCGCGGCGGCAAGATGGTCTCTATTCATTGTTAAATTTGCTGGGAGAATGCGCGGGGAGTGATGTCTTTTCCTCGAGTGCAGCGTTGTTACGTTGTCCGGCTCTGCTTGATTGGTTGGCTGACCAGGGCGGAGCAAACTTTTCCCGTGCCACCTTATTGCGCGAACTGGATGACCTGCAGGCGCAGCATTTGCCTCAGACGCTGGCGGCCGCGCGAAGTTATGTTAAAAATAATTCGCTGGCCGCCGAGGCTTTGAGGCTGGTGGCTGGGCTGCAGGCTGAGCTGCAGCAGGGGGAATTCCCTCAAAATTGTCTGCAGTTATTAGAAAAATTATTTGCCGCTCGCTCCATTCAATCGGCAGAGCCACTGGTCGCCTCGGCTGCGGCGTGGGTCGAGCTGGCCGAGGCAGTAGCGCGTGCGTTGCAAATTTCCCCTGATTTGACATCGGCCGAACGTTGGGAATTTGCCTTGGCGCAATTTGCCGAAAGTGTGTGCTTTGCCGAAAAACCGGCCGGCGCGCTCGAATTAAATGGGTGGCTCGAATTATTATGGGAAGACGCGCCGCATCTCGTGGTCGCCGGGCTCAACGATGGCCGCGTTCCGGATGTTGTTACTGGCGATGCTTTTTTGCCGGAAGCTTTGCGTGAGCGTCTGGGGTTGAAGACGAATGGTCGTCGTTTTGCGCGGGATGCTTATTTGTTGGCGGCCTTGGGGGCTGCGCGCCGCACGGTCGGACGGCTGGAAATCTTGCTGGGAAAAGTTTCCTCGGCCGGAGATCCGCTGCGGCCGTCGCGACTTTTGCTCCGCTGTGCGGATGCGGACCTGCCGGCGCGCGTAAAATTTCTTTTTGATAAAATTGTGGCGACGCAAGCGAGTTTGCCGTGGACGCGCGCTTGGCCTTTGCAGCCGCTGGTGGCGCCACCGCTGAAAAAAATACCAGTCACTGCTTTCCGCGATTACTTGCAGTGTCCTTTTCGGTTTTATCTCAAGCGGGTGCGCCGGATGGCCAGTTTAGATCTGGAGAAGGCCGAACTTGATGCGCGTGATTTTGGCAACCTCATGCATGAAGCACTGCGTGTGTGGGGTGATGATGAAAAATTGCGCACCTGTGGTGAAGAATCAATTTTGCGCGAAGCCTTGCTCTCAATTTTGGAGGAAAAAATTCGGGCTCAGTATGGTCGTGAATTGACGCTCCCGTTGGTGATTCAATTTGAATCGGCTCGTCAACGCTTGCGTCAGGCGGCTGCAGTGCAGGCGCAGGAATTTGCCGCCGGCTGGCGAATTCAGGCAGTCGAGCAGCCTTTTAATCTGTCGATTAGTGGACTCATGGTAGGCGGGAAAATCGACCGCATCGACCGTCACATCGATGGTCGCGTGCGGGTGTTAGATTACAAAACCTCCGACACGCCGGTTACGCCTGCGCAGGCGCATTTGGGTCCAGTGAGCTCAACAAGTCCGCTTTGGGCTCGAGTTATCATTAACGGCAAAGAGCGTGCGTGGGTTGATTTGCAACTGCCGCTCTATCGATTAAATTTGGCGCCAGTTTTTGGATCGGCCGTGGAGTGTGGCTATTTTAATTTACCTAAAGGGGTGGGGGCTACGGCGATTAGTGCGTGGGAAGATTATGCGTTGGAGGTACAGCAATCGGCTGAGGCCTGCGCGACACAGATTGTGGCGGCCGTGGCGGCTGGCCAATTTTGGCCACCTGCGGAATTAAAAGCCGTGGCGGATCGCGATTGGGGTAAATTATTTCATCACGGGACGGTCGCTAGCGTGGCTGCGGATGCATTGGCCGGAGGTGGGCGATGAAGGCACCCGGCCATGTTATGATCCTCGCCTCGGCGGGCTCTGGGAAGACGTACGCGCTGACCAATCGATTTGTGCAGCTCTTAGCAGCCGGCGCGGCACCTGAGCGCATTGTGGCACTGACTTTTACCCGCAAAGCGGCTGGGGAATTTTTTGACGAAATTCTGCATAAGCTAGCGCAGGCCGCTGGCAATGAAGCGTCGGCGCACGCGCTAGCCGTCGCAATCGAGACCCCGCGCTTAGGCTCGGCCGATTTTCGGCAGATGCTGCGTGCTGTGGTGGAGGCTATGCCGCGATTAAATTTAGGCACCCTCGACGGATTCTTTGCTCGGATTGTGCGATCGTTTCCTTTGGAACTGGGTTTAGGTGGGGATTTTACTTTGTTGCAAGAATCCGCAGTGCGCCGCGAGCAGCGGCGCGTGCAACAGCAATTATTTGCGGCGAACGGCGAGTTGAGTGCTGCGCAGCGGGCATTTATAGAGGCTTATAAGCGGGCAACTTTTGGCGCGGATGAAAAGCAGCTGACACGTCAGCTCGATGGTTGGTTGCATCACTATGCGGAGGTTTTCCTCGAAGTTCCGACCGCCGCGCGGTGGGGTGGGTCATCGCAGATTTGGCCGCAAGGCTCAGATTTGATGGCGCCGGCGGGTGAGCGAGGGGCAGTGGTCAAGCAGTTACGTGCCGTCTTGCCGTGGACTGCGCTAAATGATGGCCAGCGTATTCGTTTGGAGGATTTTCTGGCTGAATTGGTGGCATGGTTACCTGGGGCGCCTTTAGCTTCGCCGCTGGAGTATCTTTTGAAAAATGCGTTGGAGGTTTGGCCGGAGTTGCGCACGGGGCGCGCAGAAGTCCGGATTGAACGGAAAAAAGTAGCATTTGGCTCGGAGGCCAGCGCGGCCTTAGTCGCTGCCATTCGGCTTGTAGTTGGGGCGCAGCTGGCGCGGAATTTAGAGCAAACTCGCGGAATTTTTACAGTCTTAGAGGCCTATGATTTGGCCTATCATGCAGCGGTGCGGCGCAAGGGTCAGTTAACCTTTGCGGATGTGCAGCGGCTGTTACGGCCTGAGGCTGATCGTCCTATGCTAAGTCAAATCGAGGGAGCGGGGCGTCTGTTAATCGACTGGCGATTGGATGCAAAATTTGACCATTGGTTATTGGATGAGTTTCAGGATACGAGCTACACGCAATGGACTATTTTGCGTAATTTGCTCGATGAAGCCGTCCAAGATGCCGAGCAACGGCGTAGTTTGTTTTATGTCGGCGACGTAAAGCAGGCGATTTTTGCTTGGCGCGAAGGCGACGCCCGGCTTTTTCGGCAAATATTCGAGCACTATAATCAGGCGGCGCCTGGGGCGATCGCGGAGCGCTATTTGACTGATTCATGGCGTTCAGGTCCGGCGGTGATTTCGATGGTAAATCGGGTGTTTGGCGATGCTCAGGCTTGGAGTGCCCTAATTCCTGCGACTGCAGCGACTCGTTGGGCTGGGGAGTGGCGCGAGCATACCAGCGCGAAGCCGGAGCTTGGTGGGTATGCTGAATTATTACAGGCGAACGATGAAGAGGGCCGATTCGCCGAGACCCTGCGTATTTTGCAGCAGGTGGAACCGGGGCGCCGCGGTTTGAGTGTCGCGGTCATTGTGCAGAAAAATGATACGGGCGCACGCCTCGCCGATTACCTGCGTCGGATTGGTGGATTACCTGCAGTGGCAGAAAGTGACCGGCAGATAGCAATCGATAATCCGCTGACAACGGCGTTACTGGCGCTCTTGCGTCTCGCCGCACATCCTGGGGACAGTTTTGCGGCGGAGCACATCGCGATGACGCCACTAGCGGCGATTTTGCGCACGGCGGGAATTAACGACCCAGATCAACTGACTACGCAATTATTGGCAGAACTTCACGCGGATGGATTTGCCGCGACGCTTGATCGCTGGTTGCGGGCATTGGAATCAAGTTTGGCGCCCGCTGATAAATTTAGCCGATTACGCGGCCGTCAGTTGGTGGAGGCGGCGCAGGAGTTTGATAAAAATGGACAGCGAAACGTCGCTGAATTTTTAGTGTGGGCGGAGAATTCTACGGTCCGCGAGGTTGATACGGCTGGGGTGGTGCGGGTGTTGACGATCCATGCGGCTAAAGGACTTGGCTTTGAATTAGTAATTCTCCCCGATTTTCAAGGACACACGATGGACGCAATGCGGGAAGGGCTCGCGGTGCAAAGATCAGCTGATCGCCAAATTGAGTGGGTGCTAGATTTGCCCAGCGCGCTTTTTTATGAGGCTGATGAAGTTTTGAGTGCACACGTCGCGGCTCGGAGAGCGGATGCGGCTTACGAGGCTATGTGCAAATTCTATGTGGCGATGACGCGAGCAAAGCGGGCGATGTATGTCATCACTGAGCCGGTGGGCACCTCAAAGTCACATAATTTTCCTAAGTTGCTCGAGCAAACATTAGGAGATACCTGGTCAGCTGGTGACGTAGATTGGTATAAGGGATTAACGGCTAAGGAGGAGAAGTTGGCGCCAGCTGCACTGGTGCCGCTTGACCCTGCGAGTGTGCGGCGAGTGGCCCGCTTGCCCTCGCGACGGCCTTCGGATACGCACTCCGTGGGAAAATCAGTAAAATTATTTGCGGCTGCAGCATCGGGCGCCGCTCATTTTGGGACTGAGGTGCATGCGTTGTTTGAGACGGTGGAATGGTGGCATAAATCCGGTGCGGCTGCTTGGCTGGCTGCTCGCCAGCAAGAGGGGGCATCAGCCGAAGCCCTAGCGGAGGTTTTGCGCACTCTGAATCACCCTCAGCTCACAACGGTGTTCGAACCGAATGAAAATTATTCTGAGGTTTGGCGGGAGCGAACTTTCGAAGTTATCATTGATGGTGTGTGGTTAACGGGTGTTTTTGACCGCGTACTCGTGGCGCGCGATACGCAGGGGCGAGCAACGAGCGCTTTAGTTATTGATTTTAAGACTGACCGATCTGGGCCGAGTGATGGCGACGGGGTAGCGGTGGCAAAACACGCCGATCAGCTTAACCTTTATCGACGGGTCGCCGCGATTTTAACGGGCCTTCCTGAGGCGCGCGTGGGGTGCTCCTTGGTGCTTACGGCGGGGCCTCGTTTAGTGATGGTGCCGCAATCGGTTTAACTTCACGCTTTACACCGCGCCAGCCCAGTTGCACGTTTCGCCGCTAAACCACTCTCTAACACCATGGGTAATCTCAAAAAGAAACGACGTCTCAAGATGTCGAAACACAAACGCCGGAAGCGCCTCAAGGCTAACCGCCACAAGAAGCGCACATGGCAGAAATAGTTTCCCGCTTATTTTAGCGAATTTCGCCCAGCCCGCCAATCTATGTTGGCGGGCTTTTTATCATATTTAAGATACTTTTAGAAAGTGCTAAGACGTTGATCTTAAGTAAGATTTAATATTAGCGAATGATTCTTTAATCGATTTTTAAGAGAGAGTTATTGGGTTGTCGTGTTGGGGCTTGCTGCTTTTCTCATTTGTTCAGTAGAAAAGGCTGGGATTTCCCAAGATAATCCCAATTTTAATAACGCATGTTTTTTGCTACTCGTTCCCATTCTTTTTGCGTCGAAATCGGCGAGCACTCTACGTTGCTTGCTAGATTCACGCAAGCGGGTGGGGTTTCAGTAATTGAGGAGCTCAAAGAGCTGCCCACTGTCGATTCCGGCGCTATTTCTGAGTGGATTAAGGGCACCGCGGGCAAGGGCTCGACTGGTTATGCCCATGCGATTTGTGGTATCTACCCTGCTAAGCGGGTGATTCGTCGGCAAACCATAGACCTTAAACGGTTAAAGGATCCGGTTTATTTTAACGAAATATACGCCCAGCAATTTCGATTAGATCCCGAAAAATACACCATGCGGGCACTCAATCCTGCAGATGGATTAGATTACGATACCGGCAAAGGGGCACAAAAAGAGGTGCTTTTTGCAGGATTGCCTTCGGATGATATCATCGCAGCGCAGGAAAGATTGCTCGCCCAAGGCATTTATCCTGAGCGCTTGGAGTTAGGTACGCTGGCACTTCTTGGTGGCATGACGAATTATCTGCAATTTAAGCAGGCTTCAGCTCCTCTCTTGCTGTTGGAAATTGGTGAAGAACTCACCCAGAGCTTCATTCTGCGTGCAGATGGGGTTGATATTTCACGACCGATTCCCAGCGGAATCGCCGCAATGATTCCCGTCGTGCAAAAAGAGCTCGGCTTGAAGGACGAGGAGTCAGCGCGAAAGCTTTTCTTTTCTAACACCTTCGATTTCACGAATATGGGTGGAACTTTGATTAAGAAATTGCTGAAGGAGTTGCAGTCCTCAATCGGTTTTTATGAGGTGCAGACCGGTCAATCTATCGGGGGTGTCTCCTGCACCCAGTTGCCGGGCAGCCTATCTTGGCTTGGGTCAGCTTTGGCGGGTGCGCTGGGTGTAGTTCCGTTAAAAATTGATCTACGGCCTTGGCTTGACTCCCTGAATATCAAGCTGGCTGATGGCGTGCTCATTAATTCACCAGACGAGCGCTGGGCCGGACTCTTTTCTCTTATCGCTACCTATCAACCTAATGGCGTTCAATCTATCACTGGCGAAAAAAAGTGATGCTAGCGTGGCGATGTCGTCGCCTTGGCATTCTAATTTTCGCAACTACCAGCAGTTGCCGGACACAAAAGTCGTGCGGACGACTTTTTTCATCAATACAGCGGCAATCGCAGTCGTGCTTGGTTTGATGCTGTGGCTAGGTTTTCGTGAATATCATATTTATAATCTAGCGACCCAAATTGCAGGGTCTCAAAAAGAAATTGATGCTCATACAAGGGCTAATCGTGAGGCGCTGCGTTTGAACAAGGCCTTTGAGGTGGAGTCTAAAAAAATAGCTGAGGCCCAAATTTTCCGCCAAGCACTGATGAATCCTGCGGAATTTGTTACGCTCTTGGGCCAGACCTTACCCAAAGCCATCACGATTGAATCCGTAGAGGCCCGCCTAGCAGAATCTAATGTGGGGGTGACCTTCATGGTGCGTGGACAAGTCGCCGGAGTCGCTGGGGAAGCCGCGGGGGTAGCGGCGGGGTACGTTGATATGCTCCGAGCTCACCCGCGCCTAGGATCAGTTTTTGCGGCGATTAACCTCGCCAATTTAAGCCGTGATGCACGCAGCAATTCTCTGACTTTTGATATATCACTGCGCGTCAAAGCCGACGGTAAGGAGAAAAAATAATATGACCTCGGCTGATCTTCTCGCGCTATTCAAAAAACAACCGATCGGGTTTTCATGTGCGGCGCTAAGTCTTATTTTAATGGCGCTGTTGTATTTTCGAAGCGATCAGATCCCGGAAAATCAAGCGATTGCCGATGCGAAAGCTGCTGAGGCGGCCCAAGTGCTCAGCAACACACGGCATGCCGAAGGTTTGGTTAAGCAAGTGGAGCAGATGCAGGTGTTCGGGAAGGAGGTAGAGAGTCGGCTCATTCGGGCCGGACAGCTGGGAATTAATCTACAATATTTTTATAAATTAGAGGCGGAGAACCAGGTAAAGCTGCTCGATGTTCGTCAAGGCGTTCCACCCAAGATCAGCAAGGGGCTATATGTAGGCATTCCTTACACTCTAGCGGTGCAAGGGTCATTTAAGCAGGTGGTTGCCTTTTTGCAGCACCTGGAAAATGGCCCGCATTTTTGTCGTTTCACGTCGGCCACTTATAGCAAGTCGGCTAGTGCTAGCGTTGACGTCCCCAGCGGAGCTGCCGGTGGGGTCACTCTCAATCTTACTCTCGAATTGCTTGGCATGCCATGATCGCTCCCTTTTATAATTTTTCGCGCTGGATTTTTATTTTAGCGGCGGCTGCCAGTCTCCCGGTGGCACAGGCGGGCGAGGCGAATATTCTTAGCCCGAGTAAGCGGCAAGAGGCCTTAGATAAAGCCCAGCAGCTCTTGGCTTCGCGCGTAATTTCTGCCCCAGAAGCGGATCCATTTTATTATGTTGAGGCAGGGACAAAGACTGAAAAAGCGGCCTCTCCTGAAGTCGCCAAGCCCGGGGCAGGGGCTCATAAATCGAGTGGATCCCTGACGGGCCGAGCGAAGCTCCAGGCAATTGCCATGGGGCTTAAGCCGACCTTTTTTATGCGGGGCGGCGAGCCGACCCTGCTGATCGGCGCTAAAAAAATATCCACTGGCGGCATTATGACTATTAGCATTGAAGGCGTTAAATACACGCTCGAGGTAGTCTCAATTATCCCGCCGGATTTCACCTTTCTTCTGAATCGCGAGCAATTTACTCGGGCCCTTAAATAAATATCTGCATTATGAATATCCCACGTTTGGCGCTTATTTTAATTTTTATTAAGGCCGGTTGCTTGGCAGCATTTGCCCAATCTGCCACTGCCCTTGCAAATGCGACGCCCGTCGAATCAGCAGTTAAAGTGGACCCAGCTACGCCAGTGAGGACTGCGGCTAGCCGAGATAAAGATACACTTTCAGTTGATTTCCCTGATGAAGATCTAAAAACAATTCTCCGTAATGTCGGAGATCTTTTTGAGCTAAACCTCGTGGTGCCGGATACACTCGTTGGGAAAACCTCTATCAAATTGCGGGATGTTACGTGGCGGCAGATTTTTCACGTAGTCCTATCACCGGTGGGGTACTCTTATATTGAGGAAGGGAATATTATTAAAATTATTAGCGACGAGCGTTTGACTGCTGAGCCCGCGACCACCGAGGTATACATCCTTAACAATGCCAAAGCTGCTGATATCAAGCCGACGATTGATGGTCTTGTGACTGGGACTAGCGGCAAGATCGTGGTGGATTCGCGGAGTAATGCGTTGGTTATTACCGAGCGGCCTTCGCAGTTAAAGCGCATCGCTGCTATTATTGAGCAACTTGATAAAGCTACGGATCAAGTAATGATTGAGTCCAAATTTGTTGAAGTCACGGATCGTGATATCCGAAACATTGGGGTTAATTGGGCGTCGCTGCAGGGCCTGCAACTGGGCGTCAGCGGGGTTAATCAGACTTGGGATCGCGGGCGCGGCCAAATCTCAGGCAATGATGTCCAGCTTACTGGCGTCGCGGGCAATGGTGCTACGTCTCAAAACTCTAGTGGAACCACCAATACCAACACGAATGGCACTAATACGAGCGTGACCAATGGAACCTCTGGGAGCACGACGAGTGGCACGACTGCTGGCACCACCTCCGGCAATGCCATTGTTTATGCGACTACCCCAACTCCGATCGGTTTGGCAAATGGAGTTTATGCTACCTCCACGATGAATCCAGCTACGGGAGCCGTCAGTGGATTACCCGCATCAGTTGTGGCCGGCACTGGGGTTGCTAATTACGTGGCTCCAGTGGTGACACCAGGTAATCCTCCTACTACCACTCCAGCGACTTTCACCAGCGTCAATACTTTCAATGGAACTAATGCTAACGGTACAACCGCCAGCACCGCCAATGGAACGACGAGTGGAACCACCGTCGGCACGACTGGCACAACGGATCGGACGATAACCGACGCGGTGGCAAATACGCTGAGTAATTCAGCCACGAATGCGGTTAATTCTCTCATCGGTCTCACTAATTCCGGTTCCACCAATCGCCTCGCTTCCGCGGTTTTCTCATCTTCCGATTTTAATGTTATTGTTTCTGCGTTGAAGCAGCAAAACAACAGCAAGGTAGTATCAAACCCCACGATCGTCACCCTCAACAATACGGAAGCGGTGATCAATATTGGCCAGGAATTTCCTGTGCCGAGCTACACTTATAATGAGCAGCGTGGATCGTTTGAAGTTTCCGGTTTTACGTATAAACCCATCGGCATTATCCTGAAGGTCACTCCGCAGGTAAATGCCCGCGGCGTTATTAAGCTAGCCCTAGAGCCTGAGGTCAGCATCCAGAATGGTTCCACTTCTTTTGGTGGCGCCGGCGGCGCACAGATTCCAATTATTGGAACGCGCAAAGTTAAAACTCAGGTTTCCTTGAAGGATGGTTACACCATGGGTATCGGCGGCCTCATCAGCAGCGCGACCAGCCATGGCGGTACCAAGGTTCCTATACTGGGCGATATTCCGCTGCTCGGCCGGCTATTTTCTTCCAAGTCAGTCAATGATGAGGCGACCAATCTCCTGATTTTTATCACGGCTAAGACCGTGAATGCAGATGGGGCCTCGCCCGAAGAAGTGTTCGATCCCCGGGCGGTGCAAGCGATCGGCATGAGTCGGGAGGATATGCCTGGCAATCGGACGCCCAAGGGCGCCGATATGTTTGCGCCAGTCTCGGCTAATAAAAAATAAGCACAGTTTATTGCAAAGACCTTCGACCGGTGGCTACCCCACCGGTTTTTTTATGAGCGGTCGGGTTGGCGCTTAGGTCATGTCAGCGGTTGGTGATTCAGTTTTTTTGACCAAGGTTAAATGCTAATATTTGTTAGCCATTTCTGCGGGCATGTTTAAATTGGAGGGAAATGGCTGGACCTCTAACCTCATCCGCAACGCCGCAATCGCCGCGTGATTTTCAGGAGCTATTTCAGCGCGTAAGCCCGCAAATGGCCGCGCTGGATGTTTTCATGCGCGACCAGGTTGAGCGTTTTGAACCAGAGATTCGTTCAATGGCGGCCTACTGTCTGGATACGACGGGTAAACGCTTGAGACCAACTTTGGTTTTTATTTGTGGCTGGCGCGGCGCTGGGGTCGTGGCGGATGAATTAGTCCGCGTCGCTGGCGTGGTCGAGATGGTGCATCTCGCCACTTTGGTGCATGATGATATTATGGATAAGGCGGACCTGCGTCGGAATCGTCAGACGGCGGCGCGCGAGTTTGGTCCTGATGCGGCAGTGTTATTAGGGGATGCGCTTTTTTCTCAGGCTCTGCACATTGCTTCACAGTTTCCTACGACGGAAGTTTGCCGACTGGTGTCAGAGTCCACGCGGAAGGTTTGCTCTGGGGAAATTATGCAAACGCTGCGGCGGGGGGATATTAATATCTCTCTCGCTGATTATCGCCGAATAATTGATTTAAAGACCGCTGAGCTTTTCCGAGTGTCATGTTTACTGGGGGCGCGCCTTGGTGGCTACCCCGCTGATTTCGTAGCAGCGGCTGATCGGTTTGGCCATCATCTCGGGATTGCCTATCAAATTTATGATGACCTCGCTGATTTTCTTGGTGAGGAGCAACGGATCGGGAAAACGCTCGGCACTGACTTGGTGACCGGCAAACTGACCTTGCCCTTGATGCTACTGATGGAGCGAGTATCAGCCGCTGAGCGCGCGGCCATCGGGGCCGCTCTGCGGGGTGGGCAGCCTTTAGGATTAGCGGCAAGTCGGCAGCGCATGAAGGAAATGGATATTGCGGCTGCCGTCTGCAGAGCGATTGAGGATGAGCTCGCCTGCGCGAGGGCAGCTTTAAAACCCTATGCTGACTTAGCTCCCGTTCCCTTTATGTTACAGCTGGGTGATATGTTGCGCCATCAGGTGGCCGTGCTGGAAACGGCAGCAATTAAGGGATAATTTCGATTGCTTGGCTCATACGCTGATTTAACCTGTCTACCTTCGAGATGAATCTGTCTAAGGTTTTCACCAAGGCTATCATCACCTCCCCTGAGCGTCAGCAGGAGGCGGATGCTGATTTATCTATTGTAAAACGCATCCAAGGCGGGGAGGTAGCGGCCTTTGATCAACTGATTCTTAAATATCGAGAGCGAGTTTTTGGTATTATTTACAATCTGACCTCAAACCGTGAGGATGCCTCCGATCTCACTCAGGATGCCTTTATTAAGGCCTTTCAGTCTATTAACCGGTTTCAGGGGCACTGTTCATTTTTTACGTGGCTTTATCGTATTGCGGTTAACGGAGCACTTAGTCACTTGCGTAAGAATCGTTTGCGCACTTTTTTTAGTTTAGAAAAGCTCCATGAGGATGGTACAAATGCTCAAATCCTTGATCAGCTTACAGATAAAAAAGGAGCTGATCGAGGGACTTACTTGAAGGAGCTTCAGGAAAAATTGAACGAAGCGCTGCAAAAACTGTCTATCCCGCACCGAACCGTGATTACCCTTTTTGAAATAGATGGCCTAGGCCACGCAGAGATAGCCGAAATTATGGGCTGTACCGAAGGAACCGTCCGTTCGCGGCTCCATTACGCCAAACAATTTCTCCAGGGGGAGATGAGCAAGTATCTTAGTTCTTAATTTTTGCATGTCGCACTTAAATCAACGCCCTAAAGTTACTATTGAGGATCTGATCCGTCTTAAACGAGATGAGCGTCCGGCGGCTGAATTTTGGGTTAATTTTGACCATGAACTGCGCCAGAAGCAGCTGACAGCTTTGCTTAAAAAACGTGCTTGGTGGCAAGAGTTGCCTCAGTTGCTGGTGCGGCGCGCTTATCTTCCAGTCGGCGCCACTGCAATTCTCGCATTCACTCTAGTCTCGGTTAAATATTACCGACCAGCCCCGGTTGCTGAGCTCGCTTTGGCTTCGGTTCAGGAAAATAATTTCACGGCTGCATCGCCGACCGCCAATGAAGTAGTCAGTTCGCCGCTAGCTAATCGCAGTCAAATGGTCACTGCCGTGTTAGAGGCTCGCCCCACTACCGTGGCTGACGCAGCTGCACTGCCTGAACCCATTGAGCTCATGCCACTGCAGACTCGTGCGGTTGCTGCAGAAACTCCTTCGGCTCGAACCATTGCGGCCAATCTTGCTAGCTTTGAGCTCACTGAGCCAGAGCTCGTAAACTCTGTGCGCGGAAGTCGCCTTAGCCCAGCCGCGCGGATTCAGAATGTTGACCTGGTTGTTTCTGAATTAGCTTCGGTACCGACCAATGCTTCCATGCGGAGTCGCATTCTCGCGCAATATGCTGACCGCCCGCTGAGTCGTGAGCCGAGTGCTCCCGAAATTGTGAGGGAGCGGCTTGCTCGCCGATTGGGTAATAGTGATATTACCGATCGTCTTAATCGCATCGGCCTGAGGGGCGACCAAGTTTCGTTGGGCGTGACCCTGCGACTTTAACGCTCCCTTAACCTGCTTCAGCTGGCGGGTTTTTTTATGGAGTCAATCGATGCGGTTGCGCGGCCTCCTTGGTCTCCGCGCTAAAAAATCAGGCGCTTCCCATTTTCTATCCGAAGAGGCTTATTTTTCCGGCACACAAATGCCGCAGGTGTTCACAAAAAAATCGGTACCCTTGTCGTCGACGAGAATGAAAGCGGGGAAATCCTTTACCGTAATTTTCCAGATAGCCTCCATGCCCAGTTCAGGATAATCGATAACCTCAACTTGGGTGATATTATCCTGGGCGAGGATAGCGGCGGGACCACCAATGCTGCCGAGGTAGAAGCCGCCATGTTTTTTGCACGCATCAGTCACGGCTTTGCTCCGATTGCCTTTGGCTAGCATGATCAAGGAGCCGCCGTGTGATTGGAAAAGATCAACATAGCTATCCATGCGGCCTGCCGTGGTGGGGCCAAACGAGCCAGAGGCCATGCCGCTCGGGGTTTTGGCCGGACCCGCGTAATAGATGGGGTGATTTTTGGCGTAATCGGGTAGGCCCTGGCCGGCCGCAAGGCGTTCTTGCAATTTGGCATGAGCGCTATCGCGAGCTACTATCAGTGTACCTGTGAGGGCGACGCGCGTGGTGACGGGATGTTTACTTAGCTCAGCGAGAATAGCTGGCATCGGCCGGTTGAGGTCGATGCGCACAAAGTTCTCGTCCTTAAAAGCCCGTAATTCCGGAGGAATAAAACGTCCGGGATTCGTTTCCATCTGCTCAAGAAAAATACCATCGGCGGTAATTTTTGCTTTGATATTACGGTCGGCGCTACAGGACACCCCCATCCCGACGGGGCAACTGGCTCCGTGGCGAGCGAGGCGGATAATCCGTACATCGAGCGCAAAATATTTGCCCCCGAATTGAGCCCCGACGCCGCTTTGTTGAGCAATTTTTAGCACCTTTTCTTCCATCGCCAAGTCACGGAAAGCGCGCCCGTGTTCGTTGCCGGTTGTGGGGAGCGCATCGAGATATTTAGTCGTAGCGAGCTTGAGGGTTTTTAGGCACGCCTCGGCGCTGGTGCCACCAATGACAAACACGAGGTGATAGGGCGGGCAGGCGGAGGTGCCGAGGAGCGACATTTTTTCGGCAAAAAACTTCTCCAGATTCTTCGGATTCAGGAGCGCTTTAGTTTCCTGGAAAAGATAAAGTTTGTTGGCCGAGCCGCCGCCCTTGGCCACAAAAAGAAATTCGTATTTGTCACCTTCGGTCGCCACGAGATCGATCTGTGCAGGTAAGTTGGTGCCCGTATTGACTTCCTTAAACATATCTAACGGGGCGACTTGGGAGTAGCGTAAATTTTCTGCAGTGTAGCATTCATAGACCCCGCGAGCGAGTTGGGCGGCATCGTTGCTATCGGTCCACACTTGTTGGCCTTTTTTAGCGAAAATGGAACAGGTGCCGGTGTCTTGGCACATGGGCAAAATACCGCGCGCCGCAATCTCCGCATTTTTGAGCAAAGTCAGAGCTACATAGCGATCGTTAGCGGACGCTTCTGGGTCAGCTAAAATGGCAGCTACTTGTGCTAAATGCTTTGGGCGCAGGAAAAAATTAGTGTCATGAAACGCTTCACGGGCCAGATACGTTAAGGCTGTGGGGGCAACCTTGAGCATTGGCTTGCCCTCAAAGGTCGTCGTCGTGATGCCGTCAGTAGAAAGCCGGCGATAGAGAGTATCATCTGGGCCGAGCGGCAGGGGATCTTGGTAGACGAAGGGCGGCGTAGGCATAGGGCTATGGCCGCTAATCAACTCAATGCCCCGCTATTCGCAATCTTGAACCTCAAGTGGCGGGCCTTACAAAATCTTAAGCTTCGGTAAATCCTGCACGTCGATATAGCCGACGGGCTTCTGTTGAGCATCCAGCGCGATGAGATCAGAAATTCGATATTGCTGAAATATTTTGAGCGCTTCTACCGCGAGGACTTGGGCGGAGATCGTGCGTGGGTTGCGCGTCATGAATTTTTGCACCGAGTTCTTAAGGAAATCCGCGCCACCTTGCAGGGCGCTGCGGCGGAAATCACCATCGGTAAAGATCCCCGTCATGATGCCATCGGCATCAACTAAGGCCACGGCACCTGCTTTAGCTTTAGTCATTGCAAAGATGGCCGCTTGCACGGTCGTGCTGTTCTCCGGCAGCACGGGACAAGCTTCACCTGTCCGCATAATATCTTTGACGCGGAGCAGAAGGGTCATGCCGAGGGTTCCCGCGGGGTGATATTTAGCAAAATCTTCTCGAGTCAGGCCTCGGCTCTCAAGGAGCACCATGGCTAAGGCGTCGCCGAGAGCGAGTGCGGCGGTTGTGCTGGCGGTCGGGGCCAGGGCAAGCGGGCACGCTTCGCGCGGGGCATGGTAAATGAGTCGGTAATTAGCTCCGCGAGCCAGTTCGCTTTGGGGAGAACCGGTGAGGGCCACGGTCGGCAGGCCAAATTTCTCGAAAAGGGGTAGAAGTTGTAGGACCTCCGCGCTGGCGCCGCTATTGCTTAATAAAATAGCGAGATCGCCCGCTGCGCATAGGCCAAGATCGCCGTGCAGAGCCTGCGTGGGATCAAGAAAACAAGCGGGCACCCCTGTGCTGTTGAAGGTGCCGGCTAATTTTTGCGCGATATGGGCATTTTTACCCACGCCTGAAATAATGAGTTTATGTCCAGTGGCTACGACCGCCTCTACCGCCCGCACGACTTTAACAAAATCTTCATTCAGGGCCGTTGCGGTGGCGTCAAGAGCCTCGCGTTCAATGGCAAGGCATTGACGGGCTTGAGCGAGAATAGTAGCGGAATCCAGGGGCATCAAAAACTTGTGTTGGGAGGTGGCACCGCCAAACCTAGGCAACGTCCCTTGCCGTTCAATCCATTTCCAATCGTGTTACGTTTTACGTTTCTGCTTCGTTTTCTATCTCTCCTGTTGCTAGGCGGGTTGGCCTTGGAGTGGTCGGGCTGTAGTGGCAGTGAGCGTCTTTCTTACGCGACGGAAGTAGATGAGCCAGCCTATCGTGAAGGTCAGGCGTTGCTTAAGTCCGGGCGCTGGCAGGAGGCGCTCAATGCCTTTCTCAAGGTCATTGATCGGCGTGGGGAGGATGCCGCGGAATCGCATTTGGAATTAGGCTTACTTTATTTGCAGCACATCAACGATCCGCTCTCGGCAATTTATCATTTCCGCAAGTATCTCGCTCTGCGGCCCAACAGCCCACAAGCCGCGTTGATTAAACAACGCATTGATGCCGCCACCCGAGAATTTGCACGTACGCTACCAGCGCAACCTTTGGAAAATAAGCTGCAGCGAATCGATCTCGTGGCGGCGCTCGATCGTCTCAAACAGGAAAATGGTGCCCTCAAGCAAGATCTCGCTGATTTGAAAGCTAACCGAAGTGAGGCGGCCCAGACGCCCGCCGCAGAAACGGACCATGCGATCACTCCCGCAGCATCGGGTAATTTTAATTTTTCAGCGGAGAATACCCCCGTCGTACGGACTAGGCCGTTGCCGAGCACGGGACCGCGACCCAAGGCGGTTGCACCTAAAACTAACTCCACTCCGGTTTCGCGGCCTAACGCTCAAGCTAAGCCGGCACTCGCTGCTCCAGTGAATCAGCCGGCGGGGGTGCGACAACACACCGTCAAAGCTGGGGACACATTATTTAAGCTCGCGCAGCAATATTATGGTAGCCGGGCTAAATGGCGCGATATTTTCTCCGCCAATAGAAATGTGATGAAGAGTGAATCTGATTTAAAGGCCGGGATGGTTTTAAGAATTCCCTAGGAGCGAAGTTTTTTGCAGCTTAGGCGCGGGCGCATTGCTGATCGGCGAAGGATCGCACCAATTGCTTTGCGTTCAGGGTGAGTTAAAAACTACCCCGTATACTCCGCCCAACTTGAGCTGGTCTCAGTGATACGCACGCGTTCGACGCGCACCCCAGCGGCAATTGCGAAATCACCTTTTCGATTGGTCGCCGCGAGGGCTCGAGTCAGCTCGTTGTAGACTGTTCGTGCCATGATTTCCGTCGTGGGGTCGGTGTGCGCGAAAGGGATAAGGCGCTCGCCGTGCTTTTCTTGATAGAAGGCAAAATGGGGATCGTCGGTATTGACGGCTAGGGCGTGATCCCAGCTATCGATAAAAACTTGGAGTGCTAATTTCACGGCCTTGAAATCGCAAACCATGTCATTCGCATCAAGTGTGTCTGCCGCTAGGACAACTTCGACGCGTCGACTATGACCGTGGGGGAAGCGGCATTTCCCGGGGTGCTTTGCAAGAATATGGCCACTTTCAATTTCGAAAATTTTGCCGATTCGATAAGTCATAACTTAAATAGTTTTAGAAAAGCCACCGGGGCGCTTGGTGAGGTGAGCATCAAAGCGCATCGCGATGATGCGCAGAAAAAGTCGACCCAAGGGAGTGACGGCGAGCCCTTGGGGCTGGCGAACCAGTAATTGGTCGTTCTCTAAATCAGCGAGCGAGGCTAATTCGGTCGCGTAGGTGGTGGCAAAATCAAGTCCGAGTTGCTGCGAGAGTTGGGCGAAATTAATTTCCTTGCCGCACATAATAGCCGATATGATTAGCCGGCGGTGACGGTCGTCGCTACTGAGGAGGTAGCCGCGTTCAATGGGTAGTCGGCCCGCTTCGAGGGCGGCAATGTAATCGGGTAAGTCTTTATGGTTTTGCCGAAATGCGCCGGATGTCTCGGAAATTGAGGACATGCCAAAGCCGTAGAGTGAGGCGCCCGCACGTGTGGTGTAACCTTGGAAATTGCGGTGGAGGGTGCCGGCGGCAAACGCCAGGGCGAGCTCATCATTCGGTCGAGCGAAATGGTCCATCCCAATCTGGGCATAACCTGCCGCGGTCAATTTCTCGACCGCGGTCATTAGCATAGCGAGCTTCTCTTCAGTTGTGGGCAATTGCGCCCGATCATCAAAGATTTTTTGGGCAGGCTTGATCCACGGAACGTGTGCGTAGCTAAAGACAGCCAGGCGATCCGGGTTGAGGGCGATTATCTCGTCGAGAGTTTGGCTGAATGTCGCCGCCGTTTGCAGGGGGAGACCATAGATTAAATCGACGCTAATTGATTGAAAGCCCGCTTCGCGTAGCCAGGTAATGGCCTGGGCGGTTTGCGCTAAGGGCTGCCAGCGGTGCACCGCGAGTTGTACTTCGGGGTTGGTATCTTGTACTCCAAGGGAGGCACGATTGCAGCCGAGTCGGCGAAAGGCTTCGACGTGCTCTTTAGTTAAACGGCGTGGGTCTATTTCCACCGAATTCTCAGAGTGAGAGTCGAATTTAAAGTGGCGGTGAATCGCGGTCCCTAAGCGATCGATTTCGGCCGGTGGCAAGAAGGTGGGGGTGCCACCGCCAAAGTGCAGCTGGGTGACGGGTCGGGCTGAATTTAGGAGAGGGGCAGTCAGGGCTAGTTCTTTTTCAAGCCAAGTGACGTATTCTCCCGCGGACGCTAGTCGCTTAGTTATGACGGTGGTGCATCCGCAATACCAGCAGAGCGTCTCACAAAACGGCAGATGGAAGTAGAGGGAGAGCGGTCCTTCTGCTGGCTGCGGGGCGGCCGCGGATAAGTTACGATTATCGTGGGCAATTTCGGCAAATAGCGCCGGCCGATCAATCGACTCTGAAAATTGTGGAGCCGTCGGGTAAGAGGTATAGCGAGGGCCAGGAATATTATATTTCCGGACAAGCTCGAGCGCAGGCGCGATCGCGGCTTGGACGGTGTTGCGTGGTGACACCATAAGGCTGCCATCATAGCCAAACGGAGTGGGTGCGACTACGCATATCTTGTCTAAGATTAGGCAGTGCTTGAGGGGAGCGGGGAGAAGCGATCAGGCTCTCCCGTTCGACCGAGAGCAATCAGTGGATTAGCCGGCGAAGAATTTTTGGATCGTCTGCAGGGTAGCGACGAGTCGTTCGATCTCGGCTTCGGTATTATAGAGATAAAAACTAGCGCGAGAAGTTGAGCTGAGTCCCAGTTTACGCATCAGTGGCTGGTTGCAGTGGTGCCCGCCGCGTAAAGCAACGCCTGCTTGGTCGGCCATGGTAACGACATCATGGGCGTGCACGCCGGGGAGATCGAAGCTAATAACACCGCTGCGATGCTGAGCTGGTCCCAGCATGCGAATGCCCGGAATTTCGTTGGCCAGTCGGGCGTAGGCGTGTGCCGCTAATTTCTCATCGTGTTGTGCAATGGCCTCGCGGCCGAGATCGTCGAGATAGTCCATGGCGCGAGCCAGCGCGATGACATCAGCAATATTAGGTGTGCCCGCCTCAAATTTCTGTGGAGCTGGGGCCCACTTGCTTTCAAAATACTCCACGCTGGAGATCATGCTGCCGCCACCGCGGTAAGGCGGCATAGCCTCGAGTAATGCCTTGCGGCCGTAGAGTAAGCCGACCCCGGTTGGGCCACACATTTTGTGACCGGAGACAGCGAGAAAATCACAATCCATGGCGCGGACATCGATCGGCATATGGCCGGCGCTTTGGGCGGCATCCACTACGGAGATTGCGCCCACTTTTTTGGCGGCGGCGCAGAGCGCGGCTGCGGGGTTGATGACGCCGAGTGTATTTGAGACGTGCGTGAACGCGAAAATTTTCACCTCGGGCGTGAGGACTTGGTCCAGCTGAGTGAGGTCGAGCAGGCCCGTGTCGCCGGCGACGACGGGAAGATAGCGCAGCTTGGCGCCGGTGCGGCGGGCGAGTAGCTGCCATGGCACCATGTTCGAGTGATGCTCCATTTCCGTCAGGAGAATGATGTCACCCGCCTTGAGGTTTTTATCGCCCCAGGCATGGGCGACGAGGTTGATGCTGTCGGTGGTCCCGGCGGTGAAGATGATTTCTCCTGCTTCGGCGGCATTAAGAAATTGAGCGCTGCGCTCTCGGGCCGCTTCGTAGGCAAAAGTAGCCCTCATCGAAAGGGTGTGAATGCCGCGGTGGACGTTAGCGTTGTCGCGCTGGTAATAATTTACCAAAGCATCGATAACACACTGCGGTTTTTGGGACGTGGCCGCATTATCGAGGTAGACGAGCGCTTGGCCGTTAACCTGTTGATTAAGGATCGGGAAATCGGCGCGAATATTCTGCCAGGCGGGATTCATGTGCTTTTAGTCGCTTGGTTTTTCGGTGGTCGCGGGTTGCGCGTCGCCTTTGGCTGCATTGAGAGCCGCATGCCAGCCGAGGGTGGCGCATTTAATCCGGGCCGGGAATTGATGAACGCCGGCGAGGGCTGCGAGATCCGACATATCATCATCGCCGACCTTCCCGGTGGTGACCATTTGGTGGAGATGGGCGTAGATCACTTCGGCCTCGGCGATAGTCTTGCCCTTGAGGTTGACGGTCATGAGCGAGGCACTGGCTTTGGATATGGCACACCCACTCCCTTGGAAACTGACATTGCTGATCCGGTCGCCATCGAGCTGCACGTAGACAGTGATCTGATCGCCGCACATCGGGTTGTTGCCACTCCCGACGCGGTTAGCGCTGGGCAGCACAGAATAATTCCGTGGGCGGCGGTTGTGGTCTAAAATGACGGACTGATAGAGGTCGGTGAGATCTTGCATCGACGAGTGACGTGAATGGCAGAGGCTACGCGGCTGGTCGCGTTTGGCAAACAGAGTTTGTGGGCGTTTAATTGCCCTCAAGTTGTGAAGATGGATGAATGGAGGGTGTGCTGTGGCCAGTGGAATGAGGTGTCATTTTGGCATTGGCCGATGAGCTTTTGGCTGGTTGCTTGGCAAGCAGTTATCCGTTTCTTCCCCTCTGCTTATAATAAACCCCACTCGCGCTATGGAACGTACTATCCGCACTTTCGTCTTAACAGCCTTACTGGCCCTGATCGCAGCTGATCAGACATCGATTTCAGCTGCTGCTGCTGAGCCGCATTATCAAGCCAACTGGGCTTCGCTTGATGCGCGACCAATGCCGGAATGGTATCGTGATGCTAAATTTGGGGTATTCATTCACTGGGGTGTCTATTCAGTGCCGGCCTGGGGTAAAGTGGGTCAGTATGCCGAATGGTATGGAAATTACATCGCAAGCTCGAAACCGGAGCATGCGGTGTGGCGTGAATATCATGCCAAAAACTATGGCGCTGATTTCCCCTACAAAGATTTCGCGCCCGCGTTTAAGGCGGAGTTATTTGATGCGCGGCAGTGGGCAGATATTTTCGCCCGAGCGGGGATTAAATATGTAGTACCGACTTCCAAGCATCACGAAGGGTTTGCGCTTTGGCCCAGTGCTGAGGCCAGCCGGACTTGGGGCCGGCCGTGGAACGCGATGGAGATTGGACCCAAGCGAGATTTGCTCGGTGAGCTCGCTACGGCTACCCGTGCGCGGGGTTTAAAGTTTGGATTCTATTATTCACTTTATGAGTGGTTCAACCCGCTCTGGCTCAAGGATCGCGCCCGTTATGTGGCTGAGCATATGACGCCCCAATTTAAAGACGTCGTGACCCGTTACGCTCCTGATATTATTTTTGCGGATGGCGAGTGGGATATGCCCTCGGCCGATTGGAAAAGTGAAGCACTGCTGGCGTGGCTTTTCAACGAGTCGCCCTCCCGTGCGGAGGTCGTAATTAATGATCGTTGGGGTAAGGAAAGTCGCCACAAGCATGGCGGTTACTGGACGACAGAATATGCCGCCGGGTTAAAAGATGGCACGCATCCTTGGGAGGAGAGTCGCGGCATGGCGTACTCTTATGGTCTTAATCGCGCAGAGCGCGTGGATGATTACCGGCCATCGCGGGAATTTATTTTGGTGCTGATCGATCTGGTCAGCCGAGGCGGTAATCTTCTCCTGGATATTGGGCCGGCAGCTGACGGCACGATTCCTCCTCTCATGGAGCAACGGTTGCTGGAAATCGGCGACTGGCTCAAGGTCAACGGAGAAGCTATTTATGGCACCCGCACGGCCGGACGCTCGTGCCAATGGACGGAGGGTCAGCGGGCTAAGCAAGAGTACGGCGAATTTATGGTTAAATATAATCTGCTCGACCAAGTCGGCCAACAACCGCGGGCTGGGATGGCGGTGAAGCAGGTATTTTTCACCAAAAAAGCTGACGCGCTTTATGCGATTAGTATTGGTTGGCCCGGTGCGCAGTTGGTGTTGCGCGATGTGACGGTCCCTCCCGGAGCAATTGTTACGATGTTAGGTGTGCCAGGCGCGCTCACGACCAGTCTCAATGGGACTACGCTGACGATCACCACCCCTCGGCTTGAGCCGGATGCGGAGCCGTGTCGGCATGCCTATGCCTTTAAAATTACTGGGGCAACAGTTAGCGCTGAAAAGTAATTAGCGAGGGACAGGTCGAACCCGATGCCCGGGCTTGGGTCCTCGCAGATTGCTTCATGACCGTTGCGCGTTAATCAACATGGTCCGCGCTGACGCCATTTTGAAATGGCGGAGAGGGAGGGATTCGAACCCCCGGTAGGCTTGCGCCTACACGTGCTTTCCAAGCACGCGCATTCGACCACTCTGCCACCTCTCCGTGACTGGCCTAAGGGTCGAGTTAAGTTAAAACTCGTCGCTGCGGTCAACGGAAATTCCTCGGCCTTAGCAATCATTCTACTAGGACACATTTTCTAATCAAAACCTCCTTGCATGGGATAACTGGCTTGGTAGCTTTCGTTGATTTTTTACTTAAATGGTCACTGCCAACTCCGAGCTCACATATAACAGCAAAATAGAGGGGGACATCATCGTCACTCGCGCGGATGCGGCTATTAATTGGGTGCGCACCAACTCGATGTGGCCCATGCCGATGGGCTTGGCCTGTTGCGCGATCGAGCTCATGGCCTCGGCGGCGAGTCGCTTTGATATCGCCCGTTTTGGGGCTGAGGTGATGCGTTTTTCTCCTCGGCAGGCCGACTGCATGATTGTGGCTGGGACCGTCACCTATAAAATGGCTCCAGTCGTGCGGCGAATTTATGATCAAATGGCGGCTCCTAAGTGGGTGATTGCGATGGGCGCCTGCGCCTCCTCTGGTGGTATGTATCGTAGTTATGCTACCCTGCAGGGCGTAGATCGGATCGTGCCAGTCGATGTTTATGTAAGCGGTTGTCCGCCTCGTCCGGAGGCGCTCCTTGACGCCTTAATGAAGCTGCAGGCGAAGGTCAAACGTGAGCCTGCCGCCTCCCAGCTGCTCCATCCTTAATCTGATTTCCTGAGCGCATGACCACCGACGTCGATCTTACGACAGCCGTTAGCCAACAATTTCCCTCAGCGTTACCGCGAGCGAGCCTCGACTGCCCTGCTTTCAATAGTTCGGCAGCGGAGGTTGCTGCGGTATTAAAGTACCTGCGCGATGCTCAAGGCTTCGATTTTTTAACTGATTTGACCGCAATCGACTGGACGGCAGAAAAATCCCCGCGGTTTACGGTTATTTGGCATCTCTATTCGAGCGAGCAGCACCGCTATGTACGGGTTGCTGCTGACTGCACGAGCGCCACCGAGCCAGTGATGCCGAGTGTGACCGGATTATGGGCTGGGGCCGATTGGCATGAGCGGGAGTGTTACGATATGTTTGGCATTATTTTTACGGGGCATCCTGATTTACGCCGAATTTTGATGTGGGATGGCTATCCTTATTTTCCCCTGCGCAAAGAATTTCCGCTGGCCGGATTACCTGCGGCACTGCCAGATGCAGAAATTTCTGCTGAGACCGGCGCCGGCGTCATCGCGGCACCGATGGCGGGTGGGCCTTTTGTGGCGACACCCGGTCAACCGATGAGCGCCGCTGAACCTCGCGCCAAAGATGAAGCGTGGAATGAGCATTCCGAGAAAACCGTATAACTCTCATGGCCACTGATTTTTCATATCCTGATGCTGCGGCCAAAGCGGCGGCCGTGCCCAAAGAGTTTGGGCCAGAAAAAATGTCGCTATCGATGGGGCCATCGCATCCGTCCACCCATGGCGTGCTGCGCATCCAATTTGAACTCGATGGTGAGATTGTGACTAAGGCTGATCCGGTCATCGGTTATTTGCATCGCGGCGATGAGAAGATTGCGGAGAACATGACTTATAACCAGTTCGTGCCATATACGGACCGACTGGACTATATCGCGCCACTCGCGAACAACATGGCCTATGCCATTGCGGTTGAACGTCTGGCCAAACTGGAAGTGCCGGCGCGCTGTCAAGCTATCCGCGTGCTCACGGCAGAAATGGCCCGCGTCTCTTCCCATCTCATGGGTCTAGGTGCCTTCGGTATCGATGTCGGCGCGTGGACGGTGTTTATGTATTGTTTCGAGGAGCGCGAGAAACTCTATAAGCTCTTCGAAGAGCTGACGGGTGCGCGTTTTACCACGAGCTACAGTCGCATTGGGGGTTTAGCCCGCGATGTGCCTGAAGGTTGGATTCAGCGAGTGGATGCCTTTACGGATCAGTTCTTGCCGATTCTTGACGAGGTGCTGTCGCTACTTTCACGCAACAAAATCTTTCTCGATCGTACGGTGGGCGTTGGCGTCATCGGGCGGGCTGATGCCATTGCTTATGGCCTGAGCGGCCCTAACCTCCGTGGCTCAGGCGTGGCGAATGATCTCCGCAAAGACCGTCCTTATAGCGGCTACGAGCAATACGAGTTCGACGTGCCGGTCGGCGCGCAGGGTGATTGTTATGATCGTTATTTATGCCGGGGCGAAGAAATGAAGCAGTCGATTCGCATCATTCGGCAGATCGTGAAGAATTTCCCGCGCGGTGATTGGTATGCGCCGGACGCGCGCAAAATTTTTGCGCCACCGAAGGAGAAAATTCTTACCTCTATGGAGGAGCTCATTAATAACTTCATGATCGTCACCGAGGGCCCGCAAATGCCGGTTGGGGAAGTATATTTTGAAGCGGAGAATCCGAAGGGGGCGCTTGGCTTTTATATTGTGAGCAAAGGGGGTGGGGTGCCCTATCGGATGAAGATCCGCAGTCCCTCCTTCTGTAATCTGAGCATTCTGCCTAAATTATGTGTGGGTAATTTGGTGTCCGACGTAGTCGCCATTTTGGGTTCACTCGACTTCGTGATGGGCGAGTGTGATCGCTAAAAAATTGCCGCGAACCTGACTAACTTACCTGTGATGAATCTCCAGCCGACCACGTTACAAAAAATCGACGAAGTGATTACCCATTATCCGGTGAAACGGAGCGCGACGTTGCCGCTCTTGCACTTGGTGCAAGAGGATTTGGGTTGGATCTCGCCGGAAGCGATGGAGTGGATTGCGGCGAAGCTCGAGCTCCAGCCGATCAATATTTATGAGGTCGTCACTTTTTATCCGATGTTCCGGCAGAAGCCCATTGGCCGTCGACATATCAAAGTCTGTCGAACGCTTTCATGCGCTTTGACGGGCGGCTACAAGGTTTGCGCAGAATTTCAAAAACAGTTTGGCAGCCAGCCCGGGGCTGTGTCCGCCGATGGCGAGGTCACGATCGATTTTGTTGAATGTCTGGCCAGTTGTGGCACGGGCCCGGTGGTGATGATCGATGATGATCTTCACGTTAAAGTGGACCTCGCCCGCGCCCAGCAACTCAGTGCGCAAATTAAAGCCGGCGCGAAAGCCCGGAGCACACCATGAAAAAACATCGCCTGCTGCAAATTCCGCCGATCCGGTTCGGTGTCGTCTTGGGATTAATTAATGGCCTGATTGGTTTGCTGGTTGCGCCGATCATCTTGCTCGCCGGCGGGGTGATTGCCGCCACCGAAGCGCCTCGGCTGCTAGGAATTCCCTGGCTGTTTGTGGGGGCGGGGGCGCTTTTCATGCCACTGATTCATGCCGTCGGTGGTTTTCTCGTCGGCATCTTGCTGGCGATGGCCTATAATTTTGCCGCCCGCTGGACGGGAGGTATTGAATTAATTCTGGAGGAAAAGCCGTAAGGATCGGCCCCGCTCGCTCTTATTTAAAAGCTAACCTTGCGTATGCCTGCTCCTGATCAACACCGCTTAATTTTTGCTCATATCGATGAGCCTGGCTACAGCCATGACCTCGCCTGCTATCAAAAGCATGGTGGTTATGCAGTGATGAAGCGCGCGTTTGCGCGTAAGCCCGAAGAATTAATCGACGAAGTTAAACGCTCGGGACTGCGCGGTCGGGGTGGCGCCGGTTTTCCCTGTGGCGTCAAATGGAGTTTAGTCGATCGCAAGAGCGGCAAGCCGATTTACTTAATTGTTAACGCTGACGAGTCAGAGCCTGGAACGTTTAAGGATCGTTATATTATCCATCAAGATCCGCATCAGTTATTGGAGGGCACGCTCATTGCTTGTTTTGCCAATAACGTGAAGCAGGCGTATATTTATATTCGCGGCGAGATGCCGCTTGGGGCGCGGATTTTAGAAAAGGCTATCGCCGAAGCGCGGGCCGCTAATCTGGTCGGGCCTAATATTCTGGGCACGAGCTACAGTTGCGAAATTTATGTGCACCGTGGCGCTGGCGCCTATATTTGCGGTGAGGAGACTGGGTTGATTGAATCGCTTGAAGGTAAGCGGGCTAACCCGCGGATTAAGCCGCCTTATTTTCCGGCGGTGCTGGGTCTTTACCAATGTCCCACGATCGTGAACAACGTCGAGACGCTCTGTCATGTTAAGCACATCGCCGATATGGGCGGGGAGGCTTATACTAAAATTGGCACGCCCAACAATACTGGCACGCGCATTTTCTGCGTTTCAGGTCACGTTCAGCGCCCTGGCTATTATGAATTTGAGGCCGGCAAGATAACGCTTGGCCAATTGCTGTATGAGGTTTGTGGGGGCCCACTCCCTGGGCGCGCGTTCAAGGCAGTTATTCCCGGCGGCTCTTCCGCGAAAATCCTGCGCTTCGGCGAACGCTTTAAAGGCAAGCGCAAGGTTGGTGCGGAGCTGGTCGACTACGATTGGGGGGTTGAGGATGTCCCGATGGATTTTGATTCGCTGGGGATGATCGGTACTATGGGCGGCTCGGGTGGCGTGATCGTCATGGATGATTCGGTCAACATGGTCGAAGCCTTGGCGAATATTAATGCCTTTTATGCGCACGAGAGTTGCGGGCAGTGTACGCCGTGTCGCGAGGGTTCGCTGTGGATGAAAAAAATCACGACGCGTATGGTGCACGGCACAGCGCGAGCCGAAGATGCCGCGTTGCTTAAAAGTGTGGCCGATCAAATCCCTGGCCGGACCATCTGCGCATTTGGGGAGGCTTGTTCGTGGCCGACGCAAAGCTTCCTCGCGAAATTTGGTGATGAATTTAAAAATTACTCGGAGACCAAACAAGGGTCGCCGGCTCCGGCCACCTTGATCTGAGCCGCATCCGAACGCTTTTCTTTATACGCGCAACTTAGCGATTAAAAATATTTGCAATGATTCAGCCGCTTCCATCCGACCTCATAACCGTCAATGTTGACGGCAAGGATATCGCCGTGCCCAAGGGGACGAATATGATTGAGGCGGCGCGATTGGCGAGTGTGGAGGTCCCGCATTATTGTTATCATCCTAAGCTCACGATCTCCGGCAATTGTCGTATGTGTCTGGTCGAAATGGGTCTGCCGGCAGTTGATCCGGCTACGAAGGCCCCGCTCATGGACCCTGCAACGGGTAAGCAAAAAATTAACTGGATGCCGCGCCCGACGATTGCGTGCGCTACCAACGCTTCCCCTGGGCTGCATATCCGCACCAACACTGCCGCGGTGCAGGATTGCCGCAATAGCGTGACGGAATTCCTCCTGATTAATCATCCGCTAGACTGCCCGATTTGCGATCAAGCGGGTGAATGTAAATTACAGGAGCACTCGACTGCTTATGGCCGCGGCTATTCGCGCTTCGTGGAGCAGAAAAATGTTAAGCCCAAGCGGACCCAACTCGGGCCCAGAGTTACGCTTGATGACGAACGTTGTATTTTGTGCTCCCGCTGCGTTCGCTTTAGCAAAGAGGTCGCGCAAGATGATGTTTTAGGTTTCATCGATCGCGGCAGTTACAGCACCTTAACGTGCTATCCGGGGAAGCAGCTCGCAAATAATTATTCGCTTAACACGGTTGATCTTTGTCCCGTCGGCGCGCTGACCAGTACCGATTTTCGCTTCAAGATGCGGGTTTGGTTTCTTAAGCAAACCCCGAGTATTGATTGCGAATCTTCAGTCGGCGCTAATACAGAGGTCTGGAGTCGCGAAGGCGTGATCTACCGCATCACTCCACGCCAAAATGATGCCGTTAATGATACCTGGATGGCCGATTCTGGCCGAGTACTTTACAAGGCAGTGCAGGCTGCTGATCGACTCAGCCGGGCTTCACTCAATGGGGTCCCGACAACGCAGGAAAAAGCACTGCAAGCCGCGGTAGATTTATTGAGCGGGCGCGGCGGTCGGGTTGCGGCGGGCTCGGTTAACGGAGTGGCGGTGGTTGGTTCCGGGAGCAGTACCGTCGAGGAGCAATTTTTAACGCGCAAGATTGCAGATAAGCTTAAGGCTCCAGTGGCTCTCGTCAGCCGGGTGGATACAGGGGACAAAATTTTAGTTTCGGCTGACCGTAATCCGAATACCCGAGGGGCCTTAGTCACGGGGCTGATTTGCGCTTTGCCCGAGCAAAAACTTTCGGCGCTAAGTGCGGCGATTGAAGCCGGTCAAGTACAAGTGATTCTTTCGATCGGGGAGGATTTAATCGCGGCCGGCCTGACCGCAGCACAACTGGCTAAAGTGGCGGTGATTTATCTGGGGACGCACCAAAATGCTACCAGTACAGTTGCCCAGGTGGTGATTCCCACGCTGACCGTTTTTGAGAAAGCGGGTACGTTGGTTAATCAACAATTCCGGTTACAGAAATTTGTGCGCGCGGTCCCTGGTTTAGGCGGAGTCTCTGATGATTTGGTGTCGCTCAGTCATCTCCTGAATGCGCTGGGTGGCTCCACGCTGGGTTCAACGCTCGGCGCCCTTTGGCCGGTCATCGCTGCGGAAGTGAAAGTGCTCGCGCATACCACTTATGATACGTTGCCGAGCACGGGACTGTTGCTCGACAGCGCCACGTGGGCCGGTCTGCCATTTATTGAAGGTGAGACGCTCCACTTTAAGCCAGTTACTGCCGTGGGGGTGAAATCATGAGCGCTCTGCTCCACTATTGGGTGAGTCTGCCGTTAGTGCTTCAGCTGGTCATCAAAGGTTTGGCGGTCATCGGCTTCATGTTTCCCTTCGGCGGGGCGTGTTCGCTGATTGAGCGCAAAATTTCCGCGTGGATGCAGGGGCGCCACGGGCCTAATCGGGCCATTCCTTTCTGGATAGCGTGGGTCCCGATTATCGGTCCCTTGCTCCAACGCTTAGGCGTATTTCATTTAATGGCAGACGGCGGGAAGATGTTTTTTAAGGAGGACGCTATTCCTGGGCACGTGAATAAATTTTATTTTATCCTCGCGCCGATTGTCGCGATGATCCCGGCCTTGACCACCGTGAGTGTGGTGCCGTTCGGCGCATACGTGGATACGGCGGGGCAGCTCGTTCCGTTAGTCTTAGCGGATGTAGATGTCGGTTTGCTCGCGGTCTTTGCGGTTTCCTCGCTGGGAGTCTATGCTCTGATTTTGGCGGGCTGGGCCTCTAATTCAAAATATCCATTCCTTGGCGGCGTACGCGCTTCAGCGCAGCTCATTTCATACGAGCTCTCCATGACGCTCTCCATCTTGCCGGTGTTCTTGTGGGTCAATGCGCCCGGCGGTTCCGGTACGCTTAGTCTGTTTGCTGTCGTGCAAGCCCAATCAGGCCCTTGGCATAGTTGGAGTGGCTTATGGTTTATTTTTACGATGCCGGTGGCCGCACTGATTTTCCTCGTGTCGCTCTTTGCGGAGACCAATCGGTTGCCCTTTGATATGGCGGAAGGGGAGGCGGATCTCGTCGGTGGCTTTCATACAGAGTACGGTTCGCTAAAGTGGGGGCTCTTCTTTGTGGCGGAGTATTCTCATATGCTGATCGGTTCTGGGGTGTTTGTGCTGCTTTTCCTCGGAGGCTGGAATCCACTGCCGTGGCTGCCACTGGCAACTTTGGCGGGCTGGTTGGGGCTGGCGGGCCATCCGCTCGTGGTCGGGATTCTCTCGGTCGTGATTTTTCTCACCAAGGTGATGTTCTTTATTTTCCTCTTTATGTGGGTGCGCTGGACCGTGCCGCGTTTCCGTTATGATCAAGTGATGAAACTCGGCTGGCAAAAATTACTACCACTCGCGATTGGTAATTTAATCGTCTACGCGCTGGCCATCGCCTGGGTGCAGGTGAAAAACTAACTCTTGTCATGGCCTACGTCGTCGAACGCAAACCTCTCACTCTCGCCGAGCGGCTTTATCTGCCGCAGATTTTCGCGGGCTTGCGAATTACTTTAAAGCATCTGTTCGCGCCCAACGTGACGCTGCAGTACCCGGAGGAGCGTCCCGCTATTCCGCCAGGCTACCGGGGGGTCCCGACGCTGGTGCGTGATCCTCACGGGCGAGAGAAATGTGTTTCCTGTCAACTGTGTGAGTTTGTTTGTCCGCCGAAGGCTATTCGCATTACGCCGGGGGCCGTGCCGGCCGACCAGCCAGACCGGTTGCATATTGAAAAAGCACCGCAAGCTTTCGATATCGACATGCTGCGCTGCATTTATTGCGGCTTGTGCCAGGAAGTCTGCCCGGAGGAGGCGATCTTTTTGCAGAATCAATATTCCCTTAGCGGTTACACACGCGCTGAGCTGGTGAATGATAAAGCCCGTCTTTACGAGCTGGGTGGCACGTTGCCGGATCAGCATTATAAATGGGATAAAAAGAAAGGAGCGGCCGAGCACGGCAACACGCATTGATTCCGATGGCTAACCTCTTATTTTATTTCTTCGCTTTGCTTGCCCTCGTCAGTGCGGCGCTGGTCGTGGTGAGTAAAAATCCGGTTAACGCGGCGCTCGGTTTGCTCTTAAGCCTCGTCGGCGTCGCTGGTTTGTTCGTACTTCTGAATGCGGCACTCTTGGCGTTCGTCCTGCTCTTGGTCTATGCTGGTGCTGTCGTCGCCCTTTTTCTTTTCATTATCATGTTGCTGGATACGCGGCCAGGGCAGCAAAAGCCGTTTCAGCGAATGACGCTCATCGCGGCAACGCTCGGTGGGGCTTTGTTAGTCGTCGGCGTACTTTCGTTAAACCAGCGCGCGGCTTTGCCGGCGGGGGGGGCTTCCGTGACGGGGCCAACTTTAAAGCATTATGCCGAACAATTATTCACAACCTATCTGCTGCCGGTGCAGCTCGTGGGTTTTCTGCTCCTGATTGCGATGCTTGGCGTGATCGTGTTGAGTAAAAAATCTGACCAAGCGGAGGAAGGTTCATGATCGCAGGCTTGATGCATTATCTATTGTTGAGTGCGGTGCTTTTTGCCCTCGGTTTTTTCGGGGTACTGCTACGCAAGAATACGTTGGTGATTTATATGTCTCTCGAGCTGATGCTCATTGCCGCGACGCTCGCGCTGGCGGCGTTTTCACATTTTAACGATACGCTCGACGGTAACGTTTTTGTTTTTTTCATCCTCACGATTGCCGCCGCGGAGGTCGCGGTCGGGCTAGCCATCATTGTCGCGCTCTTCCGGAAGCGGGGCACGGTGCAGGTTGAGGCCCTTAATCATCTGCGGCATTGATATGAATCCCGTTTCCACCACTTTGCTTATTCTGCTATTGCCGCTTTTTTCAGCGGCCGTGATTGCGCTGGGTCTGCGGCGGCAAGGAGCATTGGCCGCTGGGCTTTCTACGACGATTGCTGGCGCGATTGCCCTACTATCATGGCAGCTGATTTTCAGCGGGCAGCGCAATTTTAATGCATCGTGGGAGTGGTTACGCTTAGGCGATTTGGTCGTCTCCCTCGGTTTTAAATTTGATGATCTAGCTGCGCTGATGCTGTTTGTCGTCAGCTTCATCGGTTTTTTGATTCATATTTTTTCTCTTGGTTACATGCGTGATGATGCCGCGCGGGCCCGATTCTTTGGGGGCCTATCCATTTTCATGTTTTCAATGCTCGGCATCGTTCTCGCCGATAACTTGTTCATGATTTTTATTTTTTGGGAGCTGGTGGGCTTTAGTTCGTATTTGCTCATTGGACATTGGCACGAGCGCTCCGCTGCAGCCGAGGCGGCTAAAAAAGCCTTCATCGTTAATCGCGTGGGCGACTTCGGCTTCTTGCTCGGCATCATTATGTGCTACTGGAGCAACGGCACGGTGAATCTCGCCGCGCTCGAGGCGCAGCACGTGCCTAGTACGATGATCGCCCTGCTCCTGTTTTGTGGCGCGGCTGGCAAATCGGCCCAGCTGCCGCTGCAAGTTTGGCTGCCAGATGCGATGGAAGGTCCTACGCCGGTGTCGGCGTTGATTCATGCGGCTACCATGGTGGCCGCCGGCATTTATCTGCTCTGTCGCATCAATGTTCTCATGGTCCCTGAAGCCCTCACCGTCATCATGTGGATCGGCACTGTCACTGCGCTGTATGCAGCGCTTTGTGCCGTCGTGCAGCGGGATATCAAAAAGGTGCTCGCCTACTCAACGCTTTCGCAGCTCGGTTACATGGTCGCTGCTTTTGGTCTGGGTTCGCTCACACTCCGTCATGAAATGGGCGGGGTGGTGCATGAGATGGTCATCGCGACCGGCGTGGGCGCGGCGATGTTTCATCTGACGACGCATGCTTTTTTTAAGGCCCTGCTCTTCCTGGGCTCGGGCTCGGTGATTCACGGCTGTCATCATGAGCAGGATATTTTTAAAATGGGCGGGCTGCGCGCCAAGATGCCGATTACCTTCATCACCTTTACCCTCGGGGTCTTGGCGATCATCGGCATGCCCGGGCTGGCCGGGTTTTTCTCTAAAGATGCTATTCTCTATTTAGCGTTCGAGAAAAATACGATGGTGTTTGCGGTCTTAGTTTTTACGGCAGTGCTGACTTCATTTTATATGATCCGTGTGTGGAAATTAACCTTCTGGGGTGTTGCCCGCTCGGACCACGCGGCGCAGGCGCACGAGAGTAGTTTCATCATGACGTTGCCTCTCGTGGTGCTCGCGGTCCTCTCGATTATCGGAGGCTATGCAGCATTTTTTGGTCGGTTAGCCGGAGAAGTCGCGGAGCTTGTGCCAGAGGCAACGGGGGCCGCGCATAGCACAATTTTATTGGTCTCGCTGGGGGTCATGCTAACGGGTGCCAGCACAGCTTGGCTCTTCTATGCGTCGGCTGAAACCGATTCATTAGAAGAGAAGTTTCGACTAGGTTTTCGCGGACTCACGGGTCTCAAGGAATCTTTCGACCGTCTGTACACTTACTACGTGGCTAAAATTCAGCAGCGCTTGGCCATGCTGCTAAATTTTATTGAGCAAATCTTTTTAGCCGGACTCCTCATCCGCGGATTGGGGGGAGTCGTTACGTTGGTTGGGTATGGCGCGCGGTCGCTCTACACGGGCAGCCTGCACACCTATGTTTATTGGTTTTTATTGGGGGCCGCACTCCTCTGGGCCTTCGCTGCTGGTATTTTTTAATCTGTGAATTCTCTGCACGCTCAACTCCTTCAGCTGGCGATCGCGACTCCGTTGCTGGCCGCTCTTATCATTGCGGGCGGCTTACCTAAGCGGTTCGCCGTTAAACTCGCAGGGCTCGCCTTCGTGGTCCCCGCTCTCATCGCCGCTTGGTTGTGGCAACAATTTCCCGCGGAGGGAGGGGCGACCTATCATTACCTCAGCAACTTTGACACCGGTCTTGGTCGATTCGGTATCACGCTCAAACTTGGACTCAATGGCATCGCGCTCCCCTTGTTTTTATTGGCCGCGATCGTAGGTTTGGCGGCCGGGCTCTACGCGCTCCGTTCGGGAGCGGAACGGCTCAAGCTCTACCTCATGCTGCTGCTAATTATGCAGGGCGGCTTGTTGGGCGTTTTTGCCTCGGTGGATATTTTCTTTTTCTATTTCTTTCATGAATTAGCGCTGATTCCTACTTTTATTATGGTCGGGATTTGGGGTGGCCGGGACCGGAATTATGCGGCGATGAAGATGACAATTTATCTAACGGCCGGTGCGTTGCTTTCGCTGCTCGGCCTGATTGCTATTTATGTTAAGAGCGGGGCCCAAAGCTTTGATTTAATCGAATTGAAGGCGGTCCTTGCTCATCAAGGCCTCGCGCCCACCGCGCAAAAATATATTTTTGGTCTCCTTCTGTTTGGCTTTGGCACGCTGGTTTCTCTCTGGCCGCTGCATACATGGGCTCCGTTGGGTTACGGCGCTGCGCCGAGCTCTGCCGCGATGTTGCATGCCGGGGTTTTGAAGAAATTCGGTCTCTATGGCTTCATTCAGATCGCGCTACCGCTACTTCCCTTAGGCGCCCAAACCTGGGCGTGGCAACTCGCTCTGCTCGCCGGCATCGGCAATATTTTGGTGATTGGCTTCATCACCCTTGCTCAGCGCGATCTGAAACAAATGTTGGGCTATAGTTCTGTGATGCACATGGGTTATTGCTTTCTCGGCATCAGCTGCCTTTCCGCGATTGGTACGGGCGGCGTGGTGCTGCTGATGGTTGCTCATGGGTTGTCCGTGGCCTTATTGTTTATGTTGGCCACCAGTGTGCATCATCGCACGCATACCTTTGATTTAGCGGAAATGGGTGGCCTCGCGCAGAAAACTCCCGTACTGGCGGCCTGCTTTGTCGCTGGAACAATGGCGAGTATTGGCCTGCCGGCTTTTGCTAATTTTTGGGGAGAGCTCACAATTTTCGTCGCCCTTTGGAAATTCTCTCCTGGCCTCACGGCTGTGGCAGTAGCGGGCGTGATCATTTCTGCGATTTATGGTCTCCGAGCAGTTGCCCGAATTTTCTTTGGCCCGCCTAGTGAACATCTGCAGCAGGTCATGGGGCAGCATCCGCCTGCTGACCTCGGCTGGGGCGAACGTTTACCCGCGCTCATTTTGCTCGCCGCTCTCCTGGGGCTGGGCTTCTACCCCCAACTGCTCTCGCGCTCGATCAATCAGGCTCTGCCCATTGGCACGGCAAAAATCATTACCGGCTCAGCGCCGACTTCTCCTGCGCAACCATGACAACTGATTATCTCAAAAGCGTCGCTGATTCTAATCAGTGGTGGGCTCTCGGGCCAGAAATAATACTGGCCTGCGCTGCCCTTGGGTTGCTGGTCATGGAGATTGTTTTGCCGAAGAAGGACCACCGCTTTATTCCATTCATCGCAATTTTGGCTCAAGCCATGGTGCTGCTTACGGTAAGCCTGAATTTTAGAACAATTTGGCTCGGTGAAAATCTTTTTGGGGGCCTCATTAAACTCAGCCCTTGGGGGCAGGTGGCGCGTGTATTCTTCCTCGTATCGTCCTTGCTGGTCTCATTTTTGGGCACCCTTTGCCTGCCGCGAACCAAAGTCCCGCGAGTCGAATTTTACCACATGGTGATGGTTGTGACAGCGGCGATGATGCTGTTGGTCCAGAGCAATCATTTTGTGATGTTCTTTGTCGCGCTCGAAACTGTGACGATTGGTTTTTATATTCTCGTGAGCTATTTCCGCGACAATGCGCTGACGCTGGAAGCGGGTTTGAAATATCTCGTACTCGGGGCCTTGAGTTCAGCGATCATGCTTTTCGGGATCGTCTTGCTTTATGGTGCGGTAGGTAAAGTCAGCTTAAATGGCGTCACCCACACGGGCTTTGAGTTTGAGATTCTTAATAATTTCCTGCGGCACCACCCTGATAACTTCTTGGCCATCGCCGGCGCACTGCTGGTGGTCGGTGGGGTTGCGTTTAAGATTGGGGCTTTTCCATTTCAGATTTGGATTCCGGATGTCTATCAAGGAGCCCCGACGCCGGTCACGGCCTTCTTGGCGGTTTCTTCCAAAGCGGCGGGCTTTGCAGTGCTACTGACGCTCGTCAATCAGGTCTTCACCCCGCTCGCGAGCATCTTGGTTCCGGTGCTTTCCCTTTTGGCTGCGGCTACCATTATCATGGGCAATCTGGCGGCGCTCACCCAGCGCAATGCGAAACGACTCATGGGGCTCTCCGGCATATCGCATGCCGGTTATTTGCTCATCGGGGTGGTCGCCTCATTTACGGTGCCATGGGCTACCAGTGCGGTGTGGTTTTATCTTTGCACTTACTTGCTAGCCTCAATGGCTGTTTTTGGCGTCATGGCTTATTTGTCGGGCCCCGATGACACCAACCAAACGTTGGATCACTATGAGCATTTAGCTAAGCAGCATCCGTTCTTGGGTGGCATCTTAGCGGTGGGCCTTGGTTCGCTCGCTGGGATTCCGCCGTTGGCGGGCTTTATGGGGAAGCTGCTGCTCTTTATCGTAGCTTTCCAGGCTGAGCTCTACTCCCTCCTGGCAGTTGCAATTAGCGGCGTGGTGCTCTCCATCTATTATTACTTCGGTTGGATTAAATCTGCTTATTTTGAAGCGTGGCGTCCGGTCTCGACCGAAACGACCCCGATTACGCGATCAGTCATCACCATTCCCACGCTGACGGGGAAATGGATCTTGGGCTTACTGGCTCTGGCGACTCTTTTACTGGGTTGTTATCCGGGCCCGCTGAGTCACTGGCTGCCATTTTAAGTTAATCGGCTCCCGCCTGGCTGATTTTTGAGGCGCGTAGCCCATAATTGTTCGCAGATTTTCTTCGCCTCCAGGGGTGAATATGTTTCGTGTAAACACGTATGAAAGTCACCGGACTCGCTATTGTACCACCCCCTGCGGCGGCTGATCTACCCCGGGTAACCCCCGAGTTGCTGGCTTCCGTGCTGGCGCGTTATTCCCGGAGCAACGAGGGGATCGGGAAGATTATGGAGAAGGTCGATCTCAACAATCCGGATGCGTCGATTGATCGAATTTTAAAATTTGTTGATTATGGCCATGCTTCTATTGGCGGGCTGACGGGGGGATTAGCGATTGCACTAGATGACGTGTCGATGTGGCTCGCTTATAAGATTTTTGAAATCGCTCAGATGGCAGACGGGCAAGAATCGAGTACGCGTTACATTACGATGGAAGCTACGAATCTGCCGACCCCAGGGGAGTTGGGTATTCCCGCTGATCTGGCGCCACGTTGGACGGCCTTGATGGCCAAATCTTTTGCAGCCTATCATGCCGAGTATGATCGGCTAGATCGGGCCGCGCTCGCTGACCCTGGGTTGGTGCGACTGCCCCCCGACGCAAAACCTGCCGTCATCACGCGGCTGCGGAAGAACTACGCGCTCGATCGGGCTCGTTATTTCATCCCACTCGCCACGCGCACTAATCTTGGGTTGGTGCAAAGTTCGCGGATGTGGGCCGCAACGGTGAAGCAGCTCGACTCTCTGCCGATGCCGGAAGCGCGAGCGGCGGCTCAGTTGATTCGAAATGAATTATTAAAATCATCGCCGCGCTTGATGCGCCACAGCGTCGCCGAGAAATCTTATCAAGCTCAAGCGGAACAGGAATTAGCGGTGAGCTTGCAGCTCGGGTTAGCCCGCCTCTCGACTCAGCCACTTGCCGATGACGTATGGGTGAAAGTGGATAATGACTCGCCCCCTTGGTTGCGCGAGGAGCAAACGATGGGTGAAGCTCTCCGGCATCGGACTAATCGTTATGGGTATCAAGGAAAGGCGACGCGGCGGATGCGCGTCAGTTTTGCTTGGAATAATATGGCGATTGCGGAGCTCCGTGATTTGAACCGCCATCGGACAGGACACCGCTACACTCCACTGATTCAGGCCGGCTTTTATTTACCGCCGGAAATCAAGCATAGCGTGCATCAAGCGTTGCTTGAGGAACAAGCTGCCTTGACTCGCGAATTGATGACGCGGGGCTCAGCCGCTTACGTTTACTCATTATTGCTAGGGGCGCAGACGCCCTTTGAACACAGTACGCAGGCCGATAAATTTATCTACGAGGCTGAGCTGCGGACCGGCATGGGCGCACATTTTCGTTATGCTGAGCATTTGAGCGCCGCCTTGCGCGAATTTTTGCGGGCGGTGCCGACAGCGAAGGACTGGGTGGTTGAAGGCACCGCTGAACCAGAATAAAGGTCAGGTGCGGATCGCTCGTTGGCTGTATTATTTGGTGCGGCGCACGCGTTCTTTTTCCTCTTCGCGCTCTTCTTCCAGTCGCGCCTTCTCCCCGGCGGCCTGTTTGCGAATTTTATCCACCTCATCAAATTTTTGATCAGCTAAAGCGGCGTTGAGCTGCTGCTGCAGAAATATTTCGCGCTCGGCGAGCTTGCCTTGATAGACGCGTTGAATTTCAGCGAGGCGCGCTTTTTTTTCTGCGGTGAGCGGAGCGGTAGTTGGTTCAGATTTAGCGAGCCGTTCCATGGCGAGTTCGTAAGCACTTTTCATGGAATGATCGCTATCATGAAAAATGAGAAATACACCGAAAATATAAAACGGAATCGGGGTAATGGGGTGAAGCGCTCAACCAAAATGGACCCCAAATAAAAGCAGCAAAGCCAGGAGGAGTACGGGTGGCCAGAAACCACCATAGCGCGGGCTCCATTTTCCGGCTAGCCCAGCGAGCATCACCGCGGTCATACCCACCAGCGAAGCGGGGGCTAGCCAGCTGACGACGAACTGGGCATTGTAATACATGCCTGGCAAGGTGATGCCTTGCTGCACCAGCCAATCCATTAGCAATAAGATGAGCGCTGCCGCTGAATTAAAGAGTACACTCCAAGTGGTGAGTCCTCCCAAGCCGGTTAGGAGAGCGAGAAATCCAGCCACCAACGCGAGTGAGGAAATCGGAATAATTACGAGATTGGCCAGCAGCGATCCTGGGGACAGCGTTTGAAAATAACCAATTCCTGATGGCGTGCTGGCTAGAAAGGCTACCCAACAGACGGCCCCGGCACTGAGCAGCTCGCGCCCACTCCAATCGAGGTGATGTTGATATCTACGCCAATGAGCTCGGGGGATTAAGGCATAGGGCTGCCAGTGTTCGGTCCATTTTTTACTGAGAGGTATCCCCATGACGACCAACGCCACGACGACTGCGTAAGACATCTGAAATCCCGTGCTGAACAGTTGGAGTGGATCTAGGAGCACAGTCACGAGCGCGGCACCCGCGAGCGCGGCCAAGGGGTTTTGCGGTAAGCGAAAAATTTGGGCCGCATATAAAAATGCGATCATCAGAAAGGAGCGCTCGGCTGGTGAACTTGCGCCAGTAATCTGTACGTAAAGCCAAAGCAGTGGCAGGCAAAGTCCAGCGGCGAGACGCTGGGGCAGTCGTAACAGTCGGAAGAGGGAGTGAAGTGAAAGCGCGATCACCCCGACATGCAGACCGCTGACGGAAAAAATATGGAAAGTCCCGCTGCGCATAAAAGCGTTCTGCTGAGCCTCAGAGAGAACCGCTTTCTCGCCGAGGAGCATGCCGAGGTAGAGGGAGCGGGTTTGTGGATGATGTTCGAGCCCGCGTTGCAAGATAGCTTCGAGGTGATTTTCGGCGCGGTTGCAGAAATTAATAAACCATCCCGGAGCGCGGACCTCGCGGAGGATACGTCCGCGGGTAAACTTCTGGCGGACGCCAACGCTGGCGAGGTAGTCGTTGAAATTGGCTGCCGCCGGATCGGGTGCGAGTGGCTCGATGAGGCCTTGCATTAAATAATGGCCTCCGCGGCGCGGAGAGAGGCTGATTTTTTTGATCACAGAGAAATAAATCCTCCGGCCAATCAGTTCATGATCCTGAGCGCCTGCTGTAATAATTACCCCTAGCCCAGTTAAACTACGGGCAGTGGGTGGCGGGGAGAATAACTGGATGACCTCAAAAGTTACGGTGACTTCTCGCGGCGGGCGATCAATCAACTCGTGCAATTGCGGATAGCGAGCATGCAGCAAAATGAATCCGGCGAGCCCAGCAGAAAAGCTAAGACTCAGCTGCCAGCTGAGGTGAGCGTAACGGGTGGGGCGGATCGCAAAGCTCGTTGCGACCAGACTCAAGGCGCCAGCGATTGCCATTAACCAACCTAAGCTGTTGGGGGGCGGTGGCCAGAGTTTGGCCGCGGTCACGCCAGCCAGCAGCGGCAGCAATAACCAGAGAAGCGGCGCACGAAGACGCGTAGCGGGCGAGGGCATAAAGGATAGCTGCGCCTTGGCCCAAGCGATCAGTGGTAAGAGTGAATAGTGTTTTGGGCTTCCTTCAAACTTGTTTCTCTGGCTCTTGGGCCACAACCTGCGTCAGCTCATGGCGCGTTCGACCAATAATTCTGATTTCCTCTTTGAGGCTGAGCCGTCCGCGGCAGTCACCCCACTGACGGCCAAGTCGACGGTCCATCAGCCTTTGGCCGCGCGGATGCGTCCACGTCGGTTGACCGAAATTGTCGGGCAGGAGCATATTTTAAAAGCAGGCAATTTGTTGCCCCGATTGATCGCCAGTAACCGATTTGGTAGTCTGATGTTTTATGGGCCGCCGGGCTGCGGCAAAACCAGCCTCGCTGAGGTGATCGCTCGGGAGACGAAGAGCCGCTTTGTGCGGGTTAATGCGGTCATGTCCAATGTAGCCGAGCTACGCGAAATCTTGGCTACCGCTCGCCGTCAGCCCGAAGCGGGGACGTTACTCTTCATCGATGAGCTGCATCGTTTTAATAAATCACAGCAGGACCTTTTGCTGCCAGATGTTGAAGAAGGCACCGTTCGACTCATTGGAGCGACCACGCACAATCCAGGGTTTTATGTGAATCCCCCGCTGCTCAGCCGCAGTCATCTCTTTCGGCTGGAGCCTCTGTCGGCCGAGGCTGTGGCGGGAGTCCTGCGGCAGGCTTTGGTTGATCGCGAGCGCGGCCTCGGCCAGCGTGGCCATTCGGCCGAAGACAAGGTGTTGGCTGATTTAGCTGTGTTGTGTGATGGTGATATGCGTCGAGCGCTTAACGCGTTGGAAGTTGTCGCGCTCAGCCTACCAGAACAAGCGGCCATCACGGCGCAGGAGTTGGAGCTATTTGCCCGCGAGCGGCGCATTCGGTACGACGCGGATGAAGATGAGCATTACGATACGATTTCAGCATTTATCAAAAGCTGTCGGGGCAGCGATCCGGATGCGGCGATGTACTGGTTGGCTAAAATGCTCGCGGGCGGTGAAGATCCACGTTTTATAGCGCGGCGGTTGGTCATTTTAGCGAGTGAGGATGTCGGCCTCGCGGATCCCCAGGCCTTACCGCTGACTGTCGCGGCGCATCATGCTTGTGATTTTATCGGTCTCCCTGAAGCCGAGCTGACCTTAGCTCACGCCACGCTTTACATTGCGACGGCACCTAAAAGCAATTCAGCGACACTCGCGCTCGCGGCGGCGCACCGCGAACTTAAGGAGCGGCCGGTGCAGGCTATTCCGCTTTCCTTGCGGGATAAAAGCGGGGCGGCAAGTAAACAGGCCGGCCATGGGAAGGGTTATTTATATGCGCACGATTTTCCGGAAAATATTTCTGGAGAAACGTATCTGCAAGAGCCTCGGCAAATTTATACGCCTAAAGCCGTTGGTTGGGAGACGAAGATTGCTGAGCGACTTGCTCGGTGGAGCGAATTGCGGCAGCAGCGGCGGAGCTGACCGGTGCGGAGGCTTGCGCGGAGCATCCCTTCGGTTAGGGTGGCTTAATGAAACATACTTTCGCCTTAATACTCGCTGGGTTTTTAGCCCTCACTGGCTTGTGGGCGGCTCCGCGTCCTGCGGTCACACCAGCAGATCTTCCGGAGGGGGAGCCCAAGATTTTGGGTGCCGTGATTGCACGGGCGGATGGTTCTTTTCTAGGGTTACAGGTGGTGGCGGGTAATTTTAAGCTCTCCTTTTACGATACCAAGAAAAAGGCCATCGCCCCGAACGTTAGTCAGGCGCGCGCTACATGGCCCAATCCACGTGGGCAGGGGGACTTGCGTACGATGCTAAATCTGAGCGAAAATGCCTTGGTTGGGGCTAAACCAGTGCTGCCTCCCTACACCTATAATGTGCGGTTGGTGCTTTTGCAGGGCACCGGCGAGCAACAGCAAGTCGTTGAATCTTTTGTGGTGCCATTTCGGGGCTGAGCGAGCGCAGATTTGACAGCGGCGAGCGCGCGGCAAAGGCTCTCCTTTCACGTTATGGCTACTTCCCAAGCTTTTGATTCAATTGAGACTGCGATTCAGACGATCGCGGCCGGCGGGGTTATTATTGTAACGGATGACGAAGGGCGGGAAAATGAGGGCGACTTGGTGATGGCTGCCGAGAAGGCGACCCCGGAGTTAGTTAATATGATGATTCGCCACGCGCGTGGGCTTATCTGCGTGCCGATGACAGAACCTCAACTGAGGCGACTCGGGGTTAATCCCATGGTGCAGCAAAATCGTGAGGCGATGCGGACCGCTTTCACAGTTTCAGTGGATGCCGCCGAAGGGATCACGACCGGGATCAGTGCTTTTGATCGGGCCCGAACAATTCTATTGTTGGCCAATCCTGAGACCCGTCCTGATGAACTTGTGCAGCCCGGCCATGTTTTTCCGCTTTGCTCACGGCCAGGTGGGGTCCTAGAGCGGGCAGGGCACACTGAAGCCGCGGTAGATTTAGCAGCGTTAGCGGGCCTAAAGCCAGCGGCCGTCATTTGCGAAATTCTCAGTGAAGATGGAACGATGGCGCGACTCCCTGAGTTAGTAGAATTTAAGCGTCAGCATAAACTGCCGCTCATTTCGATCGCTGCGCTCATCGAATATCGGCATCAACGGGAGCAGCTAGTCGAAGCGGTGGCGCAGCGGCCTTTTGCTTCCGAGTACGGAGAGTTTCAGTTGCATATTTTCCGGAGTAAAGTTGATGGGCGGCATCACCTCGCTTTTGCCAAGGGCCGGCTTGATGCCTCGCCGACGCTCGTTCGCGTGCACACAGAGAATTTGCTGAGTGATGTTTTTCATGCACAAGGCATGGATAGCCACCGCTCGTTAATGGCCTCCCTCGCTCACGTGGCTAAAGCTGGCCATGGGGTGATTGTTTATATGGAGCAATCGGGCCGTATGCAGGAGGCTCTCTTGGGTGAAGCGCCGTCGACGCCAGGGCTCAGTCGGGGCAATCTTCGTGATTATGGCATTGGGGCGCAGATTTTAACGTCACTCGGCCTGCGTAAGATTCGATTGATGGCGCATTCCCCTCGGCGCGTCGTCGGCTTAGACGGCTATGGCCTCGAGATTGTGGAACAGATTCCGGTATGAAGGTTTTATTCTTAAATTGTAGGTTACTGATTGGCGCTTGCGCGTAAGCTCGAGCGCAATTGTCTCCTCTCAGCTGCCTGTAAAAATTTCATGAGTCTGCTTGTTCCCAATCCTCTTTCGATCAATGGAGCCCCTTTTACTTTTGGGGTCGTGGCGGCACGGTATAATGACGTGCTGGTTGAGGGGCTGCTCGAAGTGGTGTTGGCTCAATTGGGCGCCGCTGGAGTCAAAGCCAAACGCCTCACGGTGCTGCGGGTGCCGGGTTCTCATGAAGTGCCTTGGGCTGTGCAGGCGTTAGCGGCGCAACGCGGCTGCGATTGTGTTATTGCTCTTGGCGTGCTGATCGCGGGCGACACCAATCATCACGAAATGGTGGGGCAAAGTGTATCCCACGCATTGCAGCAGATTGCCCTCACGACGGGCACGCCCATCATCAATGGGGTGATCGTGGCTAATAATCTTAAACAGGCTCGGGCGCGGTGTCTTGGCGCAATTAATCGCGGGGCTGAATTTGCCGCAGCTGGTCTTGAAGTGGCGGCACTCAAGCGCTCGCTCGGAAAAAAATTATGAATAGTCAGTTTACCCAACGTCGCGAATGTCGCGCGGCCGCCTTTCAATATCTTTACGCTTGGAGTGTGAATCAACCAGCCGCGCTCGGTGACGACTTGCGGTTGTTTTTTGAGCATCTCGAGCAACCTCGCGATTATTATGCTTTTGCGGAGGAGCTCATTCACGGGGCGATCGAGCATGTGGTGGAGCTGGATAGCCACATTAAGGGACTGGCGCATAACTGGGAATTTGAGCGCATCGCTAAAATTGATTTAGCTATTCTACGGTTGGCGATGTTCGAGATGTTGCACCGCAAGGACATCCCCCCCGTCGTTTCGATCAACGAGGCGATTGACCTCAGCAAACTTTATTCAAGTGCGGACGCTAAGCGATTTATCAATGGAGTGCTCGATCGAATGAAGGATCAACTGGGTCGCGATTTGCGCAAGCCATCGACCGAATGAGCCTCGGGCAGAGCCCTCGGCTTGTTGGTCTGCCACCAAGCAATTTTGGGGCGTAACCGGCGGGAGATTTTTTGATGTTTTCACTTTTTAAGAAATTTAAAGCTGGCTTGCATAAGACCGTCGCGGCGCTGGCCGCGAAGACGCATGACCTCTTCGGCGGACGCAAAATTGATGCCGCCTCGCTGGCTGAATTAGAGGAAGCACTTTATACAGCTGATTTTGGGGTCGAGACGACGACGGAGATTTTAACTGAAATTAAAGCCGCCTACCGAAAAGATCCTGAGCTCAAAGGGCAGCAAGCTGCGAGTATCGGGGTCGCGGTGCTCCAGCGGGTGTTGGCAGGGGCTGAGGGTAAGCTGCCTTCAGTCATTCAAAAACCTGCGGTGATTTGTTTAATTGGCGTTAATGGCTCGGGCAAGACTACCACCACTGCCAAGCTCGCGCATAAGCTAAAAAATGATGGCCAGACCGTGATCGTTGCCGCGTGCGATACCTTTCGGGCTGCCGCGGTGGAGCAATTAAAAAGCTGGGCCGAGCGTCTGCAGATCGAAATTGTCGCTAGTCATACAGGGGCAGATTCCGCGGCCGTGGCCTATGATGCCTGGCAAGCGGCTAAGGCGCGCGGTCACGATTGGCTCATCGTCGACACCGCTGGCCGGTTGCATACTAAGGGGAATTTATTGGAAGAATTAGCTAAAATTCGGCGCGTGCTGCAAAAGCATGATCCGACTGCGCCCCAACATCGGTGGCTGGTCGTCGATGGCAGCTTAGGCGCTAATTCTATTGAGCAGGCCAAGGTGTTTCACCAAAGCTTCGGCCTCACTGGTTTGGTGGTGACAAAATTAGACGGTACCAGCCGCGGCGGTGCACTGGCGGGAATTTATCAGCAATTGAAAATCCCTATTTATTTTATCGGATTAGGTGAGCAACCCGATGACCTGCAGCCTTTTTCCGTTGAGCACTATGCGCGGGCTGTTTTTGGTCTGGAAGCATGAGCTTGCGCGGCGTTTTCAGCTTTTGCCTGTTATTAAGTTTTGCGATTGGCCAGCCCATCGTGGCGCCGACCATGCGGCTAAGCCCAGGAGCCGTGCGCACGGATGTGAAAGTAGTTGTGGCAGCTCAATTAAAGGCCTTGCAGAGTCGTGATTTTAACGCGGCTTATATTTACGCCGCGCGTGGAATTAAGGCGCAATTTGACCTGCCATTATTCGCGCTGCTGATGCAACGCGGCTACGCTCCACTCTTAAAGCATCGAACGGTAGAAATGGGAGTGGTTCGTGATAACGGTGCTGGCTTAGCCCAAGTAACCGTCACCGTACTTGATCAACGGCAACAGCGGACCACCTATCGTTATGCACTCGTTAAGGAAGCTGTTGATTGGCGGATTGCGGGCGTTGTGCTGGAGCAGTCGCCTTTGCTTGGCGATACTTAGCAGAGTGGGCGGCTCGCGATTAGAAAATTAAGCGCACGCCAACTCCAATGCCGCGGCCCGGCAGCGGGGCGATGTCTTTAAGAAAGGAAGTGCTGATGCGGGCATCTTGATTGGTTAGATTAGAACCGCGGACGAAAAATTCCCACTCGTTATGCGCTTGGGTAAAGCGGTAGCTGGCGTCGCCGCTGACCAAAGTATAGCCGTCGGTGGTCCTTTCATTAGGCGAGACCCGCGCTTGCTGGAACGAATGGCGCAGGCTGGCCCCGCGGTTACGTTGGCCCTCATATGGCCGTGATCGCTTGAGATTATTCAGGTCCTTGCGGCACCTAAAATAAGGCTTTTTGCGAGATCTATTAAAAAACGAAAATATGGTTTTATGGCAGTGC
>CAIOCT010000113.1 GCA_903856725.1 uncultured Verrucomicrobiota bacterium
ATAGTACTCGTAGAAGTTGGTGGTGGCGCCATATTGCGCACCCGTCTGCAAGGCGGGGCCGGTGATCGTCGTGCCCTTCTGCCGACCACGATAGTTAACATTAACATTAAAGACTACCGGGCTATGATTATAGCTCACACTAAAGTTGCCGGCTTTGTCGATGAATCCGCGAAAGTCAGCGGTGTTGGCCCCGGCGACATGTAACATGGTCCCATTAGCCTTGATGGTCAGATAGCGACCGAAGCTGGGCAGGAAGGTCAGTGGCTTAACAAGATTGAACTCAGCGCCATCGATGCTGGCATCGCCGCCATTCACCAGCGTCGATACGCCCCAGCCAACAAAGCGACTTTCTAAGCCCAGCTGATCGGCCAGTCCTTGATCGATAGTGCCAGCAAGATTTTGCCAGAAACCACTGAGCTTTTTCTGGAAGACGCCGACCGAAGCGACGCCACCCTTGTAGTAATATTCCAACGAGAGATCGTAATTATCAGCTGACCACGGCTTCAAGCCAGTGTTGCGAATCGTGACGGTACCGGCGGCATTGGCATCAAGATCATTCTCATCCACGGTGGAATTAGGAATAATATTGGCGTAATCAGGCCGTCCCATCGTCTTGGCATAAGCAAAACGCACCAAGAGATCCTTCGTGATATCATAGGTAAGATGCAGGCTCGGATAATAACCCTCGTAGCTACGATTTGCTTTATAGCCGCGCTCCACCCGCAGCAGGGCCAATTCCTGTAACGAGCCCACGGTGCCCGCTTCAATGCGACGGATGCGCTGCACGCCAGCAAGGGCCGCATTACTATCATAATAGGTACCGTCTGGGTTGCGTTGGTAAACAGCGTCAGGGTTATACAGCACGCCCGACCCTTGATCATTGGTATGTTCAAAACGCACCCCCGTAATAACGTGAAGTTTGCTATCCAACAACCGGCCGTCGAGTTGCACGTAAGCCGAGTTAACGGTCTCCATGATTCTCTCCGAATTATTTACCCGAAAAGTTTCCGCCTCGACGCCATCTTGGTTCGTGCCGGTTCCTAATTTAAAATAATTTGGCGTATCTTTCAGCGCCTGCGCCAATTGATAAGCATTCACCCACTGAATCGGCGGCGAGCCCCAGTAAGGATTGGAGCCCGAGTAAGCGGTATCGAGATAGGGCAAAGCGGAATCATCCGCAGTGTTAGCCACGCCATCGGCTCCGATAAAAGTGCGGGTGTTCGAATAACGACGATTATCGCGGCCTTCCGAGCGACTGTTTACGCCCACTTTGATGGAGAACGGCGTCGCCCAGTTATCAAAATGGCGAACGAGATCGGCATAGCCACCCCGCATCGTGGCAAGCCCATCCAAGGGATCATCGGTCAGGGTCGTGAGGCGATAATTAGCGAGCGAATAAGGACTGACCGTAGCTCCGGTTGAGGAGAGCGCCTGCCAATTAAGCGTGGGGAAGGCAATATGGTCGGCCTTAACCACCGAGACTCCTTGCAGCGCTGTACCAATATTAGCGAAATGACCACGACCTATCGCGCGATACCAAGACTTAGAATTTGCCGCGTGCAAACCGCCGACCAAATTCCAATCCCCCAAATCGAGCGTGTAACGCAAATTGATCGCCGCGGTATCGCCGTATTTGTCGCGGAAGGAACTGCCTTGTGTAACCGTTGGCCGGCCAAACGCACTCGTTACAAAGTCTGGTCCGAAAGAAAGCGCGCCATTAGTGGCGTTCACTGGCGTCGGGGTTCCCGCGGTGCCAACATTGAAATTCAAATTTCGATTACCAAAAAATGAATGGTAATAATTGTTCTGCACCGCCAACGACAGCGTCTGCGTGTCAGTGACTTTCCAATCAGCTTTAATGCCGAGCGAATCACGGTTAGTTACTTTGGGACCATCCTGCAGCTGCCATTGTTGCAAATAAGGCGCCGCCACCGTTCCGCCAACTACCGTGGTGAGAGCCCCGCCTGTTGGGGTATAGGTACCGGCACCTTGCTGATAATTCCAAGTAGGCTGCCAGCGATGTTGCTCCATGAATTGATTAGAAGACAGGCCGGTAATCACGAGACCGAAGCGCTTGCTGACCGGCAGCGTGTAATCAAAATCGAAACTCGGCAGCACTTTGTAAGTTTTATTATTGCCGGGGCCGGGGGTCGGCGAGAGCACCCGATCCTCACTGTTCATGCCCACATAGACGCGATAGTTCACCTTAGCCCCTTTCCGCTCAAAGGCATTCTTGGAAATAAAATTAATATTACCGCCGAGAGAATCAGCCGGCGAATCAGGCGTTGGCACTTTGGTTACTTCCGTGCGGGAGGTATTATTGATCGAGATCTGCTCAAATTCAAAAATGCGATTGCTCGCCCCCGACGCGGAACTCGTGAGCCGCATGCCATCCCAGTAGACGTTAGTAAAATTGGAAGGAAAACCACGCACCGAAACGGTGCGAACGTCCGCGGCCACGTAATCGACGGTGATACCGGGCAGATATTTGAGAAATTCCCCAGGGTTACCTTCGTTGATATCGCCGAAAGCATCCGATGATACGACCACCTTCACGTTAGCTGAATTACGCTGCTCATTGGTCGCCAGCGCATTGCCTTCGTACTCACGATTGCTCTGCACCACAAACGTATCGAGTTTAACCACGCCCTTATCGCCGTAGCGCTCGAGGCTAGTTAGATTAAAGTCATAACGGGCCGTCTGCCCACCCGTCACCGTCACCGCGGCGATCTCCGCATCTAGCCCCTCGAAGCTGGCCTGCAGCTTAACCTCACCCGTCGGCACATCAACGAGGCGATATTCGCCAAAATTATTTGTGAACGCCTCACGCTTGGACCCAACGATGCTGATGCGGGCGTTATTCAGGTAGCGTTCATTGCCGATATTCTGCACTCGCCCAGTGATGACGCCTGTGGAGGCCGTCTGAGCCGACAAATTGGTCAGCGCAAGTCCAGCCAACAAAATCAGCAGGCGCGGCAAACGACCCAAAGAAAGGCCGTGGAGGGATGAGGGGTTATTCATAGAGGTAGGGATGTTCAGGTTCAGGTAAATAAAAGAGCCGACCCATTAACCGTGGGGGCGCGGTCAAGAAACGTATAATCAAACTAACAACAGAGAGGCATATCGCAAGGCGGGGCGTTACAGGCTAGAGGGTAGAGAAGAACAAGATAGTCGCTCCGCATTTTTCTGTATATGCGATATTACGCATTTGAATTTACATTTTGCGCAATTTGTGCTGACGTTTTATCTGATGAGCAAACTCACGCCCCCGCGGATTATTGCCTTTCTCCAACTCGATATCGAATATGGACGCGGCATTTTGCAGGGCATCGCTCAGCACTTTCAGCAACATCCTGAAATTACTGTGCTCAAGTTCATGCGGCCCCCGACCTATCGGCGGGAAGCGATTCTGCGATTAGCTCCCGATGGAATTATCGCCCAAATTGCTAGCCGTGAAGATGAACGGGTTCTGAATTCTTTAGCGGTACCTGTTGTCAATGTCTCTGGCCGCCTTCGCCATTCAGCTCTAACGACCGTCAATTCCGATGATCTGAGTGTCGGCCAACTCGCGCTCAATCATTTCCACGGTCGTCATCTTCGTAATTTTGCCTACGTCGGCGATCGGACCCACGCGGCCTCGCGACTGCGATGGACCGGTTTTCAACAAGCGGCGCAGCGCCTGGGAGCAACGCCGGTGCAGCGCTACTTTCTGCCCCACGAGGAGAGCGATTCACCTTATTCTGAGCGCCTGCGGAGAGGCCTCGTTACTTGGTTGCGGCAACTCCCCCAACCTATCGGCATATTTTGTTTTACTGACCGCGTGGCTGTAGAGGTCGCAGAAGCGTGTGAACGGGCGCGGCGACGCGTGCCCGAGCAAGTCGCGATTCTTGGCACTGGTAATGACGCCACTCGACTTGATTTTGCCCATGTCGAGGTATCGAGCATTCAGCTCAATACGACTCGGATAGGGCATCTGGCCGCCGAGACACTACACAGCTTGATCCGGCATCCGGGACAATCACCGGCAGAAATTTTAGTCGATCCACTGCGCATCAGCATTCGACGCTCCACCGATCGCTTTGCGGTCGATGATGAATTAGTCGCGGGGGCGCTGGATCACATTATGGCCCACGTTGGCAATCCAGTGTACGTGACAGAAATTGCCCGTGCGGTCGGCGTCTCTCGTCGCTCCCTCGAACTTCATTTTCAACGCACGCTCGGCACCTCCGTGTATGCGCAAGTGCAGCGAGTGCGCTTTGAACGTGTGCTCGAATTAATGACCGATCCCGCGATGAGCTTAGATGCCATCGCCTACAGCACCGGCTTCGGAAGCGCCGCCGCATTTTCTACGATGTTCCGGCGGCACTTTAAACTCGCCCCCTCCCTCTATCGCCAAGGGCTCCTCACCCCCGCGGCCCGGGCCGCTCCACGGTACTCGGCGCCAGCTTAGCTATCTGCCCTCAGCTGAATGTTAGGCCTAGCGAAAAGATCGCGGACAGGGACCCAGGATGCCCACTGAACGCTAATGAACTTGTAATCCAGATTTGATATTGCAGGGATGGCGCTACGGTAGGTTTCCTGAAAGCTGTTGCGCTGACGCCGATCAGGCCACCGACCGAACTCACTCCTTTTTTGCCCATGGCCCTCGCCCCCTATCGCTCCCTCGCGCCGACCGGCCAAGCGCTCACCGCTGAGCAAGTGCGCGCCTTCGTCCAATCGGCCTGTCCGCCAGCAAATTATCGCGGCCAACGAATTGTCCTCATTATTCCCGAT
>CAIOCT010000114.1 GCA_903856725.1 uncultured Verrucomicrobiota bacterium
AATTGGGGCCGCTTCACGGCTGATAGTTCGCTCACCTACACTCGCGAATATACCTTCACGAAGACTCCTGGTGGCGCGCTAACAAACTACGTGGACCGAGACGGTTATCCCCGTTATCGCGTACAGAGCCATATTGGTTGGAAGCTCCGTTCTTATGAAGCCGGCTTGATTAATAATTTCATGCCTAGCTATGGTAAGGTCGATTACGATGGTTACCGCACGGCCCAATATTCAACCTTCAATGCTTTTGTCTCCCATCAGTTCTCGAGCAAGAGCCTCCTCCTTGCTGGGACAAAGTTGACCCTCGGTATGGACAACCTGCTCGATCAAGATCCTCCGCTTTACTATAACGCGGTTGGTTATGACCAAAGCTATGTTGGCCGTCCACAAGGTCGCTTCGGCTACATCACGCTCAAGAAGGAATTCTGAGTTAATTAATCGCTTAATCAGCGCTTAAGATTTTCAAGGCGCGCCCCTAAAAGGGCGCGCCTTTTTTAATGTTCGTCTAGCGTATTCTTGCCCTAGGGGCAGGTGATCGTACCATTGTCGTTACTCTTTAATGCCATGATTATTCGCCGTTTTAGATTACTGACTGTCTTGCTTTTAACCGCGGCCGCTCATGCAGCGCCCCCGCTCCTGCCGTTAGAGGTTTTTTTTGGGAATTCGCAAATTTCCCAATTACAAATTTCGCCAGATGGGCGTTACCTCGCGATGCTGCAGCCGGTTAATAACCGGATGAATATTACGGTAGTCGATCGCCACCAGGGAACGAAGCGTCGGTTGACGAACATGCGCGAAGAAAATGTCGTGAGTATTTCTTGGTTGAATAATCACCGTCTGGGTTTTCGTCAGCAGGTTAACGGGCAGGAGTCTTTCGGGTTTTATGCGATAGAGGCCGATGGCTCAAAGCTCAGTGTGCTCCAGCAGCTTGTCGCCCTAGAGGGTGAGACCGTCGTCAATCAACCGGAACAGCAATACAGCCTAGTCGATTCGCTGCCGGATGACGCTGATCATATTTTGGTTAGTATTAATCGGGGGCGTTCAGGGCTTGGGGATTTGTATCGGCAAAATATTATAACCGAGAAATTCACCAAGGTGATGACAAACCCCGGTTCCGTGCGCAGTTGGGTGACCGATCGAACTGGCGTGGCCCGGGTAGGCATATCGCAAGTAGATAAAGCCCCCACCACCGAAGTGCTTTATCGTGCTAGCGCCAAATCGCCTTGGGTGACAATTCATACCGGCGCGGTGGATGGAGATGAGTGGACGCCGCTGGGCTTTGATGGGGATAATAAAACTCTTTATGTGCGTTCCAATCAGGGGCGATCAACCGCCGCGATTTATACGTACGATCCCGTCGCTCAGAAAATAACTGGGACCGTGTTTGCTGATGATACATATGATGCGGGGGATATTATTTATAGTCGGCATTTGCAGAAAGTAGTCGGCGTAAGTTACGAAGGCGAAAAGCCCAGCATTTATTGGATCGACCCGACGATGAAACAGTTGGCCGCCGACATTGATGCCGCGCTGCCTGGAATGCATAATGATATTGTCAGCGCGACGCGCGATTACGCTACCCTGATTATTAATTCTCGGAGTGACCGAGATCCTGGAACCTTTTTCTTATTGGATACGGTTAAAATGGAATTGAGTACGCTGATACGCGTGAGTGAGCGGGTTGATCCAGCGCAGATGGCGGTGATGCGGCCCATTGAGTTCAAGGCCCGCGATGGCCTCTTGCTTCACGGCTACCTTACCTTGCCGGTGGGCCGCGAGCCCCGTGGTCTTCCTTTGATTATCAATCCTCATGGCGGGCCCTATGGGCCGCGTGATTCTTGGCGCTTTAATCCAGAGATTCAGTTTCTGGCAAATCGTGGTTACGCTGTTCTCCAAATTAACTATCGTGGTTCGGGTGGTTATGGGGCGCGCTTCGAGGAAGCAGGTTATCGGCAATGGGGTCGCAAAATGCAGGATGATCTAACGGATGGAGTCCAGTGGGCGGTGGCACAGGGTTACGCGGATGCTGCCCGGGTCGGTATTTATGGAGCGAGTTACGGCGGGTATGCTGCCCTAGCTGGGCTCGTTTATACCCCAGAGCTTTATCAAATTGGGATTAATTATGTCGGCGTATCGGATATTAGTCGGCTTGGGCTCATGATGGGCTTCCGATCAGCCGATACCATCAGACAGAAATTTATTGCTCGGCGTTGGCTCAATCCTGATGTCGATGGGGCGGAAATCAAAGCGGTCTCCCCCGTTAATTTTATCCAGAATATCCGAGTCCCAAGTTTACACGCTTATGGTCGCTATGATCCGCGGGTCACTAAAGATCAGGGGGAGGTTCTGGAGGCTCGTCTTAAGGCAACCGGTAAGAAATATCAGTATATTTTCGTGGAGAATGAAGGCCACGGCTTCAATAAATTTGAAAACCGCATGGCTTTTTATGGAACGATGGACGCCTTCCTGCGACAGTATCTGCCCGCCGAAAAAATCGGGAATGTGATTATTGCTCCTATGAAGATTTTGCAGCTACCGGCCCAAAACCCTTGATGAGTCCTTGGCAATCTGCCGCCAGCGGAGAGCTAGCTTATTCGAGTCTGACTGGCTTAATGCGGCAGCGGGGATTTACGCCTTCGACTTCGAGCCAGAAAGTGCCGACTGAGGCAGGGTAGATCTTTACCGGGACTTGGGGAAGGATCGCCGAATGTTCGTAGCGTTCATTATTCACCTGCACCCATACCTGGCCATTTTCTAAGCGAAAGATCGTCCGCCCATTCCAGCCGTCAAAGTCATTGATGAGGTGGCTGACTAAGACTTCTGGCTGATCAGTTTTTTGACTCATTCGCTCGAGTGTTAACAAAGCGCCCACCCACGAGGGCGTCGGGTTGACGGCATGCGAGGCTGCGGTTGCCGCGCGCGGTGCGACTGCTGGAGTAACGCTTTTAAAATTTTGTACGAGGGTCTCAAGTTCGGCGAGCTCAGGGCCGGTTAATTTATCTAAGCCCGCGGCTTTTCTTTTCTCTGCGGTGAGCGTCTGCGTAAAATTTCCCGCCACCATGCTGGTCATGGCAATAAAGACGCAAAAGCAGAGGGTGGCAGCTGATTTAATAACGGTAATCGTGTGGGCTAAAACGTGGCCGGCAACGATTTTTCCCTGATGACTGATTGGTGCGTTGGTTTGGGGGCTGCGCTGTGCGCAGCCAGCTGCCTTTAGAGGCTGATGAGCAAGGCTGCTTGATTTAGCAGCGGGTCAAAAACGGGAAAACCACGGCGGGTGAGGGGGCCCCTTAGAATTTTTTTGCGGCTAAAATCACGGCGCCGTTGGATCACAATTCCATCGGTCACCGTGATATGGCTGATCGCTACCGCGCCAATGCCGCGGAGCGCGATGCGAAGGGATGGAGTGGGGGTAGTTAAGGGCACTGTGAATTCACGTTTGCACTTTGAGTGTGGCCGAGCGGCTTGGGCGCGGAATTCCATCGTAAATCGGCTGGCTAATTCGCGCCAGAGGCCGTCGGTACCCAGTTGTTCGACAACAATTTTTTGCCCCGCGGGCGCAAAATTATGTACCATGAATTGTAACTGCCACGCGCCACAAACGGGGGTGTCCTCTGTGATGATGGCGGGGTTTCGGCGAGCCGCTTGTAACCACTCCCTCCAGGCCTTGAGGCGATGGGCATCTGATTGGAGCATTTTTTCATTGGGCCCGCCCAGCTCTGGTGAGCGCGTCCGTACCCACATAGCGCGGGCTGCTGTGCGACCTGCTTGGAGGGCTTGGGCAAACTCGGTGGCAGTAATCTTAAGCTGCTCGAGGTAAGCCGCCGCCGTTTCTCCGAGATGGGGCGCGTCGGCTTGGGGCGAGCGATCTTTTGCGATAATTCGCCGTAATTTAAATACGGTGCGCGCTGCGGCGCGTACAAACGCATCGCGCTGCGCGAGATATAATCTAAAAGCGAGACTCGCGGCTAAAGCCTTGGGCCAGCCAATCGATGGCTGGCAGAGACGGCGAAAGAATCGTTCTTCAACTTGGTAAGACTTGAGGCTCTCGTTACCAGCGAAGACATCC
>CAIOCT010000115.1 GCA_903856725.1 uncultured Verrucomicrobiota bacterium
CCCCCCCCCCCCCCCCCCCCCCCCCCCCCCCCCCCCCCCCCCCCCCCCCCCCCCCCCCCCCCCCCCCCCCCCCCCCCCCCCCCCCCCCCCCCCCAATTGTTAATGTCTCCAGTATTTCTGCTAAAATCGCCCAACCGAATCGTTGGACTTATAACGCAGCTAAAGGTGCGGTCACCCAGCTCACGCGTTGTGCGGCGCTTGATCTCGCGCCGCATAAAATCCGGGTTAACAGTGTTAGTCCCGGCTGGATTTGGACGCGAGAAGTCGACAAAGCTGCCGGGGGCGATCGGGCAACTTATGATCCCATTTGGGGTCAATTTCATATGCTGCGTCGCATGGGCTTACCGATAGAAATTGCGGGACCAGTACTTTTCTTGCTGAGCGATGATGCCGCTTTTATTACCGGCTCGGACTTACCGGTTGATGGCGGCTACAATGGGCTAGGTCCTGAAGGGTTAGGGCAGAATACTAAAATCGCGGGATCGCACTGATCACCCTCTTTAATTATCATATTTATGAATCAATTTCGTGTAGTGATTACTGATCACGGTTTTCCTAATCTGAAGCAGGAAGAGGCCGTGTTTGCTCAGGCCGGTCTTAATTTGACGGTGGCTCAATGTAAAACACCGGAGCAGGTCGTGGCAGCTGCGCAGGGTGCTGACGCCCTCCTGGTGCAATGGGCGCCCGTGACCAGCGCGGTCATTGCAGGATTGGATCGCTGCCGCGTGATCGTGCGTTACGGAATCGGGGTCGATAATGTTGATCTGGCGGCCGCGCGCGCCAAGGGCATCGCTGTTTGTAATGTTCCGGATTACGGCGTCCATGAAGTGGCGGAGCATGCGGTGGCCTTGGCGCTCACCTTGGCTCGGCAAGTTGCTCCGATCGATGCCCGTTTGCGGAGTGGTACTTGGAAAATAACGCCGGATCGGCCGATGCCTGCTTTGCGCACGACGACTTTTGCCACTGCTGGTTTCGGGCGAATTGCGCGCACCGCCCATCGCATGATGGCAGGATTTGGCGGTCCCCGCATTGCCTATGATCCTTATGTATCGGCTGAGACGATGGCTGCCGAGGGCGTAGAATCAGTGGGCATTGCTGAATTATTTAGTCGGGCTGGCATTCTTTCGCTGCATTTGCCGCTGACTCCCGAGACTCGCCATTTCGTAAATGCTGCCCGGCTCAATACGATGGGGGCTACCGCAATCGTTGTAAATACGGCGCGCGGTTCGCTGATTGATACCATGGCCTTGGCAGCCGCCTTGCAGGCAGGGACGATCGCCGGAGCGGGTCTGGATGTTTACGAAGTAGAGCCATTGCCCGCTGATCATCCGATCCGATCTGCTCCGAGGGCTTTGCTCACTTCGCACGTCGCTTGGTATAGCGAGAGTAGTATTCCCCGTCTCCAGCAATTGGCAGCGGAGGAAGTCGTACGCTGCTTGCGGGGAGAACCTTTAAAAAATTGTGTTAATTAATCACGACAGCTCAGCCATTTCATCTCATGCCAAATTATCCGATCATCGATACGCATTTGCATGTTTGGGACCTTCAGCGGCTGCGCTATCCGTGGCTAAGCAGCGTGCCCGCTTTGAATCGGAATCATTTGCTCGCTGATTATCGAACGGCGTGTGGGGCGGTGGCGGTAGCTAAAATGGTGTTCGTGCAATGCGAATGCGATCCGACGCAGGCCTCAGCGGAGGCCGCGTGGGTTACCGAATTAGCCCAGAGCGAGCCGCGTTTGCGGGGTATCGTGGCATGGGCTCCACTTGAGCTGGGCGAGGCTGCGGCGGCTGAGCTTGCGCCGTTAGCAGCAAATTCCTTGGTCAAAGGCATTCGCCGGATTATTCAATTCGAGGCCGACCCCGCTTTTTGCCTGCGGCCAGAATTTATCCGCGGGGTGCAGTTGCTGCCGCGATATGGACTCAGTTTTGATCTGTGTATTAATCACACCCAGTTGGCGAATACGCTGCAGTTGGTTCGCCAGTGTCCTCACGTGAAATTTATTATGGATCATATTGCCAAGCCAGACATCAAGGCCGGTCAACTCGATCCTTGGCGGGCGGAAATGCGCGAGTTGGCCGCGTTGCCCAATGTGTGGTGTAAATTATCTGGGCTGGTCACGGAAGCAGATCACACGGGGTGGACGGCGGCCCAGTTGCAGCCTTATATCGATCACGTCGTTAATTGTTTTGGTTTTGATCGCATCATTTTCGGTGGTGATTGGCCGGTTTCAACCCAAGCAACCACTTATCCGCGCTGGGTTAGTACACTGGATACAGCCCTGGCGGGCAGTTCAGCGCAGGAGCTGCGCAAATTATACGTGAGCAACGCGGAGTCTTTTTACCGTATTTGATCTTTAGCTGAGAGGCGCGCCGGCTGGTCCCGTGGATTTAGCCGCGCACATTTAGCCGTTATAATTGGTCAACTCGTGCGAGTTGCTGAGCGGGCCAACCTTTGCCCTTCACTTTAAGGCTTAGTCGGTGTTCCGTTGTTAACTAATATGGAAGTGATTTTTATGGGTACGGGCACATCGCAGGGGGTGCCGATGATTGCGTGTGATTGTGCGGTGTGTCGTTCGGTTGACCCGCGGGATCAGCGCACGCGATCCTGTCTGCATGTGGTGATGGATGGGTTGCATATTCAAATTGATGCGGCGCCCGAGTTTCGGCTCCAGTGTTTGCGGGAAAAAATTTCTTGGGTGGATTTTTTTATTCTGACGCATGGTCACGCTGATCACATTAACGGGATGGACGATTTGCGGCGCTTCTGTGATCTGCTCGGCGGGAGCGCGTTAACAGTTTACACGACCGAGGAAGGGGCGAGCCGCACACAAGCCGTATTTCCTTACACGATCGCGGACCGCCCAATATCAGCGGGTTATGCAGCCTTTAAGCTGCAGTTAATGCCAGCTGTGCTGGAGTTGCCCCAAGGGACGATCCGATCAACCCGCCTGCCACATGGCGGGATCAATACGCTAGGATTGATTTTCGAGGAAAAATCGTCGGGAAAGAAATTTGTATATTACAACGACTGCAAACAGGTGCCGCCGGCGGCTGTGGCTTTGGCGCGTGGGGCGGATGTGGTCGTGCTCGATGGTTTACGCGTCGAGCCTCATCCCACGCACATGAACATTGAGGAAGCGTGTGCCGCTGCGGCAGAGATTGGGGCCCCGCTGAGTTATTTAACCCATCTCACGCACCGCATCGGCCACGTTGAATGGAGCCCCAAACTTCCGTCGGGGGTCCAGTTGGCGTATGACGGATTGCGGCTGAGTCTGTAGGTAAGGCTGGGGCAGGTGGGGTGCTAGTTAAAAAGCCCAGATGCGTGGAATCACATACATGGCGACGAGAAAGCAAATGAGGTTGAGTGGGACCCCGATTTTTATGAAGTCGCTGAAACGATATCCGCCGATGCCATAAACATAGGTGTTGGTTTGGTAGCCAATGGGGGTCGCAAAGGCTGCAGAAGCAGCGAAAGTAATGGCGATGATAAAGGGACGTGAATCAAGCCCCGCCGCAGTTGCTAGTCCTAGCGCGATGGGGGCCATGAGGGCAGCGACCGCGGTGTTGGAAAGTACTTCGGTGAGCAGCATCGTCACTAGGTAAAGGCACGCCAGTAGAGCGAGTGGTTTATATGGACCTGAGACGACATGATCAGTGCCGGAGACGATTGTCTGGGCGATCCAAGCGGCTGCGCCGGTATGTTGCATGGCTGCACCGAGAGCGAGCAGGCCAAAAATGACAAAGAGCAGATTCCATTCGATGGCCGCATAAGCTTCGCGAGTTTTTAGGCAGCCGCAGAGGCACAGGAAAACGCAGCCAGTGATGGCGCCGGTCTCGATGGGGATTAGGCCAAAAGTTTCAGCCAGTACTACACTGGCAATGGTAGCGATGACGAGGGGGATGCGCCGGTGGAGAGAGAAGGACGGCAGTGGTGGCCGGTCAAAGAGGATGAGATCATCCTCCTGGCGTAAGCTATTGATCGCCTGCTCCGTGCCCATCATCAGGAGGATATCGCCCATCGCGAGGGGCAGAGAGGCAACTTCATGGCGGACATTTTGACCACCCCGATGGATGGCTAGGACGACAACGCGAAAGCGTTGGCGAAAATTAAGTTCACCAATACTGCGACCGATTAATTCTGAATTGGGAGCTACTGCCCCCTCAAAGACGACGCCTTCGTGGGCCGTGATTTGTTCAAGTCCAGCCTCAGCGGTAAAATCAAATCCTGGCATGGCCCGGGCTCGGGCGATCCCAGAGGGCCGGCAAGATAATACCATGCGATCGCTGACGCAAAGCGGGGTAATGTCAGGGTCCATCGTGATGGCGACACCGTCGCGGACGACCTCAATGACTCGAAAACCGCGGGTGCTGATAAGGCCAGAGGCTTTCAGGCTTTTGCCGATGAGAGGAGAATTTAATGGGACAAACGCTTCGGTGAGATATTCGCGGCGTTCTTCTTCAGACAGTATCGAAGTAAGCATTTCACGCGCGGGCAGGAGACGTTTGCCGGCTAGCGCGAGATAGAGCGCGCCGATGGCCGCGGCGGGGACACCTACCCACGCGAGCTCAAACATGCGTAGGCCAGTTTCACCCCGATCATGCAGGATGCCATTTACTACGAGATTAGTGCTGGTACCGATTAGGGTGCAGGTGCCACCGAGAACAGAAGCGTAGGACAGGGGAATCAGGAATTTAGAAGCCGGCAGATTCATCTTCCGGGCCAAGGCCAGCACCACGGGAACAAAAACGACGACCACTGGGGTGTTATTGATCCAGGCAGAGATGAAGGCCACCGTGACCACCAGGAGTAAAATCACTAAAGGGTAGGGTAGCGTGGCTGCTCGGCTAAACCAGCTGGTGAGGTAGTCGACCGCCCCGCATTTAACCAAAGCGGCGCTTAGTACGAACATCGCCGCCACCGTGATCGCCGCGGGATTCGCAAAAACCGCCATGGCTTTCTCGCGCGGCAGCACACCCGAGAGCAATAGGATGCTAAAGACGCTCAGGGCGATGATATCAGGTGGGTATTTTTCCCAGATAAAGGCTAGCAGCGTCAATAAAAGCAGGCTGAGCACAAAGGCTATTTCCCAAGTCATGAACAAATTGTCTAAATGATTGCGCGAGGCCCGCCGAGTGTAAATTACCGCGGCCGACAGGCTTTGGTAACGCAAGCGGGAATCTATTTATGAAATAACCCAGAGATGCATTCTCTATTTACTTTTATCCCAACATGAGTAAAGTTATTATGATTAACTAATTCACTTAGTTTAATAATTATTCTTCACCTTCCTCGACCATGGCCAAAATTTACAACGACATCACCGAAACGATCGGCAACACCCCGCTCGTGCGCCTCAATCGCACGGCCGCAGCCCACGGGGCAGAGGCCGATATTCTGCTTAAGCTAGAATTTTTTAATCCACTTTCCAGCGTTAAGGACCGCATCGGGTTCGCGATGATTGATGATGCGCTGAAGTCAGGGAAAATTAATAAAGACACTGTCCTGATTGAACCGACCAGTGGTAACACCGGGATTGCGCTAGCCTTTGTAGCGGCAGCTAAGGGTCTTAAGCTCATCCTGACCATGCCTGAGACGATGAGCAGCGAGCGTCGTAAGCTGCTCAAAATTCTCGGAGCGCGGCTCGTTCTCACGGAGGGGCCCAAGGGAATGAAGGGAGCCATTGCTAAAGCAGAAGAATTGGCCTCGAAAATCCCCGGAGCAGTTATACTTCAGCAGTTCGCTAATCCCGCGAACCCAGCCGTGCATCGCAAGACGACTGCCGAGGAAATTTGGCGGGACACGGATGGTCGAGTCGACTTTATCGTGTCGGGGATTGGCACCGGTGGTACGATTACCGGTATCGGTGAGGTGCTCAAGGGGCGTAAGGCGGGGGTAAAAATTGTCGCGGTTGAGCCGGATGCTTCGCCGGTGCTTTCCGGTGGCGCACCTGGCCCGCATAAATTGCAGGGCATTGGTGCCGGCTTCGTGCCAGCGGTGCTCAACACCAAAATTTACGATGAGATTATCCGCGTGAAGGAGGCTGATTCGGGTCCCGTGTCCAAGCAGGTCAATCAACTCGATGGTATCCCGATCGGCATTTCTTCGGGAGCGGCGGTCTGGGCTGCCCTTCAGCTCGCCAAGCGGCCTGAAAATAAGGGCAAGCAAATCGTCGTGATTATTGCTTCGAGCAGCGAACGCTACTTATCCACTTGGCTGTTTGCTGATGTCAGTGTCGAGAGTGATTCGATCGATGATCTGCTCGCGCCAGCGGGAGCAGATCAGGCTGCTCTTAAAATTTAGTTCTACCCGACAAACGTTCGAGCGGTTAGGCCCGTCCCTGCTAGCCAGATGGCTTCGGGTCGGTTTGAAACCATCGATAGAAGCTGACGCCAAAAGCGATCATGGCGACGGACATCCCGACGAGTTTCATCATGGCTCCAGCCAACAATTGATCGGCAGCGGCGGTCAGGCTCGTAATGCGCGGGGCATATTCATAGGTCGGATAGAGCACGTCAGATGAAAACATGATATAAGCAAATACTGGCGTCATAGCGATGACGACAGCCACGAGGTAAAGCATCTGCCAGGCGTAGCTTGCAGGTGGAAATTCTTTAGAAGGGCTGAGCAGCGGCCACCAATAAAAAAGTGCAGCGCCGAACATCATGAAATGCTCGGCAATGTGGATCGCGCGATTTTGTAGGGCCCAATCGTAGAGGTAAGGCAGGTGCCAGCCAGAGTACACGGCTGTGTAGATACCGCCGCAGACCAGGGGATGGGTTAAAATTCTGAGCGGCCCTTGGAGCTTCGCTTGACTGGAGAGGGGACGGACCATCCAGTCAGGCAATCCGCTTAAAAACAGAATGGCGGCTGGGTAGATTAGGATCTGGTGTTGTAGCATGTGCGCGCTGAGCAGAAAGCGTTCAGCGATTTGATCGAGCGGCGAGCCGACTCCGAGGTAGAAACAGAGTAATGCCGCGTAGAATTTGATCGCATGGCGGCGGGGATAAGGGGTGCCTGGCGCAAGGCGCTCACGTAATGGCCCGGCGAGAATAGTATAAAGCCAGCCCAAGAAAATAAGTCCGCCGATGAGGAACGGCTCATTGTGCCAATGGGTCCAGTCGATCATAGTAGCACACCAATACGCACGTGTGAGCGAATGGCGACAAAAAGCGCTAAAATCGATGAGTCGGCGCCACCTCTGCCCAAATTTGATCAATAAAAAAGCCGCGCGGGGTCGCGCGGCTTAGATTCACTTGGAATTTCGCTTAACCGAGCGTGGTGCGGGCGAAGTCCAGCGCAGCGGCTGTCAGAGGCTTGCCGGCGTCAGAGGCGAACAGCTTCATCAGAGCAAACATGGTGAAACCAGCGAGCACGAGTCCGATAAAAAATAAGATGGTGCAGAACACTTTATCCCAACGCAGATGCATGAAGTAAAAAATAACGAACATGAACTTCACCGTAGAGAGCACGATGAGTGTCGTGACGACCAGCCACTTTACGATCGGAAGGTAGATTAGCACGACCTCGATGCCGGTAATAACCGCCAGAATCATCGCGATCTGGATGTAGAAGTGAAATTTGCTCGGCTCGTGGTGGCCGGCGGCAAGGGCGGGAGCAGTGGGTGCGGACATGAAGAGTTGGGCGAGAAGTTAAAAGCTGAATTTAGCTCAGAGGTACTCGAGGAGATAGACGGCGGTAAAAATGATAATCCAGACGATATCGACGAAATGCCAATAGAGGCCGATAGCTTCAACATCGATAGCGTTTTTCTCCCCGAATTCGACGGTTGGGTCGCTGGTACGGGCAAACCATACGAGGGCCGCACACGCGATGGCCCCGAGAATGAGCGGCTTGGCATCATGGCTGAGCATGGCGCGCAGGCTTTCGCCTTCGATGACTTCAAGCAGACCGGGGACGAAGAAAAGAAAGGCCACCCCTGCTGCTACGGCGAAGGCTAACAGGTGAAGAAAGTTTCGGCCCAAACCTCCGCCATGAGTTGGTTTAAAAGTCCGCACATACATCATGCCCAGTAAAAGTACGCCGATCGCAACGTGGGTGCCGTGGGTGCCGGTGAGGGTGTAGAAGGTGGAGCCAAAGATGCTATTCGATAGCGTCATGTGCTTGTCGGCCACGAAATGCGTAAATTCAAATACCTGACCGCCGAGGAAGATGCAGCCGAAGAAGATCGTACCGAGAAGCATCGTGCGGGTGCTCTTCACGTTACCCTTCTGGATGGCGTTCACCGCGAGGGCCATGAGCAGCGACGACATCAGCAAGATGAACGTTGAGAAAGACGTTAGCTCGATGTCAAAAATCTGCGTCGGCACTGCATTCCCTGGAGGCGGGTTGAGGCGGTAGACGAGATGAGACGAGATCAGTGCGCCGAAGAACATGCAGTCCGAGGCGAGGAAGGCCCACCAAAGGAGCTTCTTGTTCGGAATGCCGGTGGAGGTTGTGTGATCGTGATGGTGGTCGAGGTGACCGTTAGCCGCAGGACTGCTCATGAGATGATTCGGTAAAGCTTAGTGGTGATCGCCGCGGGACTCGGTAACTTTGCCCTCAGCGTCGATATGAAGATGATAGCCACCGGGGCCTTCGAGGGCCCACAGATAGCAAGAAGCGACCATGAGGCCGAGGCCGGTGATGGCGAGTGGTAGGTGCGAAGCGAGGACTTGCTGGCCGAACATCGTCACGGGGTGATGAAGTTGGGCGAAATTGTACCCGCCCACCAGTAGGCCGATAGCTGCGAATAAGGGATACCACGATTGGTCCGGCATATGAATGCCGCCATGTGATTCTTCTGCTTTGATATGAGCGGCCTTTTCTTGAGCGATCTCAGCTTTGTGTGTTTTCTCATACCACCAAGCATCGCGTGCGTGGACGGTTGGGATGGCGGCGAAATTATGCTCAGGCGGAGGCGAAGGAATGGACCATTCTAAGGTGCGGGCATCCCAAGGATCGTTGCCGCATTTCTCGCCCTTGAAATAAGACCAAACTAACACTGCAAAATAGGTGAAGATACCAAGCCCTAGCAGGTAGGCTCCGTACGTGGCGAAAAGGTTGCCCTCGTTCCAGCCCATATTGGAATCATAGGTCCAGGTCCGGCGCGGCATACCATTCAAGCCCAAGAAATGCATGGGGAAAAAGGTCGCGTTGAAGCCGACAAAAATAACCCAGAAGGAAACTTTCCCCCAGAACTCCGGCACCATGCGGCCGAAGAATTTTGGAAACCAGAAATGAATGGCTGCAAGCAGGGCGAAGGTCGCTCCGCCAATGAGAACATAGTGGAAGTGAGCGATAACAAAGTAACTGTCTTGCTGTTGGGCATCAGCCGGAGCCGCGGAATGCATGATGCCCGAGAGTCCGCCCATCATGAACATCCAGATGAATCCGAGAGCAAACATCATGGGCACACGGGTAACAATCCGACCACCCCAGAGGGTCCCAATCCAATTGAAGACCTTAACCCCCGTTGGCACGGCGATCGCCATCGTCGCCAACGCGAAGGCGGCCGTGGCCACCGTCCCGAGACCGGTGGTGAACATATGGTGACTCCATACACCGAAACCGATGAAGCCGATCGCCACACCCGAGAATACTACGATGGGATAACCGAAAAGGGGTTTACGCGCGAAGGTAGGCAGAATCTCTGAAACATAGCCCATCGGAGGCAAAATAAGAATATAGACCTCAGGATGACCGAAGACCCAGAAGAGATGCTGCCACAGGATAGGCTGACCGCCACCGGACACCTCGAAGAAATTGGTCCCGAAATTGCGATCGAACATCACCATGATCAGGGCGATGGCGATGGCTGGTAGTGCAAGCACCAGGAGGAAGCTCGTCACTAAGGCCATCCAAGTGAATACGGGTAAACGCATCATCGTGAGGCCGGGCGCCCTTAGATTGATGATTGTGACGATAAAATTCAGGGAGGCCACAATGGAGGAAATGCCTAGTACCTGAATACCGAGTACCCAAAAATCGGTCGAGAGATCAGGGGTGAAGCTCTTAGAGGTCAGCGGTGCATAGCCAAACCAGCCGATGTCAGGAGCGCCGCCAAAATTCCAGCTTGGGACGAAGTGGGAAATCCAACCGACATTGAGCAAGATTGCTCCGACGACCCAGACCCAGAGGGAAAAGGAGTTAAGGCGGGGGAAGGCCACATCGCGTGCGCCCACTTGGATCGGGATGAGCAAATTGAAAAACGCCGCATTGAGGGGCATGACGGCAAGAAAGATCATCGTGGTGCCGTGCATCGTGAACAACTCACTGTAGAGTTGCGCGCTGATGAAGCGATTATTCGGCACCATGAGCTGCGTCCGAATCATCAGGGCTTCGATCCCGCCGATGAGGAAAAATAAGATGGCGAAGCCGCCGTAAAGCATACCGATCTTTTTGTGATCGACGGTCGTCAACCAGCTGACGATGCCCGTTTTTGCGGTCGGGCGCGGGAAAAGGGAAAAGGTGGTAGCCGGTTGGGCTGTTTGTTTGCCGGTGAAGCCGGACTGGGCGATTACTTCTGCCATAAATATTGGGGTGAAGGAGGAGCGAAAGTTGAGAAAAAGGAGAGGCTGCGAGGTCGCGTCGTAATGGTGGAGTGCTGATTAACCCGTGGCCGCGATTATTTTAGGCTGTGCAGATAAGCGACGAGGGCATCGATCTCTTGATCATTAACGGTGAAGTTCGGCTTCCAGTCGTCGCCGTCTTTAACATTATAGCCGCCAAACCACATTTTATTGCCCGGTTTAAAGTGATTGGGATTTTTAATCCAAGCGTGCATCCGCTCGCGGGTGTTTTCTAATACACCAGCGGCGATGGTGGAGCGGGCGCCGACTCGGGTCAGGTCGGGGCCGCTGATGCCAACGCCTTCATGGCCGCGGATGCTGTGACAGCTAACGCAAGTTTTGGCCGAGAATAATTGGCGTCCTTGCGCGATCAATTGAGCATCTTCACCGGCTTCAGGATGCTGCATCTCCCGCCAAGCATTCAGGGGGTCAGCATCAAAAGCAGGGGAGGCAGCCAATGCTTCGCCGGCCTTTAGTTTCATCGCCGCAAATTGCACATGAGCGCTGCGATCAGCAGCGTTGGCTAGCAGAGCTGGCGTAACCGTGCGCGCTGGGGATTTCTGATTCTCCAGCCATTGCGAATAATCGCGAGGCGACAGAGCGATTACGCGGAAACGCATGATGGCATGCGATTCACCACAAAATTCAGCACATTGACCATAATAGTAGCCCGGTTTGTCGGCTTTGAACCAAAGAAAATTCGCGCGGTTCGGCATCATATCAACTTTCCCGGCGAGCTTTGGCACCCAAAAGCTATGAATCACATCGATGGTGCGGAGCTGGACCCGAATCGGGGTCCCGGCGGGGACGACCAATTCATTGCCGGTCACTAAAGGAGCTTCGCCACCGTTGGGTAGCTTCACGAGTTCCGTGGGATACTCGAATTTGAACCACCATTGATAACCGGTCGCGACGACTTCCATGGCGTTACCCTTCTCGTCTTCGGGTACATCGTGGGTGTACCAGATATCTCGCAAAGTGGGGATGGCGATGATGACTAACAAGGCGACCGAAGCGGCGATTAAGCCGATTTCTACAAAAGGATTCCCGTGTGCCTCAGGTGGTGGCTCGGCATGCTCATCGGACTCTGAGCGGGCGCGAAATTTAATCTGGGTGTAGGCTAGGATTGCGCCAACTACGACGAAGATGAAGGTGCAAACATACACCGTTATCATGAATAAGTCCCATTGCGCTTTGGCGACGGGACCTGCGGTGAGCATAGTGGACTGATTGCCACTCAGGTCGAAAATATCGGCCAGCTTACAGCCGGACAAAAGAACCAGGCCAAGCCCGGCGACTAAAGCGCGAGTTACGCGCGAAAAAGGACGATGATCGAAGCGGATGCGGGTCATGTATAACAGTAATGTTCTCAGCGGGAGGCGCTGGAGCAATAATGTCGGGCGAGCGTCTGCAAATAATCGGTCATTTCAACTACAAAACCACCGCAAAATATGCGCTATCCGCTCCCGCCTGAGGTATAATCTGTACGGGGATCGGTATTAGATATTTAGCAACCTTGACCTGCGTCATTGCGCTCTCTGGGGCCGTGTGTAATAATCCGTTTCTCATGAAAAAATACCTACTCCTTCCTCTCTTAGCCGCTAGCATTCTGCTCGTGGGCTGTGGTCAAAAAACTGAATCAGCCGCCGTGGTTGCGAGCGCTCCTACTGGTGCGTCTTTTGAACTGACGGCTAACGATTCAATGAAATTTAACCTTACCCGTCTTGAGGTTACGGCAGGGCAAGATGTAACTGTTAGTTTAACTAATATGGGCAATATGCCTAAGGTCGCAATGGGTCATAACTGGGTTCTGCTTAAAAAAGGAACCGATGTTAAAGCCTTTACCGACGCCGCCATCATGGCGGCGGCCACTGACTATGTTCCGACAGCTTTGGCTGGCCAAGTGATTGCCCACACCAAATTGCTCGGACCTAAGCAAAGTGAAGAGGTCAAGTTCAAGGCCCCCACTGAGCCAGGCGAATATGTCTACCTTTGCACTTTTCCGGCCCATTATCTCTCGGGCATGAAAGGCGTGCTGGTGGTTAAGTAACGTTTTTATTGGCGCGCCTGCTGAGAGCGGGCTGCGATTAATGCAAAAGCCGAGCGAAAGCTCGGCTTTTTTGTTAAAACCAACGGCGGGGCAGGCCCGCGCGACTATTTCACGACAAGCGTGATTCAGGCTGCTGGGGCGCTTGGCCACCAGATATAGAGAAAAAAGTAAACGAGCACTCCCGTTACCGAGACGTAGTACCAGATAGGGAAGGTAAACTTTGCCCACCGTTTATGGGTTTCAAAATCACCTTTAATGGCAAAAAGGAAGGTGCGGGGCACTAGGTACGCGATCGAGATAGCGAGGATGATATGTGAAATCAGCATCGTATAATAGAAGGCGCGGAGCGCAGGGCTTTCACCGCCAAAAGGAGTGTGCACGCCCTTCATCAGGATTTTATGCGTCACATAGCCCACCAGGAAAATAGCTGATATGACTCCCGCGGTTAGCATCGAAGCGCGGTGTGCCTCGCGTTTGCCTTGTTTGATGAAAATAAATCCGAGCGTAATCAGTACGGTGGCGGTGGCGTTGAGGGCCGCATTGAGGGTGGGGATGTCTTGGGTTGTCATGGATGAGATGATGCCGCGCAGCGCGCGCTAAAGTTTAAAGAATAGTCGGTCGGCGACCAGCAGGCCGAGCAGAAGCGGCAGATAAGCAATTGAAATGAGAAATAGACGCCGCGCTTCAGTTTCGCGTCGAGCCGGATTCAGGAAAATAAAAGCCGACCAGAGAATCCAGCCTCCTAACGCCACGGCCCCAGCGAAATAATACCACGAGCAATAGCCGAGCAGCGTCGGCATTCCACTGGCGGCAAGGAGCAGTACAGTCCAGATGAATGCCCGACGGGAGACGCGGCGGCCACTCGGATCTACGACCGACAAAATCGGGAAATGGGCTGCGGCGTAGTCTTTGCGGTAGGTCCAAGCTAAGGCAAAGAAATGGGGCATTTGCCACGTGAACAAAATGGCGAAGAGAGTCCAGCCGAGCGCGGGATTCGATCGTCCCGCTGCCGCCCAACCAATCATCGGGGGCAGGGCGCCACTGACCGCACCGATCTCCGTCGACCAACGCGACCATTTTTTGGCGGGGGTGTAAATGGCGAGGTAGGCGACCACCGTTGCTAAACCGAGAAAAGCAGAGGCTCCATTGACCTGCTTAAAAAGTAAGCTAAGTCCGGTCAGGCATAGGATCCAGCCCAGTACAAAAGCTGACCCGGGCGCAATGATGCCCTGCGGAATGGGGCGATCCATGGTGCGCTGCATTAAGGCATCGCGATCGCTCTCCATCCACTGATTTAGAGCTGCCACGCCGCCAGCGCACAAAGCGGTGCCTGCCATCAGGAAGAATGTCCGCGACCATTCCCAGTAAGAGACTGCCGATAGGTAGCCGACCATAGCCGTGGTAACTGACAGCATGCTCAGTCGTGGTTTGGTTAGCTCAAGATAATGGTGCCAAGTCGCCGGCGTGGGCTGGGCGGCGTTACCGGGAAGGCTTTGCTCTGGGGCGGGGGTCATACGAGTTTGGTTCTAACTGAGCCGTGGTAAGTGAAGCAGGTCAGCAGAAATGTTACCGCCAGCGTTAAGGCGCCGATGATGACATGCCCGGTCGTCATGGTGACACTGCGCCCCGTCCAGATGATTTGCGCGCCTAGATAGATTTGCAGGCTGATGAGGCCAAGTAGGCTGAGGCCCAACCAGCGCAAGGTCGTGGGTACGGAGGGCTCGCGCCAGAGCTGGCTCACAAAAATGCTGAGCGCCAGTGTCACTAAGCCAGCCATGACACGATGTGCAAAATGAATGCCAACCCGAAAATCCCATAGAGCAGGGAGTAAATTGCCCTCGGGGGTTGAGAGTGGGAACGTAGGTATAGCGAGTCCCGCAAAACTGTGCCGAACGACCGCGGCGATAGAAAGTTGCACAAAAAGCAGGGCAACACACCCCGCGCCGAGTCGTCGCAGTCGCCGAGAGGAAACCCCGGTCCAGCCGCTGCTGCCTTCGATCCACGGGCGCGAACTGGCGATAGCGATGGCAAAGAGGGTGCAAACAAAAGCTTGAGCCAAGACCGCGTGGAGCATCGCAAATAAACGGCCGAGGCTGGTGTTCACGAGGTCAATGTGCTGGTGATCGAACAAGACGCGGAGCCCGCCCACCGCAGCTTGGGTTAAGACGAGGCCGACGGCAAAATAGCCGAGGCGCCGTAGCCACGTGCGTTCTTCGGTTAGCCACAACCAAACCGCGAGGATGATGGTAATCGAGCTCATCAGGCTGGCGCTGAGGCGATGCGAATGTTCGGCAAATTTATCGATTTCTGTTAACCATCCTAATGGGTTGATTGATCCATTGGAGAGCGGCCAGTCGGCAAAGGCCATGCCGGCGCCGATGCTCGTGGTGAATGCGCCCAGTGCGACGAGAACAAAAACCCAGCCACTGCCCAGTGCGGCGAAGGCGGCGAGACCAAATTTATAATGGGCAGTGCGCGACATGAAAAATGCGTGGCGGGAGAAAAGGGAAGTGATACTTGCCGGGTGGGCAGCGCAAACCTTTTGACAATTTCTGACTTTGGCAAATGGGTGAAGCGTATGACGTCTTGTTATTCGCTCGTCCGCCGGTGGGCTGCAGGTTTGCTAATAACGGCGATCGGCCTAAGTGCAGGTTGCGCCAAAGCCAAACCGGTAGCGACGGTTCCCCCAGTCGTGGCGGCGCCCAGTGAGCAACGCTATCCGTTGACGGGTGAAATTGTCGAGGTGCAGCGGGCGACTCAGACCCTGGTCGTGACGCATGATGAAATTAAAGGCTACATGCCGGGTATGACCATGGAGTTTAAGGCGGCGCGGGGTGATTTGGAGAATGCGCAACCCGGCCAGCATATTCGGGCTGAGTTGGTGGTGCGTGGTACAGAATTTTCTCTCGAAAAAATTTGGCCGGCGGACGCGGTGACTGAACGCGCTCTAACCGCCGCGGCGCAAACCTTGGCCCAAGATACGGCAATGCGGGGGAAGTCGGCGTATCGAGAGATTGGGGAGACTTTGCCTGAATTTACACTGCTCGATCAAGCGGGCCGCGCGGTTTCACCGAGCCGCTTTCGCGGCAAGCAGGTGGTGCTTAATTTTATCTTCACCCGCTGCCCCGTCGCTACCATGTGCCCAGCCTCGACCCTCCGCATGCAAAAACTCCAGCAAGCAGCCCGCGCTGCGGGGGTCACGGACTTAGAATTGGTGTCGGTTTCCCTCGATCCAGAATTTGATACCCCTGGCATATTAAAAGAATATGCCGCAGTACGTGGTATCGATTTGGCTAATTTTTCTTTCCTAACGGGACCTGACGCGGCGGTGCGTCAACTCCTCGCGCAGTTGGGGGTAATTCGAGAATTTGAAGGCGCCACCATTAAGCATACTCTCGCCACCGTGTTGATTAACCCGCAGGGTAAAATCATCTATCGGGCTGATGGCAGTGCATGGACGGTGGACGATTTTCTGCAGCGCTTGAAAAAAGCATGAGTCAAACCAGCGCAAATTCCGCTCGCAATCGCTCGGTGCTGATCATCACCGTGCTGGCCCTAGGACTATATCTGTTGGTGCGGGCATTGCCGACAGGCACAAATCTAAATCACATGGATTTTCGGACGGAAGGAAAGGGGGCGTTGGAATTTTGTGATGCGAACAATCCTCAATTTATTCCGGTGGTGCAGGTTCGTTCACCGGTGGTGCTTGGGCTCAAGGCGGCAACTGCCGTGGCGCCTGATCAGCCAGTGGTTATGACGCTCACGCTCCAAACGGCCAGCGGCAAGCCCATCGCGCCCGAGGATCTCGTGCTGGCGCACACGCGAAAATTACACCTACTGATTGTCGATCCGACGCTCGAGGATTATCAGCATTTGCATCCCGAACCAGGCAAGCGTCCGGGCGAATGGGTGTTCACATTTACGCCGCAACGAGCGGGGATCTATCGCATTTTTGCCGACTTTACGCCGGTAGCCACGGTTCGCGGACTATACGGTGTGGTCGAACTCACCGTGCCGGGATCTGTCGCGCGGTTGGCGCGCTCACCCAATTTAACTTACACGGTCGGCGAATTCGAGTTTAGCTTGGCGGCGGCGCAAAATTTCCGCGCGCGGCAGCCGATTGACTTGCGCTTTCGGGTGAATCGACGGGGTGGAGGCTCAATGCAGCTTCAGCCGGTGATGGGGGCTTTTGCGCATTTGGTGGCTTTTGATGAAGGGCGTAGTGGCTTTGCACACCTGCATCCGGCGCAGGCTGATTTGAAACAAGCCTTAGATTCGGTGACTCCTGAGCTCACGTTTAAATTAACTATCCCACAGCCTGGTCGCTACGTCATTTGGAGTCAGGTGATGATCGCGGGGCGGGAAATTTTCGCTCCTTTCTGGATCGATGTTCTGCCTTAAGACGGCGGACTTAAATGGCGACGCCTTACACGGGCTCACCCGCGAGTTGCATAACTTTGCCCGTCCCAGTGGTGAGGAATCTTCCTAGTTGCGTGCCAGGAAAACTGCCAAAATTTCCGGGATAACAACGCAACAAACCCTCGCGGGCTAGACGGACAATGCTCCGGGTATTCATTTCGGGATCGGCGCAGAAAAAATGGGGAGTGGCGCGATTGGGCCAAAGGATGCTGCCACGCAGGACATCACCGATGATGGCTTCTCCGGAGTCGAGCACGACAGAAGCAGATCCTAAGGTATGGCCAGGAGTGGCCATCACGCGCCCTTTGATTCCGTAGGGCGTGAGAGAAAAACTGTCGCGGAAAATGAGGTCGGGTTCAAATGATTCGAAGGGTTCATCCACGAAGGGGCGCACGAGACGTCCGAATTGATCCTGTGCGGCAAGGACGCCATTTTCTCCAGATCGCGCGAGCCCAGCATCGCCGCTGTGTAGCGCAATTTTTGCGCTGCTACGTCGGCGGAGTTCTGCCGCGCAGCCCGCGTGGTCGCTGTGGCCGTGGGTTAAAAGAATGAGGGCAATTTGATTTAATTCGATGCGGTGAATCTTCAGGGCATTCAAGATGCGCTGCAGATCGCCGGGCGCCCCCGTATCAACGAGTACCGGCCGCTCGCCTAGCAGCAGGTAGCAGTTGGAGATCGCGCATTTAATTCTGATTAACATTTGAAATCGGGCGTAGTGGCCGTAGCAGCGTGCGCCAGACTTGGGGTTCCGCGTTAAGCGGGATATCTCGTCGTGTACGATCGCTGGAGATCCTTGCTGTCTTTAGCTGAAGACCCTCTGCGCTAATTAGAATTTCAGGTGCTTAACCGTCACGCCTTTGTTGATGAGCTGCTTGAGTGAATCGATGCCGATGCGGAGGTGCATTTCGACAAACTTAGCGTCCACTTTTTGGTCGCTCGCGTGGGTCTTCACGCCTTCTGGGGTCATGGGTTGGTCGGAGACGAGCAGTAGTGCTCCGGCGACAGTCTCATTAGCAAAAGCGGTAATAAAGATGGTCGCGGTCTCCATATCGACCGCCATGACACGAATTTTGCGGAGATACTTTTTGAAATTCAGATCGTGCTCCCAGACGCGGCGATTGGTTGTGTAGACTGTGCCGGTCCAATAGTCGCGGCGATGATCACGAATGGTGGTGGAAATAGCTTTTTGCAGAGCGAAGGCGGGCAGGGCGGGGACTTCGGGGGGGAAGTAATCGTTGCTCGTGCCTTCGCCACGAATGGCGGCAATCGGCAAGATTAAGTCGCCGATTTCCGCGCGGTGTTTGATGCCGCCACATTTGCCGAGAAACAGTACAGCTTTCGGATTAATCGCACTGAGCAAATCCATCACCGTCGCGGCGGTCGCGCTGCCCATGCCAAAGTTGATGATCGTGATGCCATTGGCAGTCGCGCTCGGCATCGGCTTGTCTTTGCCCATGACGGGCACGTGATGCCATTGCGCAAAGAGCTGCACGTAATGCTGAAAATTGGTGAGCAAAACGTAACGGCCAAAATTTTTGAGCGGTACACCCGTGTACCGCGGCAGCCAATTTTCGACGATTTTCTTTTTGGTCTCCATTGAGGTGAAGGCCTTAAAAAACGACTTAGCGCCTCGGGTGGCGAGGTTATTTCAAAAGGGTCAACCCACGCCTTGCGGGCTTACCACCGACTGCTCACTTCGAAGCCCCACGTGGCCGGGGCGCCGGGGGTACCGTGGAAAACGCCCGGGGTGATGGCGCTATAATATTTACGCCCCGTCAGGTTGCGGCCAAAGGCCCGAAATTCAAGGCCACCGTAAGTGTAACCCGCCCGAGCTTCTAGCAGGGTGTAGCCCGCTTGTGCGAAAGAGGCCGATTCTTGTTCATCGTAGAAGGTGCGGCCCGTCCACGTTGCACCTGCGCCGAAGGAAAATCCTGACCCGGCGACATAATCAAATTGGAGTGCTGCGTTACCACTCGGCGCATAAGGTGCGCGGTTGCCGGAATAATTCACGTGAGTGAAAGGGTCGGTAAAATGCTGCAGAGTGGCCTGAGTTAATCCCGCAATCGCTCGCAGCGTAATCGTTGGGGTCAGTCGCCATAACGACTCCAATTCACCGCCGAGCACTTGAGCGCGTTGGGCATTCACCACGAGATACTCATCGGTGGAGGTGGCTGGTACGGCGAAAGAGCGTTCGATTTGATAGCCGCTGACGCGATAAGCGTAGGCTCGAGAGGTGAAAGCCCAACCTGCTGTGCTGTCAGTCGTGGTGAGGGCGGCTTCGAGGCCCCAGGTCCGCTGCGGATCGTAACCTGCGAGGTCTGCTCGACCGGTGTAGGCCGAGTAGCCACCAGCTTTAAAGCCGCGGGCCAGAGTGAAGACGGCATCAGTACTGCGGTTTAAATGGCGAGTTGCCGAAATGCTTGGTAGCAGGGCGTTCCAATCATCAGCTTGATGATTAACGGCTGAGGTTGGAATGATCTCTGTTCGGGTGAAGGTCTTGGCCGCATGTTCTAACCGTAATCCGGGGGTGATTAGCCAATTCGGAGTGGGCTTAAAATTGCCTTGGCCGTAAAAAGCCCAAGTCGCACTGGTCTGTTGGAAGCTAGAATTTTCAATCGTGTAACCACTAAAGGCTCGGCTAGCACCGCCCCGGGTGCTGGCGTGTGAATAAAATATCCCGCCAGTGAACCAATCGCTTACATAACGCACTTCTTCATTAAAGGTGCGCTGAGATTGCGTCAGTACGGAGTCGAAGTCAAAACCGCCGAATACAACGAGGCGATTTGCGTACGGTGACAAATCCCAGTCTGTATAGCTCGTGGTGGCGGTGAGTGTTGCCGTTGCGAGGCGCCGGGAAAGTCCCACCGCGAGGGCAGTGAAATCAGTGTCGGCTTGGCCTTCTTTGCTTCGACTGACAGTTGTGAAAGATTCGCCCAGTGGCACGAGCGCTTGGGCGCCATCGCGGGAGCGTTGCGTGAGGAGATGCACGGAAAATTCGAGATCTTGCTGGGGCCGATAATGGAGTTGGATTCGTCCGAATACGGCTTGGCGATCGTCGACGGTCTGCTTGAGCTGTGTATTATAGAGATAACCATCACGTCGGCTCGTACCGAAATGAATGGACGCATCACTCGTTTCTGTCCGAGCGGATTGTGCGGAAGCCGTGAAGCTCATTTGGCCTGCAGATCCTAGGGCAGCTCCGACGTGAGCGACATTTTTTTGACCAGGAGTTGCCGAAGTAAACTGAATCACGCCGGCATCACCGGCGCGACCAAACTGGGCCGAGGCTTGCGGTCCGCGATAGATGGTCATTTGGCTAAAATCATACAGCTCCGTCGGAAAAGTGAAGGCTGTTGCCAGCGGAATGTTGTCGAGGTAAACAGGAGCCGAGGCGTCACTGAAGAACGGCGTATTGCCTAACCCGCGCAAGGTGGTGGTGGTACCGAAACCGCGCGCGCCAGCATCATTAACGGCTAAGCCAACCGTCTGCTGCGCAAGATCGTACCAGGCTTCAGCAAACGTTGGGCCGGATTTTGCGCGGACGACCGTGGCAGCGTTGGAATTGAAGCTTAGCTGGTCGGTAACTGAAAGAGTGGGGAGGACCACAACTTCTGCCGCTGCGGCTTGGAGCGGTTTATTAGCGGATAAAGTGATGATCGTCAGGGCGACGATGCGGCTGATATTTTTGAGCATGTTGGGACAGCGTCCGCGAAATTATCTGCAGCGCAAATGGAAAAGCTAACCACTTTAGCGCAGATCTTGCGCTGTGATATCATGCGTCCAGCGCGCCACCCCCTGCTTGTCGATACAGGTAATCGTAACTACTCGCGCCCCCTTTGGCCCATGCAAGGCAAGGGTGCAAAAATTTTGGTCGCTGACCAACGTTCCCTCGATGCGATGCGGATCTTGAGCTCGTTCGGTGCGGCCGAGTGGTGAAGCTCCGCTGCTAATGGGTGATGAGGTTAATTCATAAACCCAGTGAGTGCCGCCGATTTTTTTCTTGGCGAGCTCAGTGAAATGGACATCGCCCGTCAGGAAAATCACCCCAGTGATGTGATGATCTTGGATAAATTTGAGCAATTCCTCTCGTTCTCTTTGGAAATAAGCGAACGTCTCGCTCGCCCCGCCAAAATCGGTAACCACCTGCCCGCCGGTGACAATAAATTTGAAGGTAAAGCGCTCGAGGGTTTGAGCGTGGAGTAAGGATTGCTTGAGCCAGTCAAATTGGTGAACGCCGTATTGGGATTTCTGGGGGTTTTGTGCGTCGATGAGGTGGTCGTCATCGCGGGACCACCGATTGTCCATGACGAAGAAAGCTGCATCGCTCTGATAAAATTTTTGGTAGACGCCAGGCTGGTCGGACTCGCCGTACATTGGGTTGCCCCAGTAAGCTTTGAAAATTCGTAGCGTCTCATCTTTGAATTCGAAGCTTTTGTTTGAATCATTAGAGCCGTAATCGTGGTCATCCCATGTGGCGTAATGTGGCATGACGGCAAAAAGTTTACGTAATTCCGGTAGAGCGCGGGTTAGCTGGGCGCGGTACCAGAGGCCGCTGATGGAATCAAAATCTGTTTCGCGATAATACCAATTATCGCCACCCCAGAGCATGAAATCAGCTCCGCTGTCAGCCATCAGGCGAAAAGTTTCCATCGTTTTCCCGTAGCCTGGACCAGGCCGATCGGCGGCTGGTTCATTGAAGTAGGCGCAGCTCCCGAAGATGAATTTAATATCAGGGGCGGGGGTCCGCCACTCCCAGAGTGGGCTCGTTTTAAATTTGGCGGGGAAGGGCAATGCCTGGTTCACGCCATCAATGCTAATCGCATAGTCATACTGCGTGCCGACCGCGAGCAAGCCGGGGCGGAAATGGGAAATTTGTCCACCGATCGGCGTCGAATCTAGATTGGTTTTGGTAATGCTCTGCTTGGTTTCCGGCTGGCCGCTGCGCCAGTAATCCAGGGTAACGTGTTGGGCGTTTTTTGTTTCGACCCAGATCAGGGCTTCTCGGTGCGCTTGATAGCCGAGCATCGGTCCGGAGACCAAGGTGCCCGCGGCCTCGACTCGAGCGAGGTGTAGGGCAAAGCTGACAACGAACAAAAAAATTGCGCGCAGTTTCATGGCTGGAGCCAAGCAGCTCTGGAGGGCAAAATCAAAACCTCAATTCTTCTGGCTTCGATCGTGGCCAGTCATCCTGCAGAGATGAGCGCGCTGGATTTATTTATTGTGGGGCGAACTATCTTTGGAGCCCCAGCGCCACTCAGGCGATTCCCCTTTCCACCAGCAGATGAAGATGAGGACGATGCTGAGGGCGGCCGTATAGATTAGGAAATAAGTGTGCGATCGACTGATCAAACGCGTGCCGGCAAAGAGCCCTGCTACATAGACTACGAACACGACCCAGCCCTCCCAGCGCCGCGGCAAGCCCCAGCCCCAACCGAAGGTCTTCATGGGGAACCACGCTTTATCTGGCGGAAGAGGCATGGATTTTCAATTTGCTGGATGCTACACTGCGCTCGCCAAAGTGTTCGCGTTATTCAGGTGCTCGACGCCGGTGTACTTGAGTGACTGCTCATCAGCGTGATAACTTGAGCGGACGAGTGGGCCGCTCTCTACGGTGCCGAGGCCTGCGGCCAGAGCGAAATCTTTCCAGTGTTTAAATTCCTCCGGCGGTACCCAGCGGTCGATCTTCCAATGCTGCGGCGTTGGTTGGAGGTACTGGCCAAGGGTGAGAATGTCGGTTTTGTCACTCGCGATATCGCGCAGGCATTGCTCGATTTCCGTGGGCGTTTCGCCGAGGCCGAGCATGATACCGGTTTTCGTGATGAAGCCGCGGCTCTTGGCGTGGCGCAGCACGCTGCGGCTGCGATCATAGCGCGCCTGCACGCGAACGGGTTTTTGCAGACGCTCAACCGTTTCAACGTTGTGGTTAAAAATATCAGGTCGGGCATCGAGGACGAGATCGACTTGATTAAGGTTGCCCTTGAAATCTGGCACGAGCACCTCAATCGCGCAGTGCGGATTTTTATGTTTGGTTGCACGAATGGTCGCTGCCCAGACGCTGGCACCGCCATCGGCAAGGTCATCGCGGGCGACGGAGGTAATCACGCAATGCTTGAGCCCCATTTTCGCGACGGCATCAGCAACGCGGGCCGGTTCCCCAAGGTCAAATTCGGTGGGCCGACCAGTCTGGATCGCGCAGAAATTGCAGGAACGGGTGCAGATATTGCCTAGAATCATCACCGTGGCTGTGCCGCGCGACCAGCATTCCCCGATGTTGGGGCATTGAGCGCTCTGACATACCGTATGCAGCTTATTTTCCTCCACGAGGCGCCGCGTCGCCTGATAGGCGGGACCGGTTGGCAATTTGGCGCGCAGCCAGTCAGGTTTACGAAGGGCGGTCATGAGTGATTACGTTGGCAAGAATGCGGAGCTAATCGACGCTAATTTACGCGGTGCGCAAGGGGGGATTTTTCGCGCGCCGCTTGGTCCGCGATGGCCTGGTGGGCACTGGCGAGGTTGCGCGCCGCTTCGGTATCATGGGGCGCGAGTTGGAGTACCGCTTGGTAAGCGGCGATCGCTTCAGTGAAGCGGCCTGTTTGGCTCAAGGCATTGCCAAGATTAAAATAAGCCTCTAGGTGTGTCGGGTTGAGCCGAATAGTTTCCTCATAATGGACAATGGCCTCGGGGAAGCGGCCGAGTTCAATTAAGGAATTGCCGAGATTATAATGTGCGCGCGCATGGTGCGGGTGCAGACGGAGCGCATATTCATAGCGGGCGCAGGCCGCCGCGGGTTGCTGGAGCGCCGCGAGAGCGTTGCCCCAGTTGTAAGCGGCTTCTCCGAAGGTGGGATTGAGTTGGAGGGTAGTAGCGAAATGTTCGCTGGCTTGGTGGGGTTGCTGTAATTCCAAATAAGTTACGCCGAGATTATAGTGAGCCATAATATATTTAGGCTGCAGCCGCAGGGCGGTTTCATAGTGGCGCGCGGCCTCGGCCCATTTTTTTTCTGCCGCATAAGCTTGGCCAAGATTGAGCCACGCGCGAGGATTCGTCGGGCAATCCTGCACCGTGGCCGTCCATAATTTGAGATTTGATTGATAGTCGCCATTGCGTTGCGCCGTGCGGGCCACGCTTAGCAACGTGAGTATTAAAACGAGCCAGAGAAAGCCTCGTCCCAGGTAACGTTGGAGCAGTATGACGATTAAAGTAACCAGGGCTGCGAGGGGGAGATACATCCGATGTTCTGCCATAATCTGAGAGGCGATAGGCAAGAAACTCGAGCTGGGGGCGAGGAGGATAAAAAAAACCGCGCCAAGAAAACCTAAGGTTGGTTTACGGCGGAGGGTCCAACCCGTTAGCCCGAGAATGATTCCAATAATGATAGCGCTCGGTAGGGCTGAACCGAGTGCGCCCGCTTGGTAGGGGCCATAGTCAAAGACCAAGTGCTGCGGCCAGAGCGATAAGCGAAGGTAGTGGCTTACGGCCTGTAGTTGCAGGAGAGCATACTCACTGACTGATACCGGAGTAGCAAATCCAGTGGTGCCGCCTCGGCTCGGGTTGGCGAAAATTAGCCAGCCAGTGATGATCCAGCTCGCGGCTAAACTGCTGTAATAAATACGGTGGCGCGTCCAAGCCGCGCGAAAAGATCCGCTGATAAAAATGCGATCGTATAGAAAAATGAGCAAAGGAGCGGTCGCCGCGCTTTCCTTGGTGAGGGCCCCAAGCCAACAACTCACGATACTTGCAACTAGCCAGCGTTGTGGGGTGATCGAGCGGGCGCTGCGGGCAAAACTATACAAGGCCAGAAGGGTGCAGAGGCCGGCGAGTGATTCGGCGCGTTGCACGAGATAGGTTACCGATTCAGTTTGCAGCGGATGGACTGCCCAGAGCAGGGCACTGGCGAGCGCAGCCCAATAAGCATCTCGCTGGGCTAGCGTTGATGGTCGCAGTTGAGTGAGCGTCTGGCGGACTAAACCAAATAAAGTGAGTGCGGCTAGACCGTGCAGGATGAGATTGGTTACGTGGTAATTTGCGACCTCAGTGCCGCTGAGGTGATAATTGAATGCGAAGGATAAGTTGAGTAATGGTCGGCCGCTCACGGTAAATCCGCCACTGGGCGGGGTGAGCGCGGTGCTCCAATGCTGGATGCTATGGTTGTCCTGCAGCGAGGGAAGATCATCGAACACCATGGGTCCAGTGAAGCTATTGCCCCAAGCCGCAATAAGAGCCGCCACGATTAGCACCACGCCCACGATGGTAAATCGGTCGGAGCTAGTGACCGGTGATGAGCTCGGTAATTTTATGGGACTCGGGGCGAGCATTTGGTCTGCTGTCGCAAAAGAGGGGCGCGGGAAGCGCGCCTGCGCTGAAGAATGGCGAGTGAGCTAGTCTTCGGTCTCAGCGACAATGGGCTCTCCAGTCGGCGCGGACTCTTCATCCCAGAGACTGGGTTCCGCTCGGCGGTGGGCTAGCCACTCCATGATGCCGGCAAAAAGCCCTGTGAACATGAGGTCGCCGAAGAGCGTGTTGCGGAAAAAGAAAATGGTGGGCGGGTATTCCGGATGGCCAATGGTCAGCGCCTGCCACCAGCCGGCCAAAGTCTTAGCGTAGAAGGCGTCCCCAGCCCATGATTGAGTATTGGTCACGAGGTAAAAAATAATCGCCCCGAGCAGGCCGCCATTGAGCAAATTGAGCCAAGATTTGCGCGAACTCACCCATGCGCCGATGAGCAAGGCGCCGCCAAAACAAACGGTGCGTGCCCCCAGCCCGACGAGGGACCAGTGGAAGCCGTATTCGCGGGCGTAAAAATGATTGAGGTAAAGATCCGACAGAGCGAGTGCGCCAAAAGGGAGTGCCCAGCGCCAGCCTGGGCGAAAATAAACGCCGCCACAAAAAGCAATCGCCATGACGGGCGAGAAATTAACGAGGGACGGATCAATCGTTGGAGCGAGTCGCGCGAGTGCCGCTAGCCCGAGTAAAATAACGGCGATGAGCATGGTAATGGGTTTAGTCACAAATGAGCGGATGCACAGATTATTTCGATCAGCGTTTTAGACTTGTTCGGCCTCACGGGCCATCAACCACAGCAGATCCGATACGCGATTAATATAGCGCAAGAGCACGGGTCGCACAGTGGGGGTTGGCGATCCCAGCCCGACGAGTTGGCGTTCAGCCCGACGAGCGGTCGTGCGCGCAAGATCGAGTGCCGCCGCATGCACGTTTGCGCCCGGCGTGGCCCAACCATCAAATTTTGGCTGGCGAGCCTCGATCACCGCGATCGCGGCATCGAGGTTCGCTAACTCGGCTTCGCCAATTTTTGCAAAAGTAGCAGCAGCGTAACGCGCGGCGTCACTCGGCGCGCAGCTGAGTTCCCCCATCAGACCGACGAGCTCGCGTTGGATTTGTTCGATCGCCAGGCCGCTTGTGCCCGTGGGGCGGGTGGCTTTGGCGAAACCTAAAGCGGCGTTGAGCTCATCCAGGACTCCCACAGCCTCGATTTGGGGATGATTTTTAAGCACCCGCTGTCCATAAAGAAGACTGGTGGTGCCATCATCGCCGGTGCGGGTAGCGATGGAGCGAGTGAGGGGCGCTTCAGCCATATTAAGATTTATCAGCCAATTTGCGGGTGCGTTTTTTCAAAGCTTTTACCTGGAGATCGATGTCGTCCAAACTAGGCTTGGTCATACGATCGATAAAGAGCACGCCATTCAGGTGATCGACCTCATGTTGCACGCAGCGGCTCAACAGACCATTGCAATGGAGGGTGTGATCATGGCCAGCGGTGTCTTTAAATGTTACCGTGATGGTCTCAGGTCGCAGCACATCGCCGCGGATTTTAGGGAAAGACAAACAGCCTTCCTCTGAAACGGCTGTGGGTTCAAGCACTGGCGTTACCTCGGGATTAACCAACACCAGCGGCATAAATAGATCCAGCGGTAGATGGGTGCCATCGTAGGTCCACTTAAACTTTGCTTCAACTTCGCTGAGATCGACGACGCATAGCTGCAGGGCTTCGCCAATTTGCTGAGCGGCCAGACCGATCCCTTCGGCCGAGTGCATCGTCTCAATCATCGCTGCAGCCAAGTGACGCAGCTGAGCGTTGAATGCGGTGACCTTAGCGCCTTTCTTGCGCAAAATCGGATGGTTATAGTGAACAATTGGCAGCGGCATTGGTCTAAGTTAAGTTGGCTAGTGTATTTGTTTGTGCCGGTGCGCGGCAAATAAATTTGTTTCCGCCAGCTTAACCATTATGTCTTCCGCCATGCCCATCGTTTCCCGACCAACCGACGCCCGTGTGGCTCCCTGGCCGCTTTGGCTGGGCTTGGGGGTCGGGTTGCTGGCCGTGGCTTGGCTGTTACCAGTCAATGTGAAGTCGCTCAATGTGGCGCTCCTGCGGGAAGCGGGCCGGGGGACTCAAAGCGTCGCAGGTTTTGGGCGTGACTTACTCGATCTCGATAAGCCGGGCCCCGCCGCGTTGGTCTTGGCGGCAGCAAAAAAAACAGGCGATACGGGCGCAGGCGCTCTCGAAGTGATTGCCGATAATTTCGCCCGCCAGCACCGTGAGATGATGCCGTGGGGAGGATGGGATGTCGCGCTGGAGCCCTTGCTGGCCCACCGCAACGCCGCCGCTTCGGCCGCTTCGCAACCGGTGCTCAAGTTTATGGTCTTGCCGCAGGCGCGTGATAATCTCCGCCGCTATCTCGCCGTTTCTCGCTTACCAGCAGTCCAGACATTGCTAAAGACCGCCGCGCTGACTACGACGCAGCGTTTTGTCCCAGCCAATCGCCCCGGCGGACAACCGCTGGAAGCCGTTATTTTACTTACGGCTTATCTTTGGCAGACCGAGCATCTCTCAGCACCCTTGCAACGTGAGGTGCGGGTCCTCGCGGAGCGGGCTGTTCAGTCGGGGCAGATGGGCGAGCTGGAGGATTTTTACCTAGATATCCTCACGCTGGGTCAGCGGTTGAATTGGATTCAGTTGGCTGAGCTCCTGCGTACGACGGGCAGTTTGGGGACCGTGGGCCAATTCGCGCATTTGACGCGCATGGCCCCCGAACATCTACCAATTATCTACACGGCTGCCCTAATGGCTAAATCAGCCGACACCGTCGCGCATTATCTTATGACCTATGGCCGCCATGGCGTCGATAGCTTGCAACTAGCGCTCTCCTTTGGCGAAGGAGCGGTGGCGCAACTCGTGCAACGCCAAGTGCCTGTTACAAGTGGTGCGGGGCCAGAATTTGAATGGGGGGCGGCCTTTGCCTTGCGTCACCCGGAGCTCGCCATCCTCGCTAAATACGCGGCTTTTCTTGGGGGGATTTTCCTGCTGTTGCGGGCCGTCGATACGGGCTTATTTTTTACCGTGGAAGCAACCTTGCGCAGGGCTTTTCCTCGCATGAGTAGTGGCCTGATCGCGGTCATTCTCACTTTTATCTTTTTTGTTTTTTCCGAGCCTTTCTTGTTAAAGGCGGCTCCTGTTTCTGATTATAAAATTAAACTCACTATTCCAGTCATCGGGGCCTTGGCGGCACCGGCGACGAGCGCTGTAACCACCCCCACTAACATGGATCTCTCCACTATCCTCTCGATCACGCTATTCGCCTGCTTACAGGTCGGCATGTATGTCATTTGCCTACTGAAAATTGCTGAGATCGACCGGCAAGCTTTGGTCGCCACTGCGAAACTCCGCCTCATGGAGAATGAGGAAAATCTTTTTGATGGCGGACTTTATCTCGGCATCGCCGGCACAGCGACGGCACTCGTCCTGCAAGTTCTCGGCGTCATCGATGCGAACTTGCTGGCGGCTTATTCCTCCAACTTATTTGGTATTGTCTGTGTGGCCTTAGTTAAAATTCGCCACGTGCGACCCTATAAGCGGAAGCTCATTGAGGAATCACTCGGCGCGGGTGCGACAGTTTAAGGAGACTGCGCGATGAACAAGACGCTCTTACTAATCATGTGCGACTTTATGTTGCTCAATCTCCTGGCTCTCACGCGCTGGGAGAAAGCGGAGCCGTCGCATACGCAGCTTGAGTCCGCCGCTCCTCGGTCAGCCGTCAATGCGCCGGCTATTAATGCAGATATGGTCGAGTTGATGCGCCTCACCCTCGAAGATGAAAAAAGCGCCCGCGACGCACTGGCGACACAGTTAGCCTCCACGCAGGGTTCATTGTCAGAGCGCGAAAAAAATCTGGCGGCGTTGCAACAGCAGAAGGGGCAGCTAGAAAATTCCTTGGCGGCCAACCAGTCTAGCACCCGCGAATTAGAGAAACGCTTTACGGCTACCGTGCAGGAGGCCGCTCTGTCGAAAGAGCAGTTGGCTAAAATGCAGCGGGAGCTCGAGGAGCGCCGCGCCGAGGCGGAGCGACAGAAAGCTGAGTTGGTGCGCTTAGATCGGCAAAATGCTGAAGCCCGTCAGCGGATCGAAAATCTCAACGTCGCCGTTCGCGTGGCGGAGCAGGAAAAAAAGCTCATTAGTCAAAATCTGACCGAGGCCAAACAACAGGTGGAAGTTGAACGACTCGAGCGCGCTAAAGTGCAGGAGCAAACCTCGCAGCTGACGCTTGGCGTGGGTCAACTGGCCCAGCAATCAGGCGCCTTAAGCCAGGAAATTCGCAGTAATCGGCCCATTAATCCTAATATTATTTTTAGCGAATTTTTAGCGAACCGCGTGCAGTCGAAATTTATCGCCCGCCGGCCGGGGTTGTTTAGCCCGACTGTAAAAGAACATAACACGCAAACGGTTTTGGTCAGTGATGGTCAGCAGATCTACGCGCTGATGCACCTGAGTGACACGCCTTTTGTGTTAGGAGAGATTGCGATTGATTATGATCAAGTGGCGGGTCGGCTGACGCGGGGTTCCTTCAGTGCGCCTTTGGCTGAATTGCATTTTCTACGCCTAGATCCGCGCATCATTGTGGCGCCGATCGATGCCTCGCTGGCTGCGTTAATGGGTGGGAAAATTTATCGGTTGGCCGCGGAGCCTTTTAAATTCCCGGAGGCTGTGTTGGTGCGGGCGGATGATGGCCGTTACGGGGAGACCCCCTTCCGCATCGATTCGGCCAATACGAATTATGTGAAGCTCGACAACCGCATCACCACACGGCTGTTCGGGGAAATAGCGCCCAAGCGTGGGGACCTCGTCTTCAGCAAAACAGGTGATCTGATTGGCATGATGGTCAACAGCGACTATTGCGCAGTGCTCGGCAATTTCACAGCCGCTTACACTTTAAAAACCGGAGAAAATCCTGAGCCAAAGACGAGTATTATTTTATCCGAAGCCTACACTCGGTTGCAGCGGTTGCCGTTCAAATTGCAGTGAGCGGCTAAGTTAGGGGGTAAATTGATAAAGGGTGAAATCTTCGCCAGGGCCACGTGAAACCGTCGCGACCCGTTGAGCGGGACTCGCCGGGGCCTCGAGCCATGATGGTGGCGGGTACAGACTGCCTTCATACAAAATAAAAAAGGCGACGGGCAGGCTGGCGGTCACCGCACGCAACCCTAGTCGGGTCGCGGTCAAATCACTTGGTTCGTAAATGGTAAACGGCACGATACTGAGCCGTGAATCGCCGCGTTCGCTCAAGAGTAAGCCATAGCAACCGGGGCGCAGGTAGCGGTGGGTCAGGACTACACAGCGGACCTGATGTTGATCTGCATAGGTGGTAAGGTAGCTGCGCACCGCGGTGAGACCGCGCCCGCTCCAAGGGCCGGTAAAGTATTGGGTGATTTCTGTGGTTGGGATATTCGCCGTGCGTGGTTCGGTACCGATTTGCCAGGAGACGCGTCCCCATTGAAGCAGAGCCAGACCAAGGAGGCCGAGGGTTAGAAAGTTATTTTTGCGGATTATTTTCCCCCCAGTGCTTCCGGCGAGCGCTACAAAAATAACTAGCGGCAGCTGATCGGGCAGAAGGTAGCGGGCATAAATTTGTTGATAACCGAGTGCCGTGACCAAGAGCGAAGTTAACCAACCGAAGCCTGTGCTGAGGGCGAGGGTATGACGCTGGCAAATGGCCAGTACTCCCATCCCGCTCAACAATATTAATAAGGGCCAGCCATGATAACCTGAGTAATAACTGAGCCATTGCGGTAGGCGCGCCGCTGCAGTTCTGAGGGTATCGCTTAAAATGAAATTCGGCAACGCGTGGTACCGATCGAGCCGACTGCCCAATAATAGGAGCTCCCGACCGAGCGAGAGCAGAGGAATGAGGGCTCCCAGGGCAAGGTAGCCCAAGCGAGCGTCAATGTAAGGTCGGCCGACCTGACGCTGCAGCATGAAATAAAATAGCCCGAGCCAAGGCAGCGCAAAGAGGGCGGAAATTTTTAATAGAAACGCGGCGCCGAATAAACTGCCGGCGGCTATAAACCAGACTGCCGGCGATGTTTTTTTAAAACTGCCAGCTGTGATTAAAGCCGTAGTCCAAGCGAGCCCCGCAGTGACAAAGGGATCCTGCAGGGCTAAGCGCTCGTGAAAAACGGCGAAGGGGAGTACCGCCCACAGCCATAAGCCAAAGAGAGCCGCGCTGCGACCGGCTAGTTGATAAAGAGTCCAACCCAGCGCGGCCATGGTGGCGAGGCCGGCCCCTCCGCTCATGAGACGGGCGGTGGCGAGAGCATGCGCGGGCCACCAGCCCGCAGGTTGAAATAAATAAATCAGCCATGGCCGGCCTTGCGCGAGCGGCTCAAAGGCGCTGCGCACCCGCTGGTCGAGGGAGGTTAAAATATTAGCGCCTTCATCGACAAAAGCCTCGGACCCCATGAGATTTCGGGTGCGTAACCATGCACCGAATAAAAATGGGATGATGATCCAAACCCAAGCAGGGATCAGCGCCGGGCGATGGGCTGGGGCGCTCGACATCGGCAGCAGGCAGCTCAGTGTTTGGTCTCCGTAGTCCCTGTCGTTGACCCGGCTTGATCGCCCACACCAAGTTTGCGGTGAAAAAGGCCGAGCGTGAGGGCGTAGCACTGCAAGACGAGTTCGGGATCATAACGGGCCCCCTCGTCGCGCATGAACGCATGGGCTCCGTTGAATTCGTGCCAAGTAAAATGGGTCCCGGCGGCGTGCAGCGCAGCGTGGATTTTTTGCCGGCCTTCGAGGGGAACATGGGGATCTTGTCGGCCCCACAGCATGAGTAGTTCGCCGGTGATTTCTGGAATGCGATCAAGGGAGTTGTCGTTCATCCCTTGGCCGAGGCCCCGTTTGTGAATATCGGTGGCATAAAAACAGACGGTGGCGAGCACCGCAGAATTCATCGCAGCGCGAAAGGCCAGATGGCCGCCGATGCAAATGCCTAATGCTCCGAGTTGGCCGGTGCACGCTCCGTGATTTTGGAGGAAGGTGATTACAGCCCGTGCATCGGCATCATAGCTAGCTAGCGGTTTAGTCGTCTTCAGTATATTTCCACGCTCAGCACCCGCGGTATCGTAAGCGAGCACCGTGCCGGCGGGTTCGAATTCGTGATAAATTTCTGGCACCGCTACAACGAAGCCGTGACCAGCCAGAAAGGCCGCTGTGCGGCGGATGGGGCCAGTGATTTGAAAAATTTCGGAGTAGAGGAGGATGCCCGGATAACGTCCTGGAGCGGTTGGACGAAATACGACGGTGCGCATCGGCCCCGTCGGTGTACTGAGATCACAATTTTCTGGGTCTCTAATTGTCATGGGCGGAGTGCGAGCTTACGGACTCGTTGGCAAGGTGAGTTCCCGTATCCAGATATTACGAAATGCGAGTGGATTGCGGTGATCCTGCAGCATGAGCGGAAGTTTGGCGGCATGCGGAACATACTGGGATTCGCCGCGCCAAGCCGTTGGCCCGCGTATAATCGCATCGTACTGCACCAACACACCATTATGCAAAACAGTCAGCCGCGCTGGGCTGATCAAGGCGCCATTGGCAGCAAAGCGGGGGGCAATAAACACGGCATCATAGGTCTGCCACTCGCCCGGTGGGCGACTGGCATTTACGAGCGGGGGATGCTGTTTATAAATTGAGCCAGCTTGGCCGTTAACGTAAGTGGGGTTATTATACGAATCGAGCACCTGCAATTCATAGAGCCCCATAAAAAATACTCCGCTGTTCCCCCGGCCCTGACTAGAACCGACGATTTGCGCTGGAGTGCGAAATTCGAGATGCAACTGAACATCACCGAAAGATTGTTTCGTCCGTTGATCGTAGGTGGGAGCGGGGGCGGGCTTAGTTGCAACCACCATCGCGCCAGCTTCAATGCGCCAGGGGTGGCCGTCAGCCTTGAGTGGTTCCCATGCTGCGAGCGAGGTGCCATCAAATAGGACTATGGCGTCGGAGGGAATGAGGCCCGCGGTTGCCGTGACCACCGCTGGTACGGGCTGCCAATATTCCGTCACTTCTGGGGGCGGAAGATTTTCGGCGTGGGTCAATCCAGCTAGGCAAAATAATAAAAATAGGGCAGTGGCGATGGGGCGCGTCATGGGGAAAAAATGGTTAAGAGCGGCACGTAGGCAAGAGCAGGAATCCTCGCCGTGGCGAGAGCGTAAAAGTAGATCAGGCCAACTTAGGCGAACACGCCGCCGCCGAGGAGTTGCTCGCCACGGTAGAGCGCCATGATTTGGCCGGAGGCGAGCGCGCGTTGCGGTTGGGTAAAAGTGATTCGGGCGGACCTGATCGTTGGCGGCACGGCGGAATCTCCTGATTCTATGGTCGGATAAAAATTGATCGCGACGCGCGGGTCGCGGTAGCGCACTCGGCATTCGATGGCTTGGGGTGAGCTCGCGGGCGATGGGGTGATAGGCTCACCGATAAAGCTGAGGTTGTGAATTTGGCATTCGGTAGTCCACAGGCCAGGTGCAGTCGGGCTGTCGAAAGCAACGAGCAAGGCGTGATCGCTGACGCGTTTGCCGGTGACGACATAGGCTTGGTCATCGGTGTTTGAGGGAATGCGAATGCCGCGGCGCTGGCCGATGGTGTAATAGTGAAGCCCGCGATGTTCGCCGAGGATCTGGCCATCGGTGGCGCGCACGATGGGACCGGGATGATCCGGGACGTAAGCCGAGAGAAAATCAGCCATCTTCACTGCCCCAATGAAACAGATGCCCTGGCTATCTTTTTTGTCCGCCGTAGCGAGGTGGGCGGCGGCCGCGATCCGCCGCAGTTCGGGTTTAGGCAAATGCCCAATCGGAAAGCGGGCGAAACGCAGCTGCGCCTGGGTCAGGAGCGCGAGAAAGTACGATTGGTCCTTATTTTTATCGAGGCCTTCTTTTAAAACAAAATGATCCGGAGCGATCGCGATGCGCTGAGCATAGTGGCCGGTCGCGAGTGCCGTGAATCCCTCCGCTTCGGCATAAGCTCGGAGGACGCCAAATTTAATGCGGCTGTTGCACATCACATCAGGATTCGGGGTGAGGCCGCGCTGATAGCCGTCGAGGAGATAATCCACAATCAAGCGGCGGTAGTCGTCCATTAAATTGACGACCCTAAATTCAATGCCGAGTTGATCGGCCACCGCGCGCGCATCCGCGATGTCCTGCATCCAGGGGCAGTGTCCGATCACGTTATCTTCATTGATCCAATTTTTCATGTACGCGCCGACCACCGTGAAGCCTTGCTGCTTCAGGAGGAGAGCGGCGACGCTGCTGTCGACGCCGCCGGACATCGCGACTAAGATACGTTCCATTGGCTTAAGCAGTTCGAGGCGCGGGCTTTTTGTCAATCCACCTGCGCGCGAGAATCTGGTACTCCGCATTTTTTGCTACGAGCGGTGATGCTTTACAGATCAGCGCGGGGGCGTAGTTTCAGAGAATGCGATATTCTATCATTAGCCTTTGCCTTGTGCTTATCACGATGCAGGCAGAAACGTTTACGCCTACAGCGGCTACGCCTTTAGTTATTCCTGAACGAACATCCGCGCGCCCGATTCGACCTTTTGCGGACATTGATCACGTGGTAATTATCAGTATCGATGGTCTGCGTCCCGATCGTTTATTGCTGGCCAATATGCCGGCGCTGCGCGGTCTCATGGCCCGTGGGGCCTATACCTTTTGGGCTAAAACGACCGCGGTGGCAATTACGCTACCTTCTCATGCTAGTATGCTCACGGCGGTGACGCCACGAAAGCACGGGATCGAGTGGAACCGCGATCTTCCGCTAAAAGAATCTGTTTATCCTAATTATCCGACGCTTTTCGAGATGGCGCGTCGCGCTGGCTACACGACTGCCATGGCGGCAGGTAAATCTAAATTCGATATTTTGAATAAGCCGGGTACGATCCAATTTGTTTATCTACCAGCCAAGGATGAAGCTGAGAATGATCATGCGTTGGTGGCGGCAGAAAAAATGATCGCGGAGCATCAGCCTGAGGTGCTGTTTATTCATTTCCCCGCTGTGGATTATACCGGTCACAAATACGGTTGGGCTTCGGCTGAGCAATTGGCGGCCATCGAGCAGACTGATAGTCATGTCCAACGCGTGCTGGCGGCCCTCGCGCGAGCGGGGCTGACCGAGCGTACGGTAGTGATGGTGACTGCTGATCACGGAGGTGCTGGAAAGACGCACGGGCAAGCGGATGATCCGCGGAGTCGGCATATACCTTGGATTATCGCGGGGTCGCACGTACAACTAGGTGACCTCACCCGCGACGCTGATTTAGTGATCAACACGGAAGATACCTGTGCGACGGCCTGTTATTTATTGGGGCTATCCCAGCTTCCGTATTTTGATGGCCGGCCGGTCTTAGCGGCCTTGGTCAAGCCACCGGCGCCTTGAGGCAGCGAATTCTGCGATGGTTGACTATCCTCATCGAATTGTCCGCGCTTGGCTAAATTCTACTTCGACCGGTGTCATCGCACTTGATGCCGATTGGCAAGGCGATGCGCTCCCGCTGTTGGCGCCGGGGGAGCCAGCTTTTGCGTTTGCTGATTTGGGTCCAGCGGTGGCGTCACTTTATGCCGAAGAGGCCGCCTACTATGTTGATGAGGTGGGGCAGTTGGTTTTCGTGCTCGATCCTGCTGATTACAGTTGGATCGATTTTAAAACGATGCCGGTTTATGTGGCAGGCAGTTTTAATGGCTGGGCCGCCGCGATTGGTCAGACCGAGTGGCGTTTGCAGCTGGGCATGTTAAATGGTCGGCCGGTCTGGATCGGGCGCACGCTCGCTGCACCGTTGCTCACCACGCCGCCGCAACAATTTAAGTTTATCACCGCGGAAGGTCGTTGGTTAGAGTTACCACGCGAGGCGAGCAATGGCGTCAGTGAGGGCCAGGCATATTTTAATCGGGCGATTTTTCCTCACCGCACTGGGCGCAATTTATTTCAATTCACTACCGTCAAGCCGCTGCTACTGACGCAGACTTATTCAGTTATTCATGTGCGCGATGGCCGGCACGCTCCGAAGACTCGGCTGCGCTTGGGCAAGTTCTTCCATGAAATGAGCAGCCCGCTGCCGATGGGAGCGCAGGTGCATCAAACCGAGACAACCTTTCGGCTCTTCGCGCCACGGGCTAAGTATGTGCGGCTTTTCCTTTGTGAAAAACTAACGGAGCAGGAGCATGCTTTTGGATATGAATTAGACCGACGGGAAGAGGCCGGCGGCTGGTCTGGAGTGTGGGAAGCGCATCTCAACCGGAATCTGCATGGTTGGTATTATTGGTATTCAATTAATGGGCCGCACGATGTCTTTGGTCATTTCCAGCCCAGTCACAAGGTGCTCGATCCTTACGCGCAGGTGACGGTGGGACCCGCTGGTCCGGGCATAGTACTCGATCCCGCCTGGGTGGGGCGCGGGGATCGATCCTTGGCGACGCCATCCTGGCAAGATCTGGTAATCGCTGAGGCACACGTGCGTGATCTGGTCGCGCTAGCGCCACTTCCACTCGCAGCGAATGAGCGCTTGGGGTTTGCCGGTCTGACGCAGTGGGTGAACCACCCTGATTTTTATTTAAAAAAATTGGGAGTAAATGCGATCGAGTTGCAGCCTATTCATCAGAACGATGCGGGGCAGCCGGCCGACTATCATTGGGGTTACATGACCACTAATTTTTTTGCCCCGGCGAGCGGTTATGGTTTGATGCCGGGAAGCATTCAGGTCGTCAAAGAATTCCAAGCACTCGTGGCGGCTTGCCATCGCCAAGGGATCGCGGTAATTATTGATGTGGTTTATAATCATGTGGGCGAGCCAGCCCACCTGCAGTTAATTGATAAGCTTTACTATTTCGAACTCGATGATCAGGGGCAGCTCACCAATGGCAGTGGGTGTGGTAATGATGTTCGCTGTCGCTCGGCGATGGCCACGCGGCTCCTTAGCGACAGTCTCATTCACCTGATTGAAGTCTATGGCGTCGATGGTTTCCGTTTTGATTTGGCGGAGTTGATCGGGGTGGACGTATTGCGTACGGTCGAGGTAGCGGTTAAAAAGGCGAAGTCCGATATTATTTTAATCGCCGAGCCTTGGAGTTTTCGCGGACACAGTGCCGCCGCTTTGCGATCCACGGGCTACGCCTCGTGGAATGACGGCTATCGGGATTTTTTACGGGCTTATGTCCACGGTCGAGGGACGGCTGAAAAAATGGAATATTTTTTGAAAGGTTCGCCGTGGCATTTTGCGTACTGGCCGGCGCAGACCGTGAATTATACGGAGTCGCATGACGATCGGACGTGGGTTGATATGATTACTGAGCGCAGTGATCATAATGGCTTTGATCCGACCACGGCTGATCGGCAACGCACCCACTTGATGGCGGCGATTCTCTTTGCCTCGATTGGGATTCCCTTAGTTGCGGCCGGCCAAGATTTTTTACGGTCAAAATATGGCGTAGCTAATACTTACCAGCGGGGGGATCTGAATGCGCTCGATTACCAACGGCTCACCCGTTTCGCCGCAACTCATCAGTATTTTGCCGACTGGATTGCTTTTCGACGTTCGCCCCGCGGGCATCTCTTGCGGCAGTGGTCGCGGCCCAGCGAAGGATTTTTTCAATGCATCGCCCAGCTCGATGGACCCGCCGTGGTGGCCATTTATAATGCTGATGGGAGTCAAGGACCGCAGCGGATGCTTCTGGCGCTCAACCCGCATACGGCTGCAGCTACCATTTCGCTGGGTAAATTTGCCGACTGGGGCTGGCGGCAGATCGCAGATCATGAAAGCTTTTATGCAGAAGGCTATAGTCCGTTGCTGTCGATTTCGGTCGACCTATGTATACCGGCACTCGGTTGCGGTCTGTGGGTAACCGAGCGATGAGCGGGGCGAAGATTCGCTGATTTTTTACGGGCAAGCAGGTTTTTAATATGGCACGCATCTCGCTTGCCAAGCTAGACGCCCTGCTTTTCATAGCGGCATCTACCGATATTTCTATCGGCTAGACTAAACGTCACAACTCATCACCCACATGGCAGTTAAAGTAGCAATCAATGGCTTTGGCCGTATCGGCCGCCTCGATTTCCGCGCGCTCGTCGAGCAAAATCTCCTCGGCACGACTCTCGATGTCGTCGCTGTGGGTGATATTGTTCCTGCCGACAATCTGGCCTATTTGCTGAAATATGATTCTACCCAAGGTCGCTTTAAGGGGACGGTTTCCTCGAAGAAATCTTCGCCCGATAAAGCAGAGGACGATGTCTTAGTTGTTAACGGCAAAGAGATTTTGGTCGTCTCGGCTAAGACGCCGGCGGAACTTCCTTGGGGCAAATTGGGCGTCCAACTTGTGATTGAGTCGACTGGCTTATTTACCGAGGCCGAGAAGGCCAGAGGACATATTACGGCGGGTGCAAAGAAGGTCATTATTTCGGCCCCAGCGAAGGGCGAAGACATCACCATCGTTTTGGGCGTAAACGACCATCAGTTGGATGTTAGCAAGCACAGTATTATTTCCAACGCTTCATGCACGACGAATTGCCTCGCGCCGATCGTGCACGTGCTCCTCAAGGAAGGTTTTGGCATCGAGGAAGGTCTGATGACCACGATCCATTCCTATACCGCTACTCAGAAAACAGTGGACGGTCCTTCAAAGAAAGATTGGAAGGGTGGCCGCACCGCGGCGCAGAACATTATTCCTGCCAGCACGGGTGCGGCAAAGGCCACGGCGCTCGTTTGCCCAGAAGTTAAGGGTAAGCTCACCGGCATGTCTTTCCGCGTACCAACCGCAACAGTCTCTGCCGTCGATTTAACGGTGAGAACAGTTAAGGAAACGTCTTACGCTGAAATCTGTGCAGCGATGAAACGCGCGAGCGAGACCTACTTAAAAGGCATTCTTGAATACACGAGCGACGAAGTGGTTTCGTCCGACTTCATTCATTGCAAGTCCTCTTCGATCTTTGATGCTAGCTCGGGCATCGAGCTCAACAGCAAATTCTTCAAGCTCGTGAGCTGGTATGATAACGAGTGGGGCTACTCCAACCGTGTGGTTGAGCTAGCCCAGAAAATCGCGACCAAGCTCTGAGTCCACCGCGCTGCCTCCCGAAGCAAGCATTTCGAGCGAGTAGCGAGCAAGCATAGCTCCTACTCGCTTTTTTATGATGCGGCTTTGCCGGCGATCCATTTCTTATTTTCTCCGCTCTCATGTCTAAATTTAAATCAATCCGTGATCTTAATCTAGCTGGTCAACGCGTGCTACTGCGCGTCGATTTTAATGTCCCGCAGGACAAGGTCACCGGTGTTATTACCAATAACCAGCGGATCGTCGCTGCCTTACCCACGATCAAGCACGCGCTCGCCCAAGGAGCGGCGGTGGTATTAATGTCGCATCTTGGGCGGCCTGACGGTCAGAAAATTGCCAAGTTCTCCCTTCGGCCAATCGCAGTCGAACTCGAGCGATTGCTTGGTCAGCCAGTAAAATTTTTAGATGATTGTGTTGGGCCAGCGATTGAGGCCGCATGTGCGCGCCTAGCGCCAGGGACCGTGGTGCTATTGGAAAATTTACGTTTCCACCTCGAAGAAGAGGGCAAAGTGAAGCTGGCGGACGGCACTACGCAGAAAGCCGATCCGGTGGCGGTCGCGGCCTTCCGGGCTTCGCTGACAAAATTGGGCGACGTATTTGTGAATGATGCTTTCGGCACTGCGCACCGTGCACATTCCTCGATGGTCGGGGTGGGGTTACCTGTAAAAGCAGCTGGTTTTCTGATGGAAGCTGAATTGAAAGCCTTCGCCGCAGTTTTGGATCAGCCGCAGCGACCGCTGCTCGCTATTCTCGGGGGAGCTAAAATTGCCGATAAAATTCCACTGATTCAAAATCTCATTAAAAAAGCCGATGAGATCATCATTGGTGGAGGCATGGCTTACACATTTAAAAAAGTGACGCATGGGATGGAGATTGGCACCAGTTTGTTCGATGCCGATGGTGCGAAGTTGGTGCCCGAGCTAGTCGCGCAAGCTACAGCGCGCGGAGTAAAATTAATTTTCCCCGTGGACTACATTTGTGCCGATAAATTTGATCCACAAGCCGCCACGCAATCGGCGACTGATGCCACGGGTATTCCCGTGGGCTGGATGGGCCTCGATGGTGGCCCGCAATCGAGCGCGCTCTATCGGGAGGCGATTTTACGGGCCAAGACCGTCATTTGGAATGGCCCCTCTGGCGTATTTGAATTTGAGCAGTTTGCTGGCTCGACTAAAGCGATGGCGGCCGCCGTGGCCGAAGCGACTGTCCGCGGGAGCATCACCGTGATTGGTGGTGGTGATACAGCAACTGCGGCGAAGAAATTCAAAATAGCCGACCGCGTGACGCATTGTTCCACCGGTGGCGGCGCGAGCCTCGAATTCCTCGAAGGCAAAGTGTTGCCTGGGGTCGCTTTTCTGGAAACGTAAAAGTGCTGGAAGTCACTTAGCCCTAACACGCAAACGACGACTCATTTAAAACTACGCCCTACATGCATCGCAAAAAATTGATCGCTGGTAATTGGAAAATGAACAAGACGGCCTCAGATGGGGTTGTGCTAACGCGCGAATTGATTGCGGCGATTGGCCGCGAAGTTTCGGTCGACGTCGTGCTGTGTCCTCCCTTTACGGCTTTGGAGAGTGTGGGTCGCGCGCTCGAGGGGCACGCGCTTAAGCTCGGGGCGCAAAATATGCATGCAGAGAAAAGTGGCGCCTATACGGGGGAAATTTCTGCCGAGATGCTGCGGGGTCTTTTTGTGACCCATGTCATTCTTGGCCACAGTGAGCGCCGCACTTATAATGCCGAAACTGATGTAAGCATTAACCAAAAAGTATTGGCCGCATTGGCCCATCAATTGAAACCCATTTTGTGTGTTGGGGAAACGCTGGCGGAGCGTGATGCTGGGGCCACTTTAGCGGTCGTGCAGCGACACGTTGAGAGCGGGCTACAGGGTGTAACGCCGGAGCAGATGGGCGCATGCATTATTGCCTACGAACCCGTTTGGGCGATCGGCACAGGCAAAGTTGCTACCACGGCCCAGGCGCAGGAAGTGCATGCTTTTATTCGCGATCTTTTGACTAAACTGTACGGGGCGCCGCTCGCGCAGAAGGTTCGCATTCTTTATGGTGGTTCGATGAAGCCCGCCAATGCCCCTGAATTATTGGCGGCCAAGGATATTGATGGCGGCCTGATCGGCGGAGCCGCCCTTGAGGCTAAATCATTTATCGAACTGGTGCGGGCCGCGGCGGCTGTTCATTGAAGCCCCCGGTCGGAGTGCTCAATGTGAGCGCGTGCCTAAGTGGGTGGTGAGGGCGGCAAGAAAGACAGTTTCTCCTGCTAATTCACTGAGGGCGGTGAGCGCCGCTTTGGTTTGGGTCGCGGCATGCTCTGCCGAGGCCTTGAGTCCGTGGATTTTTACGTAAGTTGTTTTATCAGCTTGAGCATCTTTGCCCGCAGTTTTTCCCAGCGTCGCGGTGTCAGCGGTAGCGTCCAGAATGTCGTCAGTGATTTGAAAGGCCAAGCCGAGGTGCCGACCGATGATCCGTAGGCGAGCGAGTTGCTGATCGTGAGCGCCGCCACACAATCCGCCCATCACCAGCGCCGCGCTGAGCATGGCGCCAGTCTTATGATGATGAATATATTCTAGATCGGCGGCCGTTACATCAGCTTTTTTTTCCGCCAAGAGATCTTCCATTTGGCCGCCAATAAGTTGTTCGCTGCCTGCGGCATCTCCCATTTCGCGCGTCAAGGCGGCGCAGAGAGTTGGAGCGGTCGCGTAGTGGCGGGAGAGAAGTTGAAAGGCAAAAGTGAGGAGTGCGTCGCCGGCGAGGAGGGCGGTGGCTTCGTCAAATTGTTTATGGGCGGTCGGGTGGCCGCGGCGGAGGTCATCATTATCCATGCACGGCAAGTCATCGTGAATGAGCGAGTATGTATGGAGGCATTCGATTGCAATGGCCGCCGGGAGGGCATCAATCGCCGCGCCGCATGCATCGGCTGCGGCCAAGACTAAAACTGGGCGGAGCCGCTTGCCGCCAGCCTGCAGGCTATAGCGCATCGCCGTGTGGAGGCGAGTGGGTCGCGTGGTCGCCGGCGGGACTAAGCGATCGAGACCTTGCTCAATACGTTCACGATAGTGCTTAAGTTGGCCGTGAAAATCCATCGGACGGCTAGGATTTATCCCTCGCGCGAAGTTGGCAAACGGATTCCAGCATGGCTAAAAGTCGCAGTGCCATAGGCCCAAGAAAGGCTCGCCAAAGTCGCAGTGCCTAATCATACCCAAGGTCAATTTTTCGGATGCCCACCTACGAATACATTTGTCCTAAATGCAGCCATGAAATGGAGGCGTTTCAGTCGATGAACGACCAGCCGCTTAAGCTTTGCCCGGCGTGCAAGCGACGCGTGCTCAAACGTAAAATCGGCGGCGGGGCGGGTCTAATTTTTAAGGGCACCGGTTTTTATATTACTGATTATAAGAAAAAGTCTGGAGGTAAAGGCGAGGGCGCCCCAGCCGCCACCAGTCAACCTGCGGCCTCGGCTCCTAAAAAATAACCTCCCCCGATGAGCTTTAATAAAATGGATAGAGCCTTGCATGGTCCGAGTGCGCTCGAGGTTGCTCTTGGGGCCGTCTTAGGTCTCGCCTTCGGGGCAGGGGTGGCGGTTGTCTATTTGGTGCTCAAGCCGGTGGTCGTGGTAACCCAAATGCCTAAGGAGATAGCGCTGACTTCCGTTTATTATCAACCGGGCTCCGCGGACAAGGCTAAGAGCGCAGATTGGCCGGCGAAGCAGGCCCAATTTATTGCAGGGACAACCGTGCAAGTGACGGAAGATGAACTAAACGCTTGGTCCTTGGCTCGGGGTACGCCGCCGCGGAACACCAAGGCCATGCCAGTCATCGCTCCACCCGTAAAATTAGCCGAGAAATCAAAATTTGCTACGAATCCCAGTAAAACAAAACCAACTGATAAGGCTAAGCCAGCTGAGCCAATTAAACCCTTGGAGGCGCCTCAGCCTGCGCAGAGCGCCAAGACAGCAGGGCCATCGCCTACTGATAGTTTTCTGATCACGGCAGTTCCTGATTTTCGCATCGTGGGGGATGCGCTCCAAATTAGCTGGAGCTGTACTTTGGATGTACTTGGCCTCAACCGCGACGTAGTCCTCATGACAACAGGGCATTTTGAAGTTTCTGGGGCACAAGTGGACTTCGTTCCTGAAAAACTTTTCTTAGGTTCCTGCCCGCTGCATCGGTTGCCCAAGGCCTCCCGTGCATTGCTGGCCTACGTTTTCAAAAATCAAAAGACGCCCGATAACATTCGGCTTGCTTGGGCTAAATGCACCGCAGTGAGCGTCGTTGATGGTGGATTAAGGTTGGTCTTGCCTTAAGATTGTTGCGCGTTTTTTTGCCCGCGCTGTGTCGAAGCATTTAAAAAACATCAGCGTTATCGCCACGGCTACGGTGGTGTCGCGAGTGTTGGGCTTAGGGCGAGAAATGATGATTGCGGCGGTATTTGGCACGAGCGCGCTGAGTTCAGCATTTGTTTCTGCTTTTACCCTGCCCAATCTTTTTCGCCGCTTGCTCGGTGAGGGCGCGCTGACCGCGGCATTTGTGCCGACCTTGAGTCAAGAGCTGGAGCACTCGCAGCGGGCTGGGGCTTTTACCCTGGTGAGCAAGGTATCGAGTTGGCTGTTGGTGGTGACCACGAGTGTGGTGGCGTTGGCGATGCTGGCGTTGGCCAATGCTAGTTTGCTTTTGCATCTGCTGGGGTCGCTCGGGTTGTCTGCGGCGACCGCGCAGCGTCTGCTCTTAGGCGCGGATCTCGCAGTTTTTTTATTCCCCTATTTAATTTTAGTTTGTCTTGCTGCCGCCTTCAGCGCCGCCTGCCAGGTACTCGGGCGATTCACGGAGCCGGCGCTGTCTCCAATCTGGTTGAATCTCTCAATTATGAGCGCGCTCGGTTTAGGCGGTTGGTGGGCCTGGGGCGATACGTCGCGGATTAATTTACTGTGCGGTGGTGTGCTCATCGGAGGATTTTTTCAAATGGCCGTTCCCGCTTTGGTTCTTTGGCAAGAGGGATGGCGCCCCCGTTTCGATTTGCGACCGGATGATCGTGTGCGAGCGATCGTGCGGTTGATGGGACCAACCGTGATCGGCTCCGCCATTTACCTCATCAATATTTCAGTTTCCCGCTTTATTGGACTGTCCCTCAATGATCAAGCGGCCGCCGTGCTTAATTGGGCGACGCGGGTGATGGAGTTGCCGATTGGGGTGTTTACAGCAGCAATTACGACCGTAATTTTTCCGCTCATTGCCCGTCACGCCGCGCGGGCTGACTGGAGTAAATTGGGGGAGGATTACCACAAAGGATTACGATTAGTATTGGTCCTGAACGTGCCGGCGGCGATTGGGCTCGCGCTGTTGAGTCAACCCATTGTGCGCCTGCTTTTTCAGCGAGGAGCCTTCCAAGCGAGCGATACGGCCTTGATGGCGCCGATTCTAGCGGTGTATGCGCTCGGTTTACCGTTTTTAGCTTTCACCACGGTGGCGCTGCGGGGATTTTATGCTCTGCAGGATATGGCGACGCCCGTGCGCGCAGCCTTACTTAGTTTTGTGGTTAATTTTATTTTGAGCATCGCGCTCATGGCTTGGCTTTCAACGGTGGGGCTGGCGTTGGCTAGTACCTTAGCGGTGGTGGCGCAGGCGTGGTTTTTGCAATCTCGGCTCACGCGCAAGCTAGCGGGGCTCGGTTTCGCGCCCTTGCTGCCTAATTTAGTTAAAATTGCGATTGCCAGTGCCTTGATGGGTGGCGTCGTCTGGGGCGGTCTCTATGGGTTGGAGCAGCTCGCGTTATCAAGCCAACGGCGCGATTGGGTGGTGGTCGGCGGTTTAATTCCTGTGGCCGGACTCGTCTATGCGGCGCTACTTTGGCTTTTTAAAATTGAAGGTCGCGCTGAGCTCGCAGCGTTGTTGGGCAAGGTCAGAGCTAAATTTGTGTGAGGAGGTATCATGGCTAAGCATCGCCCGAGAATTGATCATCCGGTCGGTCCATTTTAAATTATTCCTATGCCTGAAATTATGCACCACGCCGGGGCTCACCGCTATGAAGTAAGCGTTGATGGTCATTTGGCGGTTTGCGACTACGTGCTCACGGACGGGCGGATGATCTTCACCCATACATTGGTTCCACCTGAATTGCGGGGGCAGGGGTGGGCAGAGCAACTCGTGCGCCGGGGATTGGCTGACGCCCGTGCCGCTGGTCGCCAGGTCGTTCCCACCTGCTCTTACGTAGCAAAATTCATCGCAAGGAATGCAGAATTTCAGGATCTGCTAGCTGGATAGAGTGAAGGCATCGTCTGCCGGGCAGCTTATTTTTATGGCCAAGCTGTGCCCTGTTTTGAGCCGGGCACAAAAAAACCCGCAGCCAAGAGCCGCGGGTTGAAGAGGCGAAGGGGGTTAGGCCTTCTGGACGAGTCCGGCCTTGATGGCCTTGACTGAGACCCACATGCGTTTGGTGCCACCATTGGGCAGCTTGACCTTGATCCACTGAAGATTGGGACGGAATAGGCGCGTTGTCAGGCTGGTGACGTGCGTGCCGATGCCTCCGCTCTTCTTGGATTGGCCTTTACGGTTAATAATTCTGCCCTTGGTGGGGCGTTTACCGGTGATTGCGCAAATTCGTGCCATGGTGTTTCTTGAGTTAAAGGGTCGGAAGTAAAGGATCGGCTGACCGCTTAGCAAGGGCAATTTTGGTTTTCGTCTCAGGCGCAGCTTTATTTACGTAAAGCATAGAGGGCCTGAAACTTCTGACCCATGTTAGCGGGGTGCATCAGCTGCATCAGCATGCGTTTTCTAGGACTGAAACTGCCAGTCTCCGTGGTGGTTATGTGAGCGAGCACCTTGGCGGCATGGGCCATGAAAAAGCTTTCTTGGGAATCGACGCGGGTTTCCCCGAAACCGGCGCGAACCAGTCCATCTTCGAGCCAGTCCCAGCAAATATGGCAGGTGAGGTCTTGTTTGCCGGGGCGGGCGAGGAGGTCATTGCCCATTTTTTGGCGATGATAGGTCCGGCCGGTCCCGCTGGGGAGGTGTTCAGCCAGCTCAGGCCAGAATTTTCCGTAATCGAAGGCGATGAATAGCCCTTTCCAGTTTGGCCCAATGATGCGCTCTAGGATTGGGATAGTGCGCAGGGGCATATCAATGTGATAATTTTCCTCCGATTGTTTGGGGAGACGGTCCGTGTGGGCCGCAAGTTCAGGTGTTAATTCAGATAATTCAACTTCGCGTAAGGTGCGGCCGGCCAAGGCAACGCCGAGTTCGCGCCAGCGCCCTTGACGCCAGACGACCCGGTGAAACGGTTGGGCGTCGAAGAGTTCGTTGGAGAACACGACAGCGTTGGGTGGGAGCACAAAGGGCTGGCCGAGGGAAATGATCTGATAACTGCCAAAAGGGTGGGCTAGGTTTCGTAAAATGCCACCGCCGGGTTCAGCCCCAATCTCGACAAACACGAAATCTGCTGGTTGGGCGGGAGCTAGCAGCTTAACGACCGCGGCGATCACCAATTCCCCAAAGACGGGACTGAAGGTCGTGGAGGTGAAGAAGTCGGCTTTGTCATCACGGCCGACGCGCTTGAAGTTGCGCGTGTAATAGCCCGCGGTCGGGTGGTACATAGCCAGCTCCATGAAGCGGGCAAAAGATACGCCAGTGGCCGCCGTTGGCTCAGTAGCGAAGATTTCGAAAAAGTCGGAAGAGGAACCCATTTGCCAATACAGGCAAATGTGCCCACTGAAAGCCATGACCAAACTATTTTTTACGCAATTGAAGTCTTGGGCTAATCCCTGACTCGCGGTCCGCTGTTATGTTTAAACGTATCTTCTTCATCGGGGCAGCTATTTTGGCCAGTTATGGCCTCGGACAGTACGTGGCGCATTCAGGGGCACCCAGTTGGTGGCCGGACCGCACGCGGGACCAGAGTGTGCGCTATTATCGGGAGGTGCTGCAATTAGTACAGGAAGGTTTCGTGGGAGAGGCTCCCGCGGACTACGAAGAGCTCACCCGGGCGGCCCTTGAGGGCATGGTCAAGACCCTCGATCCGCATTCGCAATTTCTGCGAGCTGACGCATTTCAGGAAACAGAAGATGAGTTAACCAATGCTTTTGGTGGGGTCGGGATTCAGGTGGAGCAGCGGGATGGGCAAATTGTCATAGTCGCGCCTATCGCGGGTACGCCCGCCGAGCGCGCAGGGATGTGGCGCGGGGATCGCCTGCTGCAAATTAATGGTGCGGTCTTAAAAAATCCGACGGTGGATAAAGTGATCAAGCTGGTCCGTGGCGCACCCGAGACAGAGGTTGCCTTAACTGTTTTTCGCCCTACGCAAAACCGGAGTCTCGAATTTAAGCTCAAGCGGGAGCGCATTCAGCTTAACAGTGTTCGCCATGCGGCTCTCCACGCGGGTGGCATTGGTTATTTGGCAATCACCCAGTTTAGCGAACGCACGGGCGATGAATTCAAAGCAGCGTTGACGGGCCTCGAGGCTACGGGGTTGCAGGCTTTGGTCATCGACCTGCGCAATAATCCCGGCGGGTTACTCGATGCCGCAATCGCGGTTTGTAATGAATTTTTTGAGCGCGATGAGCTCATCGTTTATACTCAAGGCCGTACGCCGGAGTCGCGTGAGAGTTTTAAGGCGGATGGTCATCACATTCACCGAACTTACCCGATCGCGATTTTAGTCAACGGCGATACTGCCAGTGCGGCTGAGATTGTGGCGGGGGCTATGAAAGATACGCGACGGGCGGTCATTGTGGGCGAGAAAACCTTTGGCAAGGGTTCAGTGCAAAGTGTGATGCCTTTGCGGCATGGCGAAGGGCTGCGGCTGACCACGGCGCGTTATTATACGCCGAGTGGAATTACTATTCATGAGCGCGGTATTACCCCGCAGGTAGAACTTGAAGTTTCCGCAGAAGATGAAGCTAAGTTGCGCGTGCAACAATCGCGGCTCGATCTGACTGTCGCTGCGGAATTCCAAGAGCGATTTGGCTTTGTGCGCATCGAGGATTGGCAATTGAACGCAGCCGAGGAAGTGCTGGCGGGCGTGCTCTTGGCTCAGAAAAAATGATTACACCGACCCCTAGTCTGCCGCGGAGTGGGCTTGCGCGCCTTGCTTAGTCTCCACCAAATTAATGAGTAATCCATGATTCTGGCACTTGAAAGTTCCTGTGACGAAACCGCGGTTGCCTTGTTTGATCCGGGCCGCGGCTTGGTGGGCGAGTGGGTGCATAGCCAAATCACGTTGCATGAAATTTATGGTGGCGTGGTTCCCGAGCTCGCCAGTCGTGAGCATTTGCAGAATTTTGGTCCGCTATTGCGGTTGGCGCTTGCGCAGCAACCAGCCTCAGCCGTGACCAAAATTGCCGTGACGGCCGGCCCTGGGTTAGCTGCCTGTCTTGCGATGGGGCTGGCCACAGCTAAAAGTCTCGGCCTGGCCTGGAAGGTTCCTGTCGTGGGGGTGAATCACCTACGGGCTCATGCTTTTTCGCCGTTCTTGGGTTTGCACGCCAATCACCCCGCCACCTTTGAACCCGAGTTCGCTCGGTTGCTACCGCATCTGGGTTTGCTGGTGTCCGGTGGTAATACAATTTTACTCTCCATCGATGAATCGCGGCAGATTAAATTATTAGCGACCACGATGGATGATGCGGCGGGTGAAGCCTTGGATAAGGGGGCTAAACTCATGGGGCTCGGCTACCCGGGTGGACCCCAAGTGGAAAAATTGGCGGCGACCGGGCATGCGGCGGCATTTGAATTTCCTAAGGCAGTCGCGCAAAATGCTTCGCTGGAATTTAGCTTTTCCGGTCTTAAGACGAGTCTGCGTTACCAATTAGAAAAAATGTCCCCGGCAACCATTGAGCAACGGCGTCCGGATCTTTGTGCTAGTTATCAACGAGCCGTGTTTGAGTCGCTCGTGCGCAAGTCTCGGCTGGCTTTAGAGCGGGGCGTTTATCGCAGCTTTGGTTTGTCCGGCGGCGTGGCGAACAATCAGACGTTGCAGGCAGAATTGGGTAAGCTGGCGCGACAGCAGGGGGTGGTTTTTTGCCGAGCCGAGCCACGACACACGGGTGATAATGCCGGCATGATCGCCTTTGCTGCTTGGGTGGAGCGCGAGGTCGGGGGCGTTAATGTTTCCGGCCATGCGCTAGGAATTAATCCAAGCCAATCACTCGTTGGGTAAGGCCACGCGCCGCGTTTCAGCGCCGCCTAACAACCGGGCTGGCTGATTTTAATTTTGCGCGAAGATACGGGGCCGTAGGGCTGCGCTTAACAGCTAACAAGCCGGCGAGTGGTCCCTGATAAATAATTTCGCCGCCGCGCGGTCCGCCGCCGGGTCCGAGCTCGATTACATAATCGGCTTCGGCCAGCAGATCGAGATGATGTTCGATCACAATGACGCTATGCCCTTGCTCCACGAGGTTGTGCAGGACGCGAATGAGTTTCTCGCAGTCGCTAAGATGTAGTCCGATGGTTGGTTCCTCAAGCAGGTAGAGATTGCGCACCGTGAGATCGTGCGAGCGTTCGCGAAAAGTCGGCAGACCCTTCGCCAACTCCGTAACAAGTTTGAGCCGCTGAGCTTCCCCGCCGGAGAGAGAGGGACTGCTTTGACCCAAGGTAAGATAACCTAGTCCGCAATCGATCATGAGTCGGCAAACTTGGGAGAGCTGTGAGTGAAAATCAAAAAACAGTGCGGCCTCATCGAATGACAAACGGAGCACTTGGCCGATGGTTTTATTTTTCCAAGTGATATCCGCTAGCTCCGGGCTATAGCGGGAGCCATTGCAGTCATCACAGGGCAGATAAGAGTCTGGCATGAAGGCCATCTCCAATTTGATCCGGCCTGCCCCGGAGCAAGTCGCGCAACGACCGCCCGCGGTATTGAAAGAAAAACGGCTGGCCGTGTAACCGCGCAATTTAGACTCGGGGAGAGTCGCAAAAAATTGTCTAATGAGGTCAAAAATTCCGAGATAGGTTGCCGGAGTGGAACGCGGAGTTTTGCCGATGGGATTTTGGTCAACCTCGATTACCGCTTTGAATTTACTGACCCCAGTGAGTTGGACAAAAGGCGCTGCAGACTTGGCGGTTGGGCCCTTTGCTTCAGCTGAAAATTTCGCCCAACGAACAAAATCTTTGCCGGTAAGATTAGCTTTACGGTGTTCAATTGCGCAGCTCACCGCGGGGTCGAGAATATCGCGAAACAGGGTCGATTTTCCCGCGCCACTAGGACCGCAGACCATGACGAGTCGTCCGAGGGGCAGTCGCAGCGATTGGTTGCGCAGATTGCGATAAGTTATCCCTTTTAATTCTAGCCAAGCGACTGGGGTCGGGCCGGGCGCTGGCTGGGACTTGGGGCGCGGGATCGTCGCCTTCACTGATTCTATGGATCGATACGCGCCGCGCAATGGGTGCGTGATCCCCTTTTTAAGGTAGCGGCCAGTGAGCGAAGCGGCATTTTTTTGAGCCGAGTGGGCGCATCGTTAGCGAGTACCGCGCCACCGTGAATACCGGCGCCGGGCCCGAGATCGATAATCCGATCAGCCCGCTCCATGAGGCCATCATCATGTTCAACTACCAAAAGGGTGTTCCCTTTGGCGCGCAGCGCCTCGAGGGTATCGATGAGCTGATCGTTATCTCGAGCATGCAGGCCGATCGAAGGTTCATCGAGCACGTAGAGGACACCCGAAAGATTGGAACCGAGTTGAGCGGCTAAACGAATGCGCTGAGCTTCTCCGCCCGAGAGTGTTTCCGTGGGGCGGTCCAGTTCAAGATAATCAAGACCAACCGACCCAAGAAAACGAAGACGCTCTTCGATTTGCGGGATGATATCTTGCGTAATGAGGCGGCCGCGGGCCTCGAGTTGCAGATTGTGCAAAGTAATGAGCAGCTGATCAGGCGTGAGCCGACTTAAGGCGGGTAGCGTGACCGGTTCACCTTTTTTTAGCGGTAACTTGACGGCCCGGGCGATGCGGCTGAGGCGTTCGCCCTGACAAGTGGGGCAGAGTTGACCGTGCGCCGCCGGGTCATCGGGATCAAAGGAACGTAGTGCTTCCACTACTTCTGCTGGGCGCTCCTCATCTTCGTCGGGTTGCAGCATCCATTCATAGATGCGGCCATGACCACGACAGGTCGGGCACCACCCTTTGGGGGAATTAAAGGAGAAATTTTTCGGGTCGAGAGAAGGAAAGGACTCTCCGGAGCTGATGTCCGTGCGTGTGGTGGAAAACCAAGAAAGAATTTGGCCGTTGGGGGTAAGTAAGAAGCAAGCGCCTTGGCCTAATTTTAGCGCGGTCGTGAGCGCAGTCGCTCGGTGGAGTGGTGGTGATGCCTTCAGATCGGCCACGACCACCTCGATGTCATGTTCTTTATAGCGATCGAGCTTCTGGAAGTTTTCGACCCGGATGAGTCGTCCATCATTGCGCATTAAAGCGTAGCCTTGTTTTCCGATCCACTGAGCGATCGGTTCGTGGTGACCTTTGCGGCCGCGGATAAGCGGAGCGCAGAGGTAGAGGTGCTTCGCTTTACGCGCGGCCGGTTGGGCGATAACTTTTTCGAGGAGGCGTTGCAGTTGGGTGGGTGTCAACGGAGTCACGGCGCGGCCGGTTTCCGGATGATGCTGCACCCCGAGGCGGGCGTAGAGGAGGCGAAGATATTGCGCGACTTCCGTGATAGTCGCCACCGTAGATTTGCGGGAGCCACGGGTGCTGCGCTGTTCGATGGCGACGGTGGGAGGAATCCCCGTGAGTCGATCAATATCAGGACGAGGAAGTTGTTCGACGAATTGGCGAGCGTAAGGCGACATCGACTCCATGAAGCGCCGTTGGCCCTCAGCAAAAATAATATCGAAAGCTAAGGTGGATTTCCCGGAGCCAGATACGCCAGTGACCACCGTGAGTTGGCGATGCGGAATCGTGAGCGAGATATTTTTTAAATTATTCTCTCGTGCCCCAATCACGGTCAACTCCGGTGCCGCGTGGCGCGGGCTGGCTTCATAATGCGCGACTGGCTCAGCCACGCGCCGTGCCGCGCTGGCTTGGTTGAGCTCACGATTGCTGAGCGCCTCGCGGAGAAAAGGCGAGGTGGCGGTAGTCGCGTGGGCCAAGTCCTCAGGAGTGCCCGCGAGCACAATGCGGCCGCCCTGGGCTCCGGCTTCGGGTCCGATTTCAAGAATCCAGTCAGCGGATTTAAGCACATCGAGATTATGTTCGATGACGATAATACTGTGGCCGCGGTCGACAATGCGCTGCAGCACAGCCAGCAGGCGTTTCACGTCGTGCCGGTGGAGACCGGTGGTCGGCTCATCAAGGAGCAGCAGTGCGCCGGGGGAGGATGGTGATGGCCGATTTTCGATTGCCGATTGGCGGGCAAGCTTCGGGAGAATTTTTTTAGCGCGGGATTTTCCTTCAGCGGGTAGGACTGCCTCCTGACTGGTCTCGGATTTATCGGTGAACCCAGAGAGGTAGCGGATCAGTTTCAGGCGCTGGGCCTCTCCGCCGGAGAGAGTATTCAGCGGTTGCCCCAGGGGTAAATAGCCGAGGCCCACTTCCGCCAAAGCCGCGAGGCGTTGGTAGATTTTAGGATGCTCTGCGAAGAGTGGCAAAGCGTCGGCAATCGTTGTTGCCAGCAATGCGGCAACCGAGTGGCCCTGCCACGTGATCGCAAGTACTTCGGGCTTGAAGCGGCGACCTTCACAGACGGCGCAGGGGACAAATACATCAGAAAGAAACTGCATCTCAACCCGCTCACTACCCAATCCTTGGCAGTGGTCGCAGCGACCCTCGCCTGAGTTGAAGGAAAAACTGGACGCGTTGAAGCCGGCGGCTTCAGCTGCCGGGACGGCTGCATAAAGTTCACGAATTAATTCCCAAGCTTCACAATACAGAGCAGGATTCGAGCGCGGCGTGCGGCTGAGGGGTGATTGGTCGACGAGCACGACCTCGCTGAAAGCTAGATCAGACTGGATCGCTTCGATCGCGGCAGGATCATCGGTTAGCAGTTGGCGCTGGGCCAAAAGACCTTGGTGAATGACGTGATTGAGTAAGGTAGACTTGCCGGAGCCAGATATACCTGAGAGGCAGACGAAACGCTGCAGGGGCAGGCGAAAGCTAAGTGCTTGAATGTTGTGCTTGGTCGCGTGCTGAAAATTTAACCACGGGGCCGTTGAGGTGGGTCGGCGGGCGGGCGGAAGCTCGATTTGTTGCCGCCCTGATAGGTAAGCCCCGGTGAGGCTGTGGGGAGATTTAAGCAGCGCCGCGAGGTTGCCTTGAAACACGAGGTGTCCGCCCCGCGCACCCGGTTCCGGCCCGATTTCAATTAAATGGTCGGCCGCGCGAATCATAGCTTCATCATGCTCAACCACGACCACCGTGTTGCCGGCTGCCGTGAGGGTGCGAATGATGCTAATCAGACGATCGATGTCGCGTGGGTGTAAACCGACGGAAGGTTCATCGAGCACAAACAGCGTATCGACGAGAGCTGTGCCGAGGCAGGAGGTCAGATTGACGCGTTGTACTTCACCGCCGGAAAGGGTGCGGGAGGTGCGGTCGAGGGTGAGGTAGCCAAGCCCGACCTGTTCTAGATAGCGGAGTCGAGTAACGATCGAGTCATGGGCTAAATCCCTTTGGTGGGCCGATGATGAGCTGGCTGGTGCAACGTTTGCCTCACTCGGCTTGAGCAGCGCGAGTAGGTTGCTGACCGGCAGTTGATAAAGTTGGGGCAGGGTATAACCGCGCCATTGCCAGCAGAGAGCTTCGGGTTGCAACCGTGCACCGTGGCAATCAGGGCATTGGTTGTAGGTGCGATAGCGCGAAAGAAAAACGCGCACGTGCATTTTGTAGGCACTTTTTTCCAGCCAGCGAAAAAATCCCTTTAATCCGTACCAATAATCCGGCCAGTGCTTTTCTCCCTCACTGTTATAACCGGGCTCACCTTCGATGACGTAAGCCTGTTGCTCAGGGCTTAGCGTGGCAAAGGGGACGTGCGTGGGGATGCCTTTTTTTTTGGCAAAAGATAAGAAGTCTTGCTTGGACTCACCGTAGACTTCGCTTTCCCACGGTTTGATTGCGCCCTCATCGATCGAAAGGGAGTGGTCGGGGAGGGCGAGACGGTAGTCGATTTCAATAATCCGGCCAAATCCGCGACATTTCGGGCAAGCGCCCAGTGGGGAGTTAAAAGAAAACATGCCCGGCGAGGCCGCACGAAAGGTCCGACCGGTTCGGGGAGAATGTAGGCCTTGGGAGTAATGCCCTGCGGATCCAAGGGTGTCGGCAGTGAAGAGATAAATCTGGCCTTGGCCAAAATGCAGACAGGTTTCGGTGGCTTCTTGAAAACGTGCTTGGTGTTCTGCCGTGAGGATCAAGCGATCTTGGATAACCTGAACAAAGGGCCAGTCCTCTGCGGCTAAGGGGTCGCGCTCATCAGCCGAACTGGTCGCTAAGGTGGCCAGCAGGTCATCAATTTTATGCAGAGTCAGCGTTGCCGGCGGTACTTGCGGCCGGCCGTGGGTGGGAACCAAGACGCGGGTATAACCTTGGCCTTTAATGCTGGTGAGCATTTCCAGCCATGCGAGATTAGCTGGTCGCGTGATCCGAAAGCATAATAGTAAGGTGACTGGCTGGGCGGATACTTGGAAATGGGCGGCGTAAGTTTTTTTCCAGATACTGGCGGGTGTATCATCTTCGACCGGTTCGCCGGTGGTGGGATCGTAGCAAGTGGCGACGTGACTGAACCAAACTTTGGCGAAATCGGTCAGCTCCGTCATGGTGCCAACAGTGGAGCGAGAAGTTTTGACCGTGTTCGTTTGCTCGATCGCGATCGACGGCCGAATATTTTCAATGGCATCGACCTTTGGTTTATCGAGAAGATCGAGAAATTGGCGGGTGTAGGCCGAGAATGTTTCGACGTAACGGCGCTGACCCTCGGCGTGAAGGGTATCAAAAACGAGCGATGATTTTCCGGCGCCGCTCAAACCGGTGACGACGATGTAGCGACCGAGAGGGAGGTCGAGGTCGAAGCCCTTGAGGTTGTGCTGGTGAACACCGCGAAGGCGGATCGATTCAGGCGCGGAAGAAGGAGGCACGGAGGGCAAGAAAGAGACGAATAGCTATAAAGCAAATAGAGCGTGGGGCGCCCTTAACGATGATCGCTCGAGCGTCGTCGTAGCAATTCAGCGGGCCGTAAGCTAAGTTTGGGTTAGCTCCCGGAATAAATTTAAATGGGCTTGAACCTGATGGGTCGGTGCAAAATTAGCTTGGGCGTGACGGCGGCCTTGATCCGCAAAGCGGTGGCGCAAGGCAGGCTCCCGGATTAATCGTTCCAGCGCGGCGCCGAAGCCGGTTTGATGGTGGTTAGCAATGAGGTAACCGGAGCGATCGGGCACGAAACATTCACCGACGCCGACGATATCATAGGCCACGGTGGGCAAGCCATGCAGTTGGGCCTCAATCAGAAAATTGGGGAGGGACTCACTCTGGGAAGCCAGTACGGCGAGATCAGCCGCGAGGTAGAGCGGCGTAGGATTTGATTGGTAACCGAGGAATTTAATGCGCGAGCCGAGTCCGAGATCGTGCGCCAGCCGTGCGCACTTTTTCTGTGCAGGGCCATCGCCAGCCAGCCAAAGTTGCCAGTCGAGATACCCGGGAAGTTTGGCGCAAATCTCGATGAGCTCACGTTGATTTTTTTCTGGGCGAAACATAGCCACATTGAGCAGGACGATCGTGGACGGGGTGGCATGATGCAGTCGTCGCAGGGCTTGGTTGCGGGGGGTGTTTACCTCGGTTGAGCAAAGCACAGAATTATGGATCACTGTGATTTGGTGAGAGGGAATGTTGTGCTGATCAGTCAGGACGCGTTTTGCCACGTGGCTGTTAGCCACAATATGGCGACACCGTTGCAGGGAGCGCACAAATAAGTAGGGCAAGGCTTTGCCTGTGCGCATGGTGCAAATAACCGCGGCTTGGGGTAGGCGCTGCTGAATGAAGCCAGCGTAGCAGTTGGCCATTCGGCCCATGCAGAGCACGAGTTGAGGGGGCCGCTTCTTCGGCCGCATTGAGCAGGCCAGGCGCAAACCAATCAAGATGGGTATCGAACGATTGGAGCGAACGGCAGGCGAACGGTTGTTGTTCGCCATCCAATTCGAGTATGCCCCGCGGGCGAAAGGTGAGCAGTGTCACTTCGTGCCCAGCTTGGGCAAACATCGTGGCCATGAACACCGATTGGCGTTCAGTGCCGCCACTGCGGAGGTAATCTTGGACAATAAGAATTTTCATTGCTCTACGGAAAGGAGCGTCAAAGTTTCATTATCAATCAATGAACAACGCATTCGTCAATCTGCTGCTGCGCGGCTTGATTTTAGCCTTAGGGGTGGCGCTAAGCACCCGATTGGTGACGGGGATCACTTACGATTCCGGGGCTACCTTATTGGCGGTCGTGCTCGTTTTGACTTTTTTTAACGCGGTGCTGAAGCCGATTCTGCTTCTCTTTGCGCTGCCGTTTATCGTCCTAACGCTTGGCATTGGCACCTGGGTCATCAATGCGTGCTTATTTTATTTTGCGGGCCGGGTGGTGGAGGGTTTTCACGTGGCCAATTTTAGCTCGGCCTTGTGGGGGGCGCTGATCGTGAGTCTGACTAGCCTGATTTTGAATCGTTTTATAGCGCCGGCTAAGCCGCCTCGTCCGCCACCGAGTCAGCCGGCGAAGCAGGATGACGTAATCGATATCTAGGGGAGGGGACGGGGCTAAGTTTTCCTCGTTTCCGTTTGACGAAAATGGTCGTCGTGGCGACGTTGCCCCCTCAAATATCTATATTATGGCAGATGCAATTTATGACTTGGTGATCATCGGGGGCGGTCCGGCTGGCTACGTTGGCGCCATTCGCGCTGGGCAGCTGGGCAAGAAGGTCGCGGTGATTGAACAGGAACGCGCCGGTGGCACCTGCCTCAACTGGGGCTGCATTCCCACGAAGGCTCTCCTAAAAAGCGCGGAACTTTACCGCACGATTCAGAAAGCAGATGCTTATGGCCTCAGTGTGACCGGAGCCACTTTCGATTTTGCCAAAGTGATCGAACGCTCGCGGGGCGTGGCTACTCAAATGGCCAAAGGCGTCGAGTTTCTCCTCAAGAAAAATAAGGTCGATTATTTCGTGGGCCAAGGCTCGGTCACCATTCCGGGCATGGTGGAGATCACCTCGGGTGAACATCGCGGTAAGTTTTTCCGCACCCAAAATATTCTGCTCTGCACGGGGCAAAAACCTAAAGCCTTGCCGGGCTTGCCAGTCGACGGGGTGCGGGTGATGACTTCGCGTGAGGCGCTCGCTGCTAAAACTGCTCCTAAGACGCTGGCTATTATTGGAGCTGGGGCTATCGGCGTCGAATTTGCTTATTTCTTCAATGCCTTTGGCACGAAGGTTACCCTCATCGAGATGTTGCCGCAGGTGCTGCCGGTAGAAGACGAGGAAGTGGCGAAGGTGTTAGAGCGGAGTTTTACCAAACAGGGGATCGCCGTTCATACTGGGACTAAGAGCGAAAATATCCGCGTCGGTGCGACGAGTGTGAAACTCGATCTCGTCAAGGATGGGGTGAAGACTGAACTCGAAGTTGAGACCGTCTTGGTTGCAATCGGGATTACCTCAGCCCTCGACGGGCTTACGTCCACCAAGGTCAAGCTTGAGCTCGACCGCGGCTTTGTGAAGGTCGGCCCAGATTATCAAACGAGTACCCCCGGTATTTATGCGGCCGGCGATATTCAGGGCCCGCCGTGGCTCGCTCACGTGGCTTCCTTTCGAGCTGTGCAGGCGGTCGAAGGAATGTTTGGTCACAGCCAGCCTAAGCAGGTCGGCATTTTCCCAGGCTGTACTTATTGCCAGCCGCAAGTGGCTAGCACGGGCTTGACCGAAAAAGCGGCCAAGGAGAAAGGCTTGAATTATAAGGTCGGTAAATTCCCCTTCAGCGCCGTCGGCAAGGCCGTCGCAGCTGGCGATACAGACGGCTTTGTTAAGGTCATCGCCGACGCCCAGACCGGCGAGATTTATGGAGTGCATATTATTGGCCATGAGGCCACGGAGCTCATCGCAGAATACGGTTTGGCGATGAACCTCGAGGCGACAATCAACGATGTGCATCATTCCATTCACGCCCATCCAACGCTTTCCGAAGCGCTCGGCGAGGCGGCCCTCGCCGCTTTAGGTCGGGCCATTCATATCTGAGTCGAGTCAGGGTTAGTCGGCGTGCTTTGGGTCGACGGCGGCTGACTCTTGGTTGAGCGAGATCTTCCTCCCTTTTCGTCCTTTTACCCCACTCCAGACAAAGTGGCGCTGCCTTCTGCTGGCCTCGGTTTGTAACATAATATGTTACAAACCGAGCCCCCTCAGGGTGGTTGGGTGGTTGGGTGGGTGAGGGGCTTTGGCTGGGCGGGTAGTTGTATTCACCCAATTATATGGGGCGTTTTGCGCTCAAGCATTGGCTGATTTAGTCGATAAGCTAGCCATGCGCTCTCTTCATGGCACAGATCTCCTTTCGCTCGATTTAACCTTCAGTACTGGGCGAGTGTATGGAAGTTCTGTTCTTGGCCGAAATCTTCAGGTGAGTGACCGAGAGATTTTTCTGCGCGATCAGGCTTTCTGCCCTTTGTTCAATGGTCCCGGCGCTTAGGTTAACCCATGATTAAGCGTACCATCCCTCTCCGTATTTTGTTGGTCGATGATGAAGCCTACATGCGAACTTTTGTCAGTCGGGTGCTGCAGACATCGATCGATTGTACGGTTGTAGAAGCGCGTGATGGTCAGGAAGCCGTCGCGCTGAGTCAGTCGATTAATCCCGAACTTATCATTCTCGATATCAATATGCCGCGTATGGATGGCGTCACTGCTCTGGGCCTGATTCGTAAGGCCAAACCATACACGCCCATTCTCATGCTGACGTCTATCTCAGAGGAAGCCGTCGTGGAGGAATGTGTGAATCTCGGAGCTTCCTATTTTATTTTAAAAGACATTCGCGCCGACCAGTTGACCACTGAATTACAGCAAATGTTGGCGCAATTTTTCCCTGATCAAGTTATTCCTCATGAGCAGTCCCAAGCCCGCTAAAACCAAGTTGCCTTCGCTCGCTGATTATTTGGTGCGCTACGATCTGCGCGCTATGCTCGACGAAGCGCACCTTGATTATAACCAATCATCCGGCACGCCGCGTCTTCTGCCGCAGAAAGACATTTCTGCTCGGTTCCGCGCACCGGCTCGCCGCCTGGAGAAACCTGCCCATGAGTAACGTATCAGAATTTCTCGCAGCCGTGCGCCTGCAGGTGCCGGCGCAAACCCAGTTAATTAATGCACGGGCGGAGTTGCTGCAGGATGATCCCATGCGGTTGCTGAAAGATTTCATGGATAGGTCAATTTTGCCCAAAGGTCGGCTCTGCCAGCTGTGGGCTGATTCACTCGGCGTGGCGTATGTTAGCCCAATGACCGTAGCAATCCCCACGGATAGCTACGAGCAATTGCCGGTGGAGGTTGCGCGGCGGGTGCAGGCAATCGCGCTGAATTCTATCGGCGATACCGTTACCGTCGCCATGGTAGAACCGCTTAATACGCGGCAAATTGAATCACTGAGTAAAATTTTGGGCAAAAATATTAGTCCCGTTTTCTCTCACCCGGAGGAAATCTCGACTGTGATCGACATGTACCTCGGCCACGAGGGCAACATCGCGGCAAATTTGCTGACGGTCTGCGAGCAGTTACCTGGCATGATCGGGGCCCGCGAAATCAAAAAAGGCACTGATGTGGCCGACCTGGTCGAATCAAAGGCCGTCATTGAATTATTGAATAGCATTATCCTAACGGCCTATCGCCGCCGTGCTTCTGATATTCATTTTGAGACGCGGGCAGAAGATAGTCGCGTGCGGATGCGCATTGATGGCGACATGCAGACCATTATGGATTTGCCGCGTTCGGTACACGTCACGCTCGTGGTGCGCGTGAAGGTGTTATGTCAGCTGGATGTTGCGCAGAATCGCTTGCCGCAGGATGGCGCGTTTGAATTAAATTTTGGGACTCTGAGTACGGCCTTTCGCGTCTCTACCATGCCAAGTCTCTATGGAGAGAAAGCGGTGTTACGTCTGCTGGGTTCGCCGCTCGATCAGTCAATGTTGAGTTTGGATAATCTGGGTTTTCCGCGTTCGGCGCTGGAAGCGATCAAGCGAGTCATTTCTCGACCCAACGGCATTTTAATCGTCTGCGGTCCGACGGGTAGCGGAAAAACGACCACTCTTTATGGCTGCATTAACCAGATTAACCGGCCCGATCTTAATATCACTACGATTGAAGATCCCGTGGAATATCGTTTGACCGATATCACTCAACATCAGGTTAACGCCGGGATTGGGCTGAGCTTTGCCCGAGTGTTGCGGAGTATCATGCGCCAAGATCCTGATGTTATTCTGATCGGAGAAATTCGCGATTTGGAGACAGCGTTGATTGCAACGGAAGCCGCTTTGACTGGGCATTTAGTGCTCACCACCTTGCATACCAATAACGCGCTGCAAGCGGTCACGCGGTTGGTCGAAATCGGCGTAGATCCGTATCTGGTGGCCCCGACGACCATGGGCGTGCTGTCCCAGCGATTGGTGCGCCGCCTCTGCTCTTCGTGCAAAGAGCAATACCAGGCCACAGAACAAGAGCTGGCGCCCTTTTTCTCAGGCTATGAAGGCATCCCAGTTACTTTATGTCGCGGGCGCGGCTGCCCGAAATGCTTTGGGACCGGATATAGCGGTCGCGTGGGAATTTATGAATTTGTGGAGGTCTCTGAAAAAATGCGCGAGCTGATCACTGAAAAGCAGAGCGTGGCCTTGCTGATCGAGGAGGCCAAGCGCGTGGGTCACCATTCCCTGCGCTATGATGGCTTAAAAAAAGCCCTCATTGGCTGGACGAGCCTAGAGGAAGTAGAACGCAGTACGCTCGCTGATGTTGGCTTTAACCCCATCGAGAGCTGAGTCCAACGCGCGTGTGACATGAGCTCTGCGGCGCAGAAATTTCAAATTAACTCGGACGTGTTAGCGGATCCCGTGCAATCGGTTCCGCGGGTGTTCACGTTGTCGGAGATAATGCTCGCGGTGGTAATTGGGTTAAGTGCGCTCATCGTGATTGCCCAACTCGTGGGTCGTCATCAGCAGCACCAGCGTCGTGAGCGATTGAGCACTGATCTACAGATTTTCGCCAGTGAGTTAAAAAAATATCATCGCCGGTCTGAGATTTGGCCCCCTTCGACTCAGGGAGAAGCCGTGCTGCCAGCGGGACTGGAAGAGATTTTGCAGACAACTCATTGGACGCACGGTTCGCCCTTCGGGGGGAGCTATGGTTGGGTTGCACCCAGTGCCGACTCAGCCACAGGCGATGGGGCGGATCGACTGAATCGCGGCGCCATCACTTTGACCGCTTTTGTGCGCGGGGATCCTTTAGCGATAACTCGAGATGATTTACTGAAAATTGACCGGCGCCTAGATGATGGCGACCTCGCCACCGGCCTGTTCCGCACCGGCTTCAATGGTTGGCCCATTTACTTCGTCGAAGACTAAACCATCCGCTTCGATGTACAATCTCACGCTCGTCAATCTTGCGGCGGATGCTCGCTCCGTGGTCGCTCGCGCGCAGTTCCCGCAGCATAATTTGGGGCCCGCCGCCTTACGGGAACTGTTACTTAATTTTTGTGAACTTGATCCCATTGATAATGCGCTCAGCGAGGCGGAAATTAGAATTCAGTCGAAGCGGGAAAGTTACTGTATTCGGACTGAACGAAAACGGCTGATTCTCTATGACGTACATCATAGAGATCAGCCTGGACAGATCTTAACGGTGGATGAGGCCCTCACGGAATTAGATGGCTCCGCTACCCTGGCTCGTCACCAAAGCATTCTCGTGGCTCGGGCCGCGGCTCTCATCACCCCCGTTGCTCCCGTAGAATTACCGCTCGCCGCAGAGCCTGCAGCAGGCGCTTCCGCTTTAGGGCGCCTGGGTGTGGCGGCGGGCCTGCTCCTCGGCTTGATGATTTATTTAGCGGCTCCCGCTCTGCGGCCAGATTCTGGGCCGGGCTTTATCCCAGTGGCCACGGCTGAATTGGCCGCGCTCCAGACTGCTTTGACCGGTGTTTACTTAACCGGGAATGAACCGGGTCAACACGGAATCGTCGTGGATCGATCCGGCGAGCTTAAGTTATTTGAGTTAGGCGCCGTAGCGGCCCCCCGCGTTATCCACCCGCTCGCCGTGCTTGGGCGCCACAATGCCCAATTGTGTTATCAGACTGATCAACTCGGCGGGCTGATTGAAATTAAGAATTACCAAACATTAATCTACTGCGGAGAAATTTATGCGCGCTTGCCTTAATTTTTCGCAGTCTTCCGCGCTTCGCCCCAGTTCGCCGCCGCGCGCGCACGCGTCCGTCGCGGCCTTCACGATTGCAGAAGTGGCGATGGCCGTAATTATTTTGGCCTTCGCCATCACGACTGCCCTCACGGTGATGCAACGGGCTTACCTCCATCTCGATACCGCGCGTAATCTCGAGATCGCTAGCAACATTCTACAATGTGAACTCGAGAAAGAGCGGCTCTTTAGCTGGACCGCTGTGAGTAATGCGTCTTATGCCCCTACGATGGATGCGGGTTTCGCGGGCAATCCCGCGGTCGCGAGTCGCTTCACTTTGTCTCGGGCTCTGACAACGCTAGCTAATCGTTCGAGTCAAATGGTGCAAATCACGCTCACCGTTACCTGGCGCAATTACGATGGGCGCTCACTTTCCCGTAGCTACACGACTTACTACACCCAGGGGGGGCTCTATGCTTATTACTACGGAGCCTAACGCGCCTCAGCGCTCCTCACGCGGGTTTACTTTGGTCGAGGTCATGGTCAGCGCCCTGTTGGGCGGATTCGTGTTAACCGGCGTGCTCGTTACTAATTTGCAACTCATGCGCAGCGGTTTGCGGATCACGCAATATGCTGAGATGAGCACGCAGACGCGCCGCGGTCTTGAGCAGCTGAGTGCCGACTTAAAGAGCGCCAGCGCGATTACTTGGAATAGCTCTTCTGATATTACACTGACGATTCCGACCAGTGCCGGTAGCACGCGGCAGGTGACTTATGCATGGACGAGTGCGACGCAGAGTTTGTTCATGGTCGTTGGGGCGAGTAGCAGCGTGACGTCGGGGCGGGTTTACTTGGTAAACGGAATTCCTGCTCTGGCGGGCGGTGCGGCGGGGGTGACTTTTTCTCGCTACGATCGCGATGGTAATGTCGCAACCACGGACCTCGCGACGAAACGCGTTCGCGTCAGCGTCACGGCCTCTCGCTCCGCGAAAACCGCTGCGACCGCGACGGATACAGCGATCTCGGCCACCTTCATTTTACGCAATAAGCCCACTTCCTAATGCCCACTGTTTTACGGACATCGCCTGTTTTATTACGCCGTTCTCGAGAGCGCGGTAGTATATTACTGGTGGCCATGCTGATGGCGGCCGCAATCGCTTTGGTCTTGGGTAGCTATCTTAAATTGTCGAGTAACGCACTGAAGGTGGCGCATCGGACTTTTTTTTCCCGCGACGCGAATAATTTAGCGGAGGCTGGGTTAGAGGAGGCGATTTATCGCCTCAATCTCATGGCGACCGGAACGGCGGCAGCGACGGCTTGGTCCGGCTGGACCTTGTCCGGAACTAACGCGACCTACACGCTCCCTTCTTTTAATCGTGATCAAAACGCGGTCGGAGTGGTGAAGATATATGTGGCCGGCTATGATGGCAGTGTCACCACGCCCACGGTCTATTCGCAGGCTGTCGTGACGCCTTTTGATGGGAGCCCGCCGGTGGTTAAGACTTTAACCATTAGTCTCGAGGGGGGCGGATCGACCACAGGTCTTGGGCTGGTGGTTTTGAATACCGCTGAATTCGCCGACAGTACCTTTGCGAACAGTTTTAATTCAAATGCTTCTAGCAGTCCGACTGGCCCGTGGCTGACTTACTCTTCCTCCATTGCCACCACTGATCTTGCCGCGGGGATTTTGGCGGGGACGGCGACGTTTGGTTCATCGGCAAAAATTTATGGAAATCTTTACTTGGGCGCAGGAATGACGGCTCCTGCCGCCACAAAATATACCGGTACGCTTACCACTAATTATAGTGCTACTTATCCCCTGCCGACTTATCCGACCACCGCTAGCGTGAGTCAGTATTATAGCGTCGGCTCATCCTTAGCCTCTACTTTACCCGTGAGTGGCCATGTGCCGGCTTCGGACGGTCGCTATTATTATTTTTGTAGTGGGGAAACGATTCAAAACCTTTCGATCACGGCGGGTAAACATGTCACGATTGTGGGCAGTAATGGAACTAAAGTGGAAGATGGTCTTAAGGTGCCGAGTAACAGTTCCTGCTATATTTATACGGATGGGACGCTGCAGCTCAATGGAAGTGGTTTTAGTAACAGTAGCTGGGCTGGTGCGCTCCGTGTTTATACCAGTACTACAAGCGACTGCAAAATTGATGGTATCTCGAAAACGGTTGCGTGTTTCTATGCTCCTTACGCCTATCTCGAGCTAAAAGGGGGCGATTCTGGGGGGGATTTCACCGGTGGCTTAGTAGTAAAAAAGCTCAAAGCCTATAATAGTTTTGATTATCATTACGATAAAGCACTGAGCAATGCGGTTAGCAGCACGGATCTGCAGGTAACATTCAGTTTTACAAATCAATGGGTGGTGGGCAGCGCCTACGCGGTGCAGGGTAGTTTTAAGATAAAAAATAACTCGAGTGCTCCCATTACGAATTGGACGCTAATCTTCGACTGGCCGTCGGGTATTTATTACGATTGGGACGGAGTGCTCGCGAGCCATGTGGGTAACCATTACGTGATCACGAATGAGAGTTACAACGGAACGATCACGAGTGGGGCCGAGGTGACCTTTGGCCTTTTGGCCACTGCCACGGCTCAAAATATCTATCCGACCGCCCTGAGTGCGGTCACTGGCAGCAGCACGAATACCCTGTGGGCTCCGAGTGGCAGCGGTGCCGGCGGATCAGCAGTCTACAGTGTTACCAACGCGCTCGAACTTCAGGGAGCAGCCGATCGAGCCACGGTCGCGGGCACAACCGGCAATTTCTTGCGCTGAGCCGAGCGGGCGCGAACAGCCCAAGAATCAAGCTGGTGCGAGTGCCGGGAGTCGAACCCGGATCATCAGCTTCGGAGGCGGATACACTATCCATTGTGCTACACTCGCAGAGAACCGAACGGACAGCTTTCTCGGGTAGCCCGGCTTTTCAAGCTGTTTTAATTGTTTGGAGGCAACCCACTCTCGGGCTGGTTCCGCCCGCCGCGCTTAATGCGCGACGGTGATCGGGGCCGTCAGGGGCTGACCAATTTCTTCGAGCAATTTTTTGAACCACGGTTGCGTCGTATCAAAAGCTTTGCCGCCTTTAATGCGGGGGAATTCAATGGCGCGCAGGACGTCACCGCGTTCCTCATCATGGCCGATGAGGCCACTGACTCCGGCGCGAGCGCACTCAATGGCTTTTAACACGCAGGTATCGATGAGCTGGAGATCTTCGGCATTGGCTGGCGCCGAGCGGGCAAAATAGCCGCTCTTTTGCACCAACACCTTCTCGGCGCCGAGCATGGTAGCAAAACGTTCGGCAAACCATTTGCCGGGATTGATGGTATCGAGACGGACGTGACCAAAGGCGTCCCGATCAATCGGGGCGCCGCGGGCAGTCATTTCCGCAATGATGCTGTCTAGGCCGGCCCCTTCGCTCACGAATAAATTAATATTTCCATGCCGATCCATGAGGGCCCGCAGGCGTTTAGCCTCAGCTTCAATATCTAAGGCTAGCTCTGGTAAATAGATCGCGTGCACCGCGTAGCGCTCCCGCGCCAAACCAATGGCTGGCACCCACGTTTTAGCGGCGAGGCTCTGTTGATAAACGCGGGCCGTGGCCGCGGTGAGCCAGCCGCAACTGCGGCCCATCACTTCATGCACGATGAGCGTGCGGGCGCTGGCGCCGAGCTCCGTTACGACGTTGGCAAAGAAATGGGCGCCTTGTTCCGCCGCAGTGACGGCGCCGAGGCTCTGCTTGATTGGGATAATATCGTTATCAATCGTCTTGGGTAGACCGATGACGTTGAGCTGATAATTATTTTTCTGTAGATAGGCCGCGAGGTCGGCGGCGGTGGTGTTGGTATCGTCGCCGCCAACGGTGTGGAGAATATCAACCCCGTCCCGCTGCAGCTGTTCCGCCGCGACGGCAAGAGGGAGCTGGCCCTCTTTGACGAGACCACGCTTAACCGCATCTTTAACATTAGTGAGTTTGACGCGGCTGTTGCCAATTACGCTGCCGCCAAATTGGCGTAGCACGCTGGCCTGGGCGCGAATTTCTGGGGTGATAACAATATGATCACCGAGGAGTAGGCCCTTGTAGCCCGAGCGGTAGCAGATGATGTCCCAATCAGGGCATTGCTGCGTGTAGTGGAGAATGAGCTGACCAACGGCGGCGCTCAGGCAGGGGGCGTGACCACCAGCTGTGAGAATGGCGACTTTCTTTTTTGGTGAGCTCATAAATTGAGGGCGCAAGCCAAGCAGCCGGACCAGCCCAAATCAACCTTGGGCCACGGTTAGGGGCGGCTTATTTTTTCCCCGCCTGCATCTGGCGATGGACAAAGAAATAATAAATAATTCCCAGCGTAGCGAGTCCCCCGATGGCCCAGCGCGTAATGGAGTGCAGTTCGCCGTTCATCAACGCTTGGTCTTGGCCCGCTTGCACTCCTAGCCAGCAAAGAACGGCGCACCACACACTGGAGCCAACGAGGGTCCAGAGAGAAAATCTGCCATAATCCATCCGGACGATGCCGGCGGGAATACCGATGAGGTGACGAACTACAGGCAGGAGGCGGGAGGCAAAGATGCCAAAATTACCGTAGGCGGCGGCCCAGCGTTCCGCTTGCCCAACTTTTTCGGGGGAGACTAAAAAATATTTACCGAATTTCAGCACGAGTGGGCGACCGGCCCAGCGGGTCGTCCAATACATGGCGGTGGCTCCGAGCCACGAGCCCAAGGTCCCAGCGATGACAATACCCGTTAGGCTCATGCCGCCTTTTGTGGCGGCGAGATAGGCGGCGGGCGGAATAATGAGCTCGCTCGGCAGGGGGAGAAACGTGCTCTCAATAAACATGAGCAACACGATCAGCGGATAGCCGCCAGCGGCGAGGGAATGGGTGTACCACTCGATGAGCGGCTTGAAGAGGTCGTGAATCATGGGAATAAAAAAGGCAGGCGGTGAGCCTGCCAGATTATGAAGTGGGGGCGAAAACGAGGGGTGTAGCGACTGATGAAGCCGCGTGACCGCTTGGATAGTTCGCTGTGACCAAGCTTAGACGTCAGCTTTGGTCTTGCGCAGACCTAAGACGCGATCGCCTTCTTTCCATTGGCCACGCTTCTTGAGGAGGCCGACGCGCTCGAAGCGCTTGAGGACATTGCGTTTGATGACGAGGCCGCCACCGGACTTGAGGCTGTTGTGCTGAGACATAAAGAGGGTTGATAAGGATTAATTCGGACTGAGTAAGGGTGGGGATGTAGAGTTCACCCTTGCCCATGACAAGTACTTTTCAGCTCAGTTTTTATCGCGCATTTTCAGCCGAAGACGACGGCCTGGTGGTGGCCGATGATTATTTGAGAAACAGCGACTGGAAGCGTTGGTCGATAAGTATTTAAATGTGCAGCAGGTTTTTTGCGCGGATAAGTTGCGCTCTTTGGCGCCGGCAGATGGCTTGGCTTCAGCTTTATAATCAATGATTAGGGCGGGGAGGGTAAACTTGCGAAATTGGCCCTTGACGCTCTTGCCGGCCGCCGTAGGCCTATCCGTTCACAATCTTCCCGACTGCCACTATGAGAGACGAATACATCCGCGAAGCCCAGAAGGTCATTTCCGACCCTAATATTTTGATCAACGTGATTTCCCGTCGCGTCAAGCAGCTCCGTCGCGGCAGTCGTCCGCTCGTCGAGTCGCTGGAAAAGCTCAGTCCTGAGGACGTCGCCCTGCGCGAGGTGATTGAGGGCAAGATTAGCTACGAGCTCCACACGGCCTAAATCAACCCTCGCGGGTTGATGTCGGATTCTACGAAGCGAGGCCTTGGCCTCGCTTCTTTTGTTTGTCACCTCTCGTTGTCTGCCGCATCATTGTTTTTCGCCCATGGCTGCCCAGTCGCATGATTCCGCCCGTTACACCGAGCTTCGTAATTCGAAGGCGCTGCGCGATTATTTTATTCACGACAAATTCGAAGCAGGAATTAAATTAGTCGGTACGGAGGTAAAGTCGATCCGTGCAGGGAAAGCGCAAATCACCGATGCCTTTGCGCGCGTGGAAAAAGGCGGCGTCTGGCTCTATGGAGCTTACATTCAGGAATACACGCACGGTGGGCCCTCGCAGCATGCCCCACGGCGCGTGCGGCAGTTGCTCCTGCACGATAGCGAAATTCGTAAGCTGCAGATCGCCGTGGAGACGGGCGGCAAGACCTTGGTCGCCCTGCGGATGTATTTCAAAACCGCGTTAGTGAAGGTCGAGATTGCTACCGCTACTGGTAAAAAGCAGTTCGACAAGCGCGCGGATGTGAAAAAGCGTGAGCAGCAAATGGAAGCCCGTAAGGCCCTTAAATTTCGTCGATGAAAAGAAAAATATTTCAAAGTGTTCAGGTCAGGGTGCCTGGCAGTACCTCCAATTGCGGTGCGGGTTTCGATACCTTGGGCTTAGCTCTGACGGTTTATAACACAATCACGCTGACCCGCGGTGCCTGGCGGGGGGCGCGGGCGGCGACGAAGCGCGATGCGGCTGGTCTGACCATGGCAGACGAGGCAGCGCAATTATTTTTTGTCCGGTCAGGGGTGGAGGAGTTTGGGTATACGCTTAAAATTGTGGGTGATGTGCCCATTTCGCGCGGCTTGGGTTCTAGCGTAACTCTTCGGGCCGGCGTAGTCGCGGCGCTGAATGAATTAAGCGGGGCGCGCCTGACCAAGGATGATCTTTGCAGTCTGGTAACGCAGCTCGAGGGGCACCCTGATAATGCTACGCCGGCAGTCATTGGTGGCTTTTGCGTGGCGCGTTGCGATGCCCATACGGGGGCATTGCTCGGTGTGCTCCGCAAGGCAATCGGTCGTGATCTTTGTTTTGTGGTGGGCTCGCCTGATCAAGAGCTCGAAACCAAGAAGGCCCGCGGAATTTTACCGAAGGAGCTGCCGTACTTTGATGCAATTAAAAGTATCAATAGTGCGGCCTATGTCGTCGCGGCAATGGTGTCCGGCCAATATGATCGGTTGCGCGATGCGGTGTGCGATTTTCTGCATGAGCCTTACCGGTTGCCACTTATTCCTGGCGGCAAAGCCGCGATCGATGCTGGCGTCAAAGCGGGCGCGCTGACGGGTTGGTTGAGTGGTAGCGGCTCCAGCGTTCTCTGTGTAGCGCGACCGCGCGAGGCGGCTAAAGTCGCGCGGGCAATGGCGGCCGCTTTTGCCGCGCATAAAGTTCCCGCGACCGTGCGCCGCCTGTTCGCTGATAATCAGGGGCTCGTGGTCGTGCAGCGCCGCGTTTGAGCGAGCGCGCTCAATGCATCGCGATGGCGCAGGTCCCTAGTCCGCCCCGATA